>NZ_JAMOLN010000257.1 GCF_024448165.1 Streptomyces longispororuber
GTCTGGTGCCGCGTCCCCGACGACATCGTGAAGCTGCGCGCCGCCGACCCCGCGCTCGCGCTGCGCTGGCGCCGCGCCGTGCGCGACGTGTTCACGGCCGCCTTCGCCGAGGGCCGCACCGCCACCGGTCTGTCCCGGGCCGGCTGGTACACCCTGACCCGGGAGGGGACCCCCGCATGAAGCTCGACCACGTAGAACTGCTGCACGTCGCGATCCCGCTGGTCACCCCGTTCCGCACCTCGTTCGGCACGATGACGACCAAGGACACCTTCCTGCTGCACGTCGTCACCGACGAGGCGGAGGGCTGGTCGGAGTTCGCCGCCGATCCCGAGCCGCTGTACTGCTCCGAGTACGTGTCCGGCGCGGAGACCGTGATCCGCGACTTCCTGCTGCCGCGCGTCGCCGCCCTGCCCGAGCTGACGACGGCCGCGCTCGGCCCCGCCATGGCGAAGATCAAGGGGCACGAGCTGGCGAAGGCGGCCCTGGAGACGGCGGTCCTCGACGCGGAGCTGCGTGCCCACGACATGTCCCTCGCCACGTACCTCGGCTCGGTCCACGACCGGGTGCCCGCGGGCGTCTCCGTCGGCATCAAGGACTCCGTGCCCGAGCTCCTCGACGACGTCGAGCGCTATCTCGCCGAGGGCTACGTCCGGATCAAGCTGAAGATCGAGCCGGGCTGGGACGTGGCGCCCGTACGGGCCGTGCGCGAGCGCTTCGGTGACGAGCTGCCGCTCCAGGTCGACGCCAACACGGCGTACACCCTCGCCGACGCGGAGCACCTGCGGCGGCTGGACGAGTTCGGGCTGCTGCTCGTCGAGGAGCCGCTGGAGGAGAACAACCTGCACGCGCACGCGCTGCTCCAGCGCCGCATCTCCACGCCCGTCTGCCTCGACGAGTCCCTCCACAACGCCCGGGACACCGCCGCCGCCATCGCGATGGACGCCTGCCGCGTCGTCAACATCAAGCCCGCGCGGGTCGGCGGCTACCTGGAGGCGCGGCGGGTGCACGACGTGGCCGCGGCGCACGGGGTGGCGGCGTGGTGCGGGGGGATGCTGGAGACCGGGATCGGGCGGGCGCCGAACCTGGCACTCGCCGCGTTGCCCGGGTGTACGTTGCCCGGCGACACGTCTGCTTCCAGCCGGTATTTCGCGGAGGACGTGACGGAGCCGTTCGTCCTCGCGGACGGGCATCTGGTGGTGCCGCGGGGGCCGGGGATCGGGGTCACGCCCCTCCCGGACGTGCTGCGGCGCGTGACGACGTCCCGCCGCGGGTTGTTCGGTTCGTAGGTCGGCCGCGGGCCGGTGGGGCTCCGCCGCGGAGCGCGACCAGCCCCCACCGGAGCCGCACCCGCCGGCCCTCCCGGACCCGGCAGACGGATCCGCGCCGCACCCCGGCCGGGCGAAACGTTAGAGTCGGGGCCGTGCTCAACCGCCTCAGCCGCCCCGCTGCCCTCACCCTGTGCGCGCTCCCGGTCATCGCGCTGCTCGCGGTCGCCGGATTCGCCCCGCTGCCCTTCTCCGTGGCACAGCCGGGCCCGACCACGAACGTGCTGGGGAAGGACGGGGGCAAACCCGTCATCGCGATCACCGGCGCCCCCACCCGCGACACCAGCGGAGCGCTCCGCGCGGTGACGATCGTGGCGACCGGTCCCGACGCCTCCGTCCACCTCGGTGACGTGGTCGACGGCTGGTTCCGGGAGGACCGGGCCGTCATGCCGCGCGACTCCGTGTACCCGTCGGGCGGCTCCACCAAGGAGATCGAGAAGCACAACCAGCAGGAGATGAAGGGCTCGCAGGACGCCGCCACCGAGGCCGCCCTGGCGTACCTGGGCGACGACTCGGGCAAGGTGAAGGTCACCCTTCAGCTCGGGGACGTCGGCGGGCCCAGCGCCGGCCTGCTGTTCTCCCTCGGCATCATCGACATGCTCGACGGCGACGGCAGCGGCGGCGACCTCACCGGCGGGAAGTCGATCGCCGGCACGGGCACCATCGACGACGACGGCAAGGTCGGCGCGGTCGGCGGCGTGTCCCTGAAGGTGCAGGCCGCGCACCGCGACGGCGCCACCGTCTTCCTCGTACCGAAGGCGGAGTGCGCGGACGCGAAGGCGTCGGCGCCGGAGTCGATGCGGCTGATCCCGGCGACCACGCTCAAGGACACGGTGACCGCGCTGACGAACCTGGAGAAGGGCTCGGGCACCGTCCCGAAGTGCTGACCCGCCGCGGGCTCACTCCTTGACGAAGCCCTCCTTCACGAGCCAGTCCTTGGCGACGTCGTGCGGGTCCTGCCCGTCGACGTCGACCTTGGCGTTGAGCTCCTGGGCGACGGTGTTGTTCAGCTTCTTCGTGATCGGCTCGATGACCTCGGCCATCTCCGGGTACTTGTCCAGCGCCTTGGTGTTGATCGAGGGCGCCGCGTTGTAGTTCGGGAAGAACTTCTTGTCGTCCTCCATCACATGGAGGTTCATCGCCCTGATCCGGCCGTCGGTCGTGTAGACCTCGCCGAACGTGCAACTGCCCTTGGCCGCCTGGGTGTAGATGATGCCGCTGTCCATCTGCGTGATGTTCCCTGCGGGCAGCTTCATCCCGTACGCCTTCTCCATGCCGGGCAGTCCGTCGGCGCGGTTGGCGAACTCGCTCTCCACGCACAGGGTGACCGCGCCCGGGTTCGACTTGGCCAGCGCGGCGACGTCGGAGAGCGTCCTGGTGCCGTACTTCTTGAAGTTGGCCTCGTTCATGGCGAGCGCGTACGTGTTGTTGAGCGCGGCCTGCGGCAGCCACGTGATGCCGTTCTTCTTGTCGGCGTCGCGCACCGCCTCCCACTGCTTCTGCGGGTCCGGGATCGGATCGGAGTTGCCGAGGTAGGTGATCCAGGCCGTGCCCGTGTACTCGTACATGGCGTCGGCGTCACCGGACTTGATGGCCTCGCGGGCGCCGATGGAGCCCTGGATGCCGGTCCGGTCGAGGACGTCCGCGCCGGCCGCCTTGAACGCGATGCCCATCATCGCGCCGAGGATCAGCTGCTCGGTGAACTCCTTCGACGTGACGGTGATGTTCGCGCCGTCCAGCGGCTCGCCCTTGCCGACCGAGCCCGGCTGCACGTCGTCCACCAGCGGGCTGCCGCTCGTCAGACCGCACCCGGCGAGGGCGAGCAGGGCCAGCGCGCTGCCGGTCGCCGTCGCCACACGTACGCGGTACCTCATGAGCGCACCTCCAGCCCGCGCGGCCGCAACAGGAGCTCGGCCAGCGACGCCAGCCAGTCCACGAGCAGCGCGAGCGCGATCGTCAGGATCGAGCCGAGCATCAGCACCGGCATGCGCTGGTTGGTGATCCCGGTGGTGATGAGGACGCCGAGGCCGCCACCGCCGCCGAACGTGGCGAGGGTGGCCGTGCCGACGTTGAGGACGAGCGCGGTGCGCACGCCGGCGAGGATCAGCGGGACGGCGAGGGGGAGTTCGACCTTGGTGAGCACGCCCACCGGCGACATGCCGATGCCGCGCGCGGCCTCCAGGAGCGTGGGGTCGTTGGCCTTCAGGCCCGCGATCGTGTTGGAGAGCACCGGCAGGATCGCGTAGATGATGATGCCGATCAGGGCGGTCTTCTCGCCGATGCCGAGCCAGATGACGAGCAGCGCCAGCAGGCCGATCGCCGGGGTCGCCTGCCCCATGTTGGCGAGTATCAGGGCGAACGGGGTGGCCTTGCGGAACATCTTGCGCGTCAGCAGGATGCCCAGCGGGATCGCGATGATCAGCACGAAGAACGTGGAGATCACGGTCAGGCTGATGTGCTGGCGCAGCGCCTTCCACACCTGGCCGCCCGACAGCGCGTTCTCGGAGATCGAGTCGAGGTCGGCGTTGCGGAACCACAGCCAGGTGATCAGCAGGACCACCACGAGGACAGCCGGCAGGAACGTCAGCTTCTGCCAGGTGATGCGCCGCGGCTCCCGGTCCGGCGACGGCGGCGGCGTCGCCTCCTGCTCGCCCTCGCCCTCGTCGCGGAACGCGAGGCCCTTGACCTCGTGCTCCCCGTCGGGGCGTGCGCTCTTCTTGGCAGGGCTGTTCACGCCTTCGCCTCTCCGTCGGCGGCCTGGGAGCCCTCCTGCTCCTGCTGCGTCTGCAGGGACCGCTGCTCCTCCAGCTCGTGCTGGTGCTCGACGGCCTCCAGCCGGTCCGCCTCCAGGAGTTCGTGCACGGAGTTCATCAGCGTCTCCATGTCGACGACGCCCTCGTACTCGCCGCGCCGCCCGGTCACCGCGACCCGGCCCGCGTTGTCGGTGAGCACGGCCTCCAGGGCGTCGCGCAGGGTGGCGTCCCAGGTCACGGTGTCGTGCACGAGGGTGCCGGCGCGGGCCAGGGAGCCCTTGGCGCGCATCAGGTCGCCGCGGCGCAGCCACTTGTAGGGGCGGCCGCGCTTGTCGAGCAGCAGCAGCTCGTTGGTGCCGGCCGCCCGCAGCTTGTTGAAGATGTCCTGCAGCGGGTCGTCGACCTGCACCGTCGGATAGTCGGTGACCTCGACGTCGCGCACGCGGGTGAGGTTGAGGCGCTTGAGGGCGGCGCCCGCGCCCACGAAGCCGGAGACGAAGTCGTCGGCCGGATTGGTGAGGATCGCCTCGGGGGTGTCGAACTGCGCGATGTGCGACTTCTCGCGCAGCACGGCGATGCGGTCGCCCAGCTTGATGGCCTCGTCGAAGTCGTGCGTGACGAAGACGATCGTCTTGTGCAGCTCGTGCTGGAGCCGGATCAGCTCGTCCTGGAGGTGGTCGCGGGTGATCGGGTCGACCGCGCCGAACGGCTCGTCCATCAGGAGGACGGGCGGGTCGGCCGCCAACGCCCGTGCCACGCCCACGCGTTGCTGCTGGCCGCCGGAGAGCTGGCGCGGATAGCGGCCGTGGAACTCGCCGGGGTCGAGGCCGACCAGGTCGAGCATCTCCTCGACCCGCGACTTGATCTTCGACTTGGACCAGCCGACCATCTTCGGCACCAGCGCGATGTTCTGCGCGACCGTCATGTGCGGGAAGAGTCCGGAGGACTGGATCGCGTAGCCGACCTTGCGGCGCAGCTTCACCGGGTCCATGTCGGTGACGTCCTCGCCGCCGATCCGGATCCGGCCGCCGGTCGGTTCGATCAGCCGGTTGATCATCTTCAGGGTCGTCGACTTACCGCAGCCCGACGGGCCGACGAAGATGATGAGTTCGCCCGCCTTGATCTCCATGTTGACGCTGTCCACGGCCGGGTCGGACGAGCCCGGGTAGCGCTTGCTGAGGTTCTCCAGCTCGATGCTGGCCCCGGACGCCTGCGTCTCGGTTGCGGATTCAGACACGGATCCCCCTCGGGATGGTCAGGCGTCCGACGAGGACGTACGCGGCGTCGAAGAGCAGGGCGAGGACGATGATGCCGAGGGTGCCGGCGAGCACCTGGTTCAGCGCGTTGGCGCTGCCCAGCGAGGCGATGCCGCGGAAGATCTCGTTGCCGAGGCCGGGGCCCGAGGCGTACGCGGCGATGGCGGCGATGCCCATCAGCATCTGGGTGGAGACCCGGATGCCGGTGAGGATCGGCGGCCAGGCGAGCGGCAGTTCCACCTTGAACAGCCGGGCCGCGCGGGACATCCCGATGCCCTTCGCCGCGTCGATCAGCGAGGGGTCGACGCCGCGCAGGCCCACGATCGCGTTGCGCACGATCGGCAGCAGCCCGTACAGGGTCAGGGAGATGACGGTCGGCGCGACACCGAGCCCGACGATCGGGATGAGCAGACCGATCATGGCGAGCGACGGGATGGTCAGGATGGTGGAGGTCGCCGTCGTCGCGAGGTTGCCCGCCCAGTCGCTGCGGTACGTGACCACGGCGATGACGATCCCGATGAGGGTGGCGACGACCATGCACTGGAAGACCGCGCTGGCGTGCTGGTAGGCGTCGGCGAGCAACTGCTGGTGCCGGTTGACCAGGTAGTCCCAGAAGTTCATCGGCCACCCCAACCGCAGTCCCGGAAGTCCATCGCGCCTCGCTGCCGGGCGGTGCTCCGCTGGGCCGTCAGGAATCTCCCGACGCCTGCTCCACCAGCGGAATGATCCGCAGCGGAACGGGATTTTCCATGACGATCGCCGTGGAAGCCCGGACGATGCCATCAAAACCGACAACCAGGTCGATCACACGTTGGAGATCCGCGTTCGAGCGGGCCACGAGCCGGCACAGCATGTCGCCGCTGCCGGTCGTCGTGTGCAGTTCGAGGACCTCGGGCACGGTCGCCAAATGGGCCCTGACGTCGGCACCTTGGCCCTGCCGGATCTGCAGGGTGGCGAACGCGGTGACCGGATAGCCGAGCGCGGCCGGGTCGACCTGCGGGCCGAAGCCGCGGATGACTCCGTTCGAGGTAAGCCGGTCCAGGCGGGCCTGCACGGTGCCGCGCGCCACGCCGAGACGGCGTGACATCTCCAGGACGCCGATCCGCGGCTCCCGCGCGAGCAGCAGGATCAGCCGCCCGTCCAGATGATCGATCGCCATGCACGCCTCCGAGATGGTCATCCTGTACACAGAGCCCGCAGAAACGGACCGGCCACTGGTCAGATTGCCCAGCGAATACGCAAACTATTGCGCACCTTGTGGAACGGCGGGAGCCTCCAGACATGACGCAGACCTCACACTCGTCCGTTGCGCACACCCCCGACACCGCCCGGCAGGCCGATCCCTTCCCGGTGAAGGGAATGGACGCGGTCGTCTTCGCCGTCGGCAACGCCAAGCAGGCCGCGCACTACTACTCGACGGCCTTCGGCATGAAGCTCGTCGCCTACTCCGGACCGGAGAACGGCAGCCGCGAGACCGCCTCCTACGTCCTCACCAACGGCTCCGCCCGCTTCGTGTTCACCTCCGTCATCAAGGCCTCCACCGACTGGGGCCACTTCCTCCAGGACCACGTCGCGGCGCACGGCGACGGCGTCGTCGACCTCGCCATCGAGGTCCCGGACGCGCGCGCCGCGTACGCCTACGCCGTCGAGCACGGCGCCCGCGGCGTCCAGGAGCCCTACGAGACGAAGGACGAGCACGGCACCGTCGTGCGCGCCGCCATCGCCACGTACGGCAAGACCCGCCACACCCTCGTCGAGCGCACCGGCTACGACGGCCCCTACCTGCCCGGCTTCGACGCCGCGGACCCGATCGTCGAGCCGCCGGCCAAGCGCACCTTCCAGGCCATCGACCACTGCGTCGGCAACGTCGAACTCGGCAAGATGAACGAGTGGGTGGCCTTCTACAACAAGGTCATGGGCTTCACGAACATGAAGGAGTTCGTGGGCGACGACATCGCGACCGAGTACTCGGCGCTGATGTCGAAGGTGGTCGCGGACGGCACCCTCAAGGTCAAGTTCCCGATCAACGAGCCCGCCATCGCCAAGAAGAAGTCCCAGATCGACGAGTACCTGGAGTTCTACGGCGGCGCGGGCGTCCAGCACATCGCGCTCGCCACGAACGACATCGTCGCGTCGGTGCGGGCCATGCGCGCGGCCGGAGTCCAGTTCCTGGACACCCCCGACTCGTACTACGACACCCTCGGCGAGTGGGCGGGCGAGACCCGCGTCCCCGTCGAGACGCTGCGCGAGCTGAAGATCCTCGTCGACCGGGACGAGGACGGCTACCTGCTGCAGATCTTCACCAAGCCGGTCCAGGACAAGCCGACCGTCTTCTTCGAGATGATCGAGCGGCACGGCTCCATGGGCTTCGGGAAGGGCAACTTCAAGGCCCTGTTCGAGGCGATCGAGCGGGAGCAGGAGAAGCGCGGAAATCTCTGATCCGCGCTCCTAAGCTGGCCGCATGGCCAGAATGAACGACGTAGGCGGCATGACCGGGTTCGGCGCCATCGACACCACCGATGACGCCGAACCCTTCCACGCGGACTGGGAGGCGCGCGTCTTCGCGCTCCAGCGCGCGCTGCTCGTGAAGAAGGTCTTCAACCTGGACGAGTTCCGGGACGCGATCGAGACGATGGAGCCCGCCGCGTACCTGGCGGCCTCGTACTACGAGCGCTGGTTCCACGCCATCCGCACGCTCCTCGAACGCAAGGGCGTGATCGAGGCGGGAGTGCTGGACCATGCCTGACCGACTCGCTTACGCACCCGGTGACGTGGTCCGCACCTACCGGCACGACCCGCCGCACCACACCCGGCTGCCCCGGTACGCGCGCGGCAAGCTCGGCGTCGTCGTCGAGCCGGAGGGGCGGGCGCCGCTCGCCGACATCCGCTCGCAGGGCCGGGACGACGCGCCGGTCGAGATGGTCTACGCGGTCCGGTTCGCGGCGCGTGACCTGTGGGGCGAGGGCGACCACGACGTCGTCCTCGACCTGTCCGAGAGCTACTTGAGGAAGGCCGACGCCGATGTCCGGTGACCACGACGACGCGGTGATCTCCCGTCAGGTGCGGCTCCTGGAGAGCCTGTTGGAGGAGCGGGGCATCGTCGGCGGCGACACCGTCGACGAGGTCATCGACGGATTCCTGGCCGGGGCGTCCCCGGTGAACGGGGCGAAGGTGGTCGCCCGCGCCTGGACCGATCCGGCGTTCAAGGAGCGACTGCTGGCGGACGGGGCGGCCGCTGTCGGCGAACTGGGCTTCGCGGCGGGAGGAGTTCAGCACCAGCGGCTGCGGGTCGCCGAGAACACGGACTCCGTCCACAACGTCATCGTGTGCACGCTCTGCTCCTGCTACCCGCTGCGGCTGCTCGGTCCTTCGCCCGGCTGGTACAAGAGCGAGGCGTACCGGTCGCGGGTCGTGCGGGAGCCGCTGGCGGTTCTCGCGGAGTTCGGGGTGACGCTGCCGGACGACGTGAAGGTCACCGTGTGGGACTCGTCCGCGGAGACGCGCTACATGGTCCTGCCGAGGCGTCCCGCCGGAACGGACGGCCTCTCCGAGCCGGATCTGGCCACCCTGGTCACCCGCAACGGCCTCATCGGAACGGCACTGGTCTGACGGGGGCAGTCGGTCGGGTTCGTCGGTCGGGTGCGGGTCCGGTGGGGGCTGACCGCGCAGTTCCCCGCGCGAGAAGCCCCATCGGGGTCGCACCCGCCCACCGCCGAAGAATCAACGGCGCTTCGGCGGGATCCGCTTGACCGGCGGAGCCTTCGGCTTGGGGGGCCACATCTGCTCGGGGCCACCCTCCGGCGGCTCCCCGAGCGCCGCCAACGCCTCCCGCGCCGCAGGCCCGTACAGCGGCGAGAACGCCGGATTGATCCGCAGCGCCTCCCCGATGTGCCGCCGCGCGGCCCCGTACAGGCCCAGCTCCCGCTCGACCTCACCCCGGTGGAACACGACCACCGCGGACCGCACCGTGCCACCCTTCTGCCGGTCCGTGGCCCGCCGCAGCAGACCGATCGCCTCGTCGTCGTCCCCGGCCCGGTGCAGGGCCCACCCCAGCGCGTCGGCGACCGCCACGCTCGGCGCCCGCCGCCACTCGGCGCGCAACCGCTCCACCGCCGACTCCGGGTCACCGTGGTCCGCCTCGAACCGGCCCAGCACCAACGCGTCGTCCACCCCGTGCGCCCCCTGCGCGGCGGCCCGCGCCCGCAGCGCGTCGTACTGGACGCGCGCGTCCGCGCCGAGCTTCAGGGACTCGTACAACTCGCCCAGTTCCAGGGCGTACTCGGGCGCGGGCCGCGCCGCGAGCGCCTGCCGGTACGCGCGCACCGCGTCCTGCGCACGCCCCAGCGAGGCCAGTGCCCGCCCGCGTCCCGCGAGCGCCGCGGCGCAGTCCGGGTCCGCGGCGAGCGCCGCGTCGAAGTGCCGCAGCGCGTCCGCCGCGTCGCCCCGCTCCCACGCGAGGTCGCCACCGCGCAGCAGCAGGGCGGCCCGCTCGGCCGGGGTGCCGGCTCGCGCGGCCGCGTCGGACAGCACGGCCGCCGCGTCCTCCCGCCACCCCCGGTCCTGGTAGACGGCCGCCGTGCGCAGCGTCACCGCGGTCCCCGAACTCAGCTCGGACAGCTTCTCCAGGGCCCGCCCGGCCGCCTTGTAGTCACCGAGCCCCTGGTAGGCGTCGACCAGCGACGAGTACGCCGTCCAGCGCTCCGGCGCGAGCTTGCGCGCCGCCTCGCCCCACTTCTTCGCGCCCGGCCAGTCGCCCCGGGCGGTGGCGAGCGCCGCGAGACCGTCGAGCGCCGCCACGTTCCCCTTCGGCCGCACCTTCAGCGAACTGCGCAGCGCCTGCTCGGCCTTGGGGTAGTACGCCGACTCGGCGGTCCGTGAGCCACGCTCCACGTAGGCGGCCCCGAGCGCCGCCCACGACCGGTCGTCCCGGGGATGCGTGCGCACCTGCGCCTCCCGCTCGCCGATCAGCGCCGTCAGGTCCGGCAGCGAGGCCGGGGCGCCGACCGCGGCAGCGATCACCGCCCGCCCGGCCGGGCCCGGCTGCGGCGCGGGCCCCGGCTCCTCGCCGGGCAGCAGGACCAGGACGCCGCCGAGCACCACGCACCCGGCGACCGCCGCGACGGCCGAACGCCGCACGGCGGGGGAGAGGCGGCGACGCGGGGAGTCCACGGGGGCCGCGTCCGGCTGCGCTGGAACGGCGTCCACGGCCTTCAGGGGTTCCACGGGTTCCACGGAGTTCTCCATGGCGCTCACTGTGCGTCAATACGAAGAGCACACGGGGGAGGCTGCATACGGGTTCACACCGATGGCCCCGAGTGCCAGGCTGTGATCATGAGCCGCACCCTCATCGAACTGCTCGGCGACGGCCTGCCCCCCGAGGCGATCGTCACCGACCCCGACGTCACGGCGTCGTACGCCCACGACATGGCGAGCTTCTGCGACGCGGGAGCCCCGTCCGTCGTCGTCCTGCCCCGCACGGTGGAGCAGGTCCAGCACGTGATGCGCACCGCGACCGAACTACGCGTCCCGGTCGTCCCGCAGGGCGCCCGCACGGGCCTGTCGGGCGGCGCCAACGCCTCCGACGGCTGCATCGTGCTCTCGCTGGTCAAGATGGACCGCATCCTGGAGATCAACCCGGTCGACCGGATCGCCGTCGTGGAGCCGGGCGTCGTCAACGCGACGCTGTCCCGGGCCGTGAACGAGCACGGCCTCTACTATCCGCCGGATCCCTCCAGCTGGGAGATGTGCACCATCGGCGGGAACATCGGCACGGCCTCGGGCGGCCTGTGCTGTGTGAAGTACGGGGTGACGGCGGAGTACGTGCTCGGACTCGACGTCGTCCTCGCCGACGGCCGGCTGCTGTCCACCGGACGCCGCACGGCCAAGGGCGTCGCGGGCTACGACCTCACGCGCCTCTTCGTCGGCTCCGAGGGCAGCCTCGGCATCGTGGTCAAGGCGACGCTCGCGCTCAAGCCGCAGCCGCCCCAGCAGCTCGTCCTGGCCGCCGAGTTCGCCTCCGCGGCGGCCGCCTGCGACGCGGTCTGCCGGATCATGGAGGACGGTCACGTCCCGTCACTCCTCGAACTCATGGACCGTACGACGGTGAAGGCCGTCAACGACATGGCCAACATGGGCCTGCCGGAGACGACCGAGGCGCTGCTGCTCGCCGCCTTCGACACCCTCGACCCGGCCGCGGACCTGGCCGCCGTCGGCGCGCTGTGCGAGGCCGCGGGCGCCACCCAGGTGGTGCCGGCCGAGGACGCCGCCGAGTCCGAACTGCTGCTCCAGGCCCGGCGGTTGTCGCTGACCGCCCTGGAGGCCGTCAAGGGCACGACGATGATCGACGACGTGTGCGTGCCGCGCTCGAAGCTCGGCGAACTGCTCGAAGGCGTCGAGCGCATCGCCGAGAAGTACGCGCTGACCATCGGGGTGTGCGCGCACGCGGGCGACGGCAACACGCACCCCACCGTCTGCTTCGACGCCCAGGACGCCGACGAGGGACGGCGTGCCCGCGAGTCCTTCGACGAGATCATGGCGCTCGGTCTGGAGCTCGGCGGCACCATCACCGGCGAGCACGGCGTCGGCGTCCTGAAGAAGGAGTGGCTGGCGCGCGAGCTCGGACCGGTCGGGGTGGAGGTGCAGCAGGCGGTGAAGGCGGCCTTCGACCCGCTGGGACTGCTCAACCCCGGGAAACTGTTCTGATCGCGCAGGGTGCGCCTCCGGTCACGTATAGCTGACATAAAGGACGAACGACTCATGTGCCGGGACGTCCGCCGGCGGCACCCTGGACGGATGAACACCAGGGAGCGCAGCAGCAGGAGCAAGTCCGTCCGCAACCGCAGGATCGGCGCCGTCGTCCTGGCCGGCGCCGTCGCCGTGGCCTCGATCGGCCTGGCCGTCGGCACCGCCGTCGCCGCCCCGGAACCGGGCCCGGCTCCGGCTCCGGCAGCCGTGACCGCCACGGCCACCGCCCCGAACTGACGCGCCCGCCCGCTCACCGCTCGTCGGACGACTCGTCCGACGGCCACGGGTCGCGCAGGTAGAGGTCGTCGGCCGGAGTCGGGGCCAGCAGCTCGGCGAGGCCGGCGTCGATGCCGAGCTGCTCGGCCTCAGAGCCCGGAGGCACCACCCGCAGCGTCCGCTCCAGCCAGGCCGAGATCTGCGCGGCGGGCGCCTCCAGGAGTGCGTCGCCGTCCGGCGAACTCAGCGCCATCAGCACGACGCTGCGCCCGTCGACCTTCGTCGGCCACACCCGCACGTCGCCGTGCCCGCACGGCCGGAACACCCCCTCCACGAGCAGCTCGCGCGCGAAGGTCCAGTTGACCGGGTGGTCGGAGCCGATGTGGAAGGCGATGTGGACGGCGTACGGGTCATTGGTGCGGTAGGTCAGCCGGGCCGGGACCGGGATGCTTCGCTCGGGCGACAGGACCAGTTTCAGCTCGAGTTCGCGTTCCACCACGGTGTGCATGTCGTGCGTTTCCTCTCCTCCGTACGGTCCCTGGAGCGGGCCCGTGCAAGGTGAGAGGCAGATCTGCCGGAAGCATTACGCGAGTTCGCCAAAGTTTTTTCCGGCGCTTCGGGACGGGACCACCGTTGCCCGGAAAGTGGTCCGTAACGGCGGACCGGCACGGGCGGGCGCGGGCGTCTGATAGATGTGGAGGCCACAACAAGACCCCCGAGCAGATACGGGACGACGGACATGAGCGCCCCAACCCCGGCCCCCGGCGA
>NZ_JAMOLN010000258.1 GCF_024448165.1 Streptomyces longispororuber
AGGACCAGCTATGAAGATCGACTGGGCAGCTCTCGGCTCCGTGTTCGGAGTCAGCCTCGTGGTCACCGTGGCCCTGGTGGGCCTGTTCACCCTCGGCATCGTCGGCCTCTCCAAGAAGGAGGCCGCGGCGGAGCGGGGCGGGTCGGCCGCGGCCGTCACGTCCGGTGCGTACCTCTGCTTCGCGCTGTGTGCGGCGGCTGTGGCGTACGGGATCTATTTGATCGTCGCGTGATCGGAGCCGGTTCGCCTTCACTTGTTGAACGCGAACCGGCGGGGACAGCACCCGAGCGGGGTGCGGGACGTACGGCGTCCCGCACCCCGCTTTCGCGTTCGAGTTGTCGCCGGAACGGGTGAGGCGCGGCCAATTGTCGCGGCCCTCTAAGAAAGGCCGTTCCATCCCCGAATATCAAGGCCCAGCCAACTAGCCATATGGCAGACTGACGTAGTCCGACCGCCGCCCACCCGTCAGCCATCAGCTTCTGGACCCCAAGCTGTCTGCTAGCTTCCGTTCACCACTTGGCCGACATTCGGCCTCTGGCGCACGGCCCGGCAAGGAGAACAGAGATCATGGCCCGCGAGATCGACCCCAGCTTGAACCGCCGCAGACTCCGCATCGAACTGCGCAAGGCCCGCGAGGCGAAGGGCCAGACACAGACCGAGGCTGCCCAGGCGCTGGACTGGTCGTTGTCCAAGATCATGCGCATCGAGGCCGGAACCGTGTCCATCTCCGTGACCGACCTGCGGGCGTTGGTGCAGCTGTACGGACTGACGGACGAACAGCTCAAGACGGAGCTCGAGGAAGCCGCGCGCGGTTCCCGCGGCCTGAGCTGGTGGACGAAGTTCAACGACGTCCTGGACCCCGCCTTCCGCCAGTACCTGGGCTACGAGAGCGCCGCCGCCTCGATCCGCACGTACCACCCGATCGTCGTGCCCGGTCTGTTGCAGACCGAGGACTACGCGATGGCCATGCTGGCGCCCCGCGTGGACGAGGCACGGGCGCGCCGGATCGTCGAGCTGCGGACCGAGCGGCAGGAGCGCGCCCTGGAGGGCGACACCCCGCCCTGGACCTTCTTCGTCCTGGACGAAGCCGCACTGCACCGCCAGGTCGGCGGCCCCCGGGTGCAGCGCGGGCAGCTGCAGCACCTGATCGACATGGTGGGCCGCCCCCGCGTCTCGGTGTACGTGCTGCCCTTCACCGCGAGCGCGCACTACGCCACCCTCAGCAGCTTCATCCTGCTCGGATTCACCGACGACGAGGATCTGCTGTACCTGGAGGCCCAGGGCAACCAGTCGATCCGCGACGACCACGAATTGATCGTGCGCTACCAGGAGTGCTTCGAATCGCTCCGCGAGATCGCGTTCAGCGGCGACCAGGCCGTCGATCTCATCAGCAAGACCAGGGACGGGCTCGACACCTCCTGAGGTGACGGGCCGGGCCCGGTAAGGCCCGTGTAGGAGGCACGCATGCCGGCCACAGGCGACGGGTGGGGATGGCGGTACTTCGCGGCCGCCGCTCACGGACTCGACCGCACCGATGGTGCTGGTGATGCGCCTGGCACGGGAGTGACGGACTCCGGCGGCCCCGGCGTCCCGGCCGCACCCGAACCCACGGGCACCGGCGGCGAGCCCGGCCCACCGGTGGACGGGGCCTCGTACGGCGTCGTGGTCATGCACGTGTCGGACGACGACGGCCGCACGGAGCGGGCGGACCTGCTCTACACCAACCGGTACCGCGACCTGACCCGCTACGTGTGCGTGCTGTTCGCCTGCGGGACGCTGTTCCTGCTGGTGCTGCTCGGGGCCCTGGTCGGACTCATCGCAGTCGTCCAGGCGTACGGTCTGACCTCACCGCTGGTCATCGGTTCGCTCGTCGCCGCCGCGGCCTCCACGGTGTCGGCCATCGCGTACGGCTTCGGCCGGCTCCTGGCACGCTGCGCCGACGCCGTGCGCTCGCCAATCAGCGGTGGCCCGTCGGCGTCCCCGTCCGATCCGGGTCCGGGCCCCGATGCCCCGGGCCGGTCCTGACGCCCAGGTAGCCCACGCGGAAGCCCGTCGCCGCGGCGAACAGCAGGGCCGTGACGACCCACACCACCACCCGCGCCTGCCCGTGCGGTACCAACGCGGCCGCCAGCGCGCCGAGCACACTCGCGACGGCGCCGCACACCAGACAGAACAGGACCACGCCGCGCAGCGGCTTCTCCCGGAGGGCCGCGCGCGCCCGGTACGCCTGGTCGCGCACCTCGGTCACATGGTGACTGGTCATCACGCGCTCTCCTCCCCCCACGCCGGACGCCTCAGCGACCGGCGCTGCCCACGCCGGGACCGCTCAGCGCCCGGAGAAACGACTGCCAGTGGGTGGGGCGGAAGACGAGGCTCGTCCGGTGCCGGTTCCCGGTGTCGCGGACCCGGACCTCGGCCGCCTCGACCGCCACTTCCACGCAGTCGCCCTTCTCACCCGAGTAACTGCTCTTGCGCCATGGCCGATCGGACCGCTCGTGCCATGGCCGTGCGTTGTCCGTCTCATGGGACACACCGGCCTCCTCCTGCTCGAGAGCCGGCGTCCCCCGTCAGTGCACGCCCGCGTGCAGGCACCATAGCGCCGCTGTGCCGGACCGCCCAGACGAGCCGGGGGATCCGCCGCACATCGTCGCAAGGCGCCGTCAACCACTCGTGGACCGCTCTCCGTCTGCCGGTTCCAGTCTAGGTACGGCCGGTTTTCGACACCTAGAGGAAATCCGGCCCTGTGGCGGGGCCACGCATCCCGTTGTGGACCTCCCCACACTCACCCACCCCAGGTCAACAGCAAGTTGACGCACCTTCTCGGAGCGTGGTGGACTTCCCCCGCCATATACGGCAGCAGTTGAGGAAGCCGGTGCGAATCCGGCGCGGTCCCGCCACTGTCAGCCCCCTTCGTGAGGGGCGAGCCAGGAACTCACGCTGTCGGTCTCGTCGAACCAGGGCGTGGACACCCTGAGTGAGGACAACCACCGCCATGTTCGCCCTTCGCGGCGCCGGGCGGGCCGAGCGCGTGTATGCGTGCGGGGCCGCCGCAGGACTCCTTGCCGATCTGCTGCTCGGCGATCCGCGCCGCGGGCACCCCGTCGCCGGTTTCGGCCGGGCCGCGGGCGCCGTCGAACGGATGCTGTGGCGGGACCACCGGGGCTGGGGCGCGCTGCACACGGCCGTGTGCGCGGGCGGGGCCGCGGCCGTCGGTCTGGTCGCCGCGCGCGCGGTACGCCGCTCCCCCGCCGCCTCCGTCGCACTGACGGCCGCCGCGACCTGGGCCGTGGTCGGCGGGACCTCGCTGGGCCGGGAGGCCAGGGCGGTCGGGTCCGCGCTGGAGGCCGGCGACGTGGAACTGGCCAGGGAGTTGCTGCCGCGGCTGTGCGGCCGGGACCCGGCCGGTCTCGACGCCGACGGGATCGCCCGGGGCGTCGTCGAGTCCGTCGCCGAGAACACCTCCGACGCCGTCGTGGGCGCGCTGGTGTGGGGCGCCGTGGGCGGAGTGCCGGGGCTGCTCGCCTTCCGTGCCGTGAACACGCTCGACGCGATGGTCGGGCACAAGTCCGCCCGGTACCGCAGGTTCGGCTGGGCCTCGGCCCGGCTCGACGACGTCGCCGGCTGGCCGGGCGCCCGGCTGACCGGGGCGCTCGCCGTGCTGGCCGGGGGGCGTCCGCGCGACGCCGTACGGGCCTGGCGGGCCGACGCGCACCGGCATCCGAGTCCGAACGCCGGGGTCGTCGAGGCCTCGTTCGCGGGGGCGCTCGGGGTGCGGCTCGGCGGGACGTTGTCGTACGGGGGCAGGGTCGAGCACCGGCCCGTCCTGAACGCGCCGGGGCGCGCGGTCGAGGTGCGTGATGTGGACAGGGCCGCGCGGTTGTCGCGGCGGATCGGTCTTGCGGCGTGGGGAGTCTGTGTGGGCGGGCGGTTGCTGTGGAGGCGTCGATGACCGGGCACAAGGGCGGCGGGCTGCTCGTCGCGGGCACCACCTCCGACGCGGGGAAGAGCGTCGTGACCGCCGGGATCTGCCGGTGGCTGGTGCGGCAGGGCGTGAAGGTCGCGCCGTTCAAGGGGCAGAACATGTCCCTCAATTCGTTCGTGACCCGGGAGGGCGCCGAGATCGGCCGCGCCCAGGCCATGCAGGCGCAGGCCGCCCGGGCCGAGCCGAGCGCGCTGATGAATCCGGTACTGCTCAAGCCGGGCAGTGACCGGAGCAGTCAGGTCGTGCTCATGGGGAAGCCCGTGGGTGAGTTGAGCGCGCGTGGCTATCACGGGGGGCGGCAGGCAGCGCTGCTCGACACCGTCGTGGGGTGCCTGGAGGAGTTGCGGGGCAGTCATGATGCCGTGATCTGTGAAGGGGCGGGCTCTCCCGCCGAGATCAATCTGCGCCGCACCGACATCGTGAACATGGGCATCGCGCGCGCCGCGCGGCTGCCGGTGCTCGTCGTCGGCGACATCGACCGGGGCGGCGTCTTCGCGTCCTTCTTCGGGACGACGGCGCTGCTCGCGCCCGAGGACCAGGAGCTGATCGCCGGGTACCTCGTGAACAAGTTCCGGGGCGACGTGAGCCTGCTGGAGCCGGGACTCGACATGCTCAAGTCGCTGACCGGTCGGCCGACTTACGGGGTGCTGCCGTTCCAGCACGGGCTCGGCATCGACGAGGAGGACGGCCTGCGGGTGTCCCTGCGGGGCACGGTGCGGGAGTCCGTGGTGGCGCCGCCGGTCGGCGAGGACGTGCTGCGGGTCGCCGTGTGCGCGGTGCCGCTGATGTCGAACTTCACCGATGTCGACGCGCTGGCCGCCGAGCCGGGTGTCGTCGTGCGGTTCGTGGACCGGGCCGAGGAACTCGTCGACGCGGATCTGGTCGTGGTGCCGGGCACCCGCGGGACCGTCAGGGCGCTGGAGTGGCTGCGGGAGCGCGGGCTCGCGGACGCCCTGGTGCGGCGGGCCGCCGAGGGGCGGCCGGTGCTCGGGATCTGCGGCGGCTTCCAGCTGCTCGGCGAGCGCATCGAGGACGAGGTGGAGTCGCGGGCCGGGGTCGTGGCCGGGCTCGGGCTGCTGCCCGTACGGGTGCGGTTCGCCACCGGGAAGACGCTGGAGCGGCCGGTGGGTTCGGCGCTCGGCGAGCACGTCGAGGGCTACGAGATCCATCACGGGGTCGCCGAGGTGCTGGGCGGGGACCCCTTCCTCGACGGGTGCCGGGTCGGCGCCGTGTGGGGCACGCACTGGCACGGATCGCTTGAGTCGGACGGGTTCCGGCGGGCGTTCCTGCGCGAGGTCGCCCGGGACGCGGGGAGACGGTTCGTGCCCGCGCCCGACACGTCGTTCGAGGCGCTGCGCGAGGAGCAGCTGGACCGGCTCGGCGATCTGGTGGAGCGGTACGCCGACACCGACGCGCTGTGGCGGTTGATCGAGGGCGGGGCGCCCGCCGGGCTGCCGTTCGTTCCGCCGGGGGCCCCGACGTGAGCGCGTCGGAGCCCGCGTCCCGCGGCGGAGCCGCCGACCGGCACAGTCCCGCGCCCCGCACGGGACGCGCCGAAGACCATCTGGAGGGTCGATGACCACGCCGTACCCGTTCACCGCCGTCGTCGGTCAGGACGATCTGCGGCTCGCCCTGATCCTGAACGCCGTGTCGCCCGCCGTGGGCGGCGTGCTGGTGCGCGGCGAGAAGGGCACCGCCAAGTCCACGGCCGTACGCGCTCTTTCGGCGCTGATGCCGGACGTCGACGTCGTCGCCGGCTGCCGGTTCTCCTGTGACCCGGGGGCGCCGGATCCGCAGTGCCCGGACGGGCCGCACGCGGACACGCCCGGGGCCGCGCGGGCCGCGCGGATGGTCGAGCTGCCGGTCGGCGCGTCCGAGGACCGGCTCGTCGGGGCGCTCGACATCGAGCGGGCGCTCGCGGAGGGCGTGAAGGCGTTCGAGCCGGGGCTGCTGGCCGACGCGCACCGCGGGATCCTGTACGTCGACGAAGTGAACCTGCTGCACGACCACTTGGTGGACCTGCTGCTCGACGCCGCCGCCATGGGCGCCTCCTACGTCGAGCGCGAGGGCGTCTCCGTACGGCACGCCGCGCGCTTCCTCCTCGTGGGGACCATGAACCCCGAAGAGGGCGAGCTGCGCCCGCAGTTGCTGGACCGGTTCGGTCTGACCGTGGAGGTCGCCGCGTCCCGGGAGCCGGAGCAGCGGGTCGAGGTCGTCAGGCGGCGGCTCGCCTACGACGACGACCCGGAGACGTTCGTCGCCCGCTGGGCCGGGGCGGAGGCCGAGGTGCGGGAGCGGATCGTGGCCGCCCGCGGGCTGCTGCCCCGCGTGACGCTCGGGGACGGGGCGCTGACGCAGATCGCCGCCACGTGCGCCGCGTTCGAGGTGGACGGGATGCGGGCCGACATCGTGATGGCCAGGACCGCGACGGCGCTCGCCGCGTGGGCCGGGCGGACCGAGGTCCTCGCGGAGGACGTCCGGCAGGCCGCGCTGCTCGCGCTGCCGCACCGCAGACGACGCAATCCGTTCGACGCGCCGGGACTCGACGAGGACAAGCTCGACGAGACGCTGGACGAGTTCGGGCCCGACGACGACCCGGACGATCCCGACGGCCCTGACGGCGGTCCCGACGACGGCGGCGGCTCCGGCCCGGACGGTGGGGGCGGGGTGCCGCCCCAGGCGTCCGAGCCGACGGAGCCGGCCGGTGAGAGTGACGGAAAGTCCCCGGAGAGTCCTGCCGAGTCGCCCGCCGAGGCCCCCGCGGCCGGTGCCGGCGGCCGGCAGCAGCAGGCCGTGTCGGCCGGCGACCCCTTCCGTACGAAGATGCTGAGCGTCCCGGGTCTGGGTGACGGTGCGGCGGGGCGCCGGTCCCGGGCCCGTACCCAGCACGGCCGGACGACGGGGTCGACGCGGCCCCGCGGCGCCCTGACGAAGCTGCACCTGGCGGCGACGGTGCAGGCCGCGGCGCCGCACCAGCGGGCCCGCGGCCGGTCGGGCCCCGGGCTCGTCGTACGCCGCGACGACCTGCGGCAGGCGACCCGCGAGGGCCGCGAGGGCAACCTCGTGCTCTTCGTGGTGGACGCCTCCGGGTCGATGGCGGCGCGGCAGCGGATGGGCGCGGTGAAGGGCGCCGTCCTGTCCCTGCTGCTCGACGCGTACCAGCGACGCGACAAGGTGGGTCTCGTGACGTTCCGGGGCACGGGCGCCGAAGTGGCGCTGCCGCCGACGTCGAGCGTGGACGCGGCCGCCGCCCGGCTCGAGACCCTGCCGACCGGTGGCCGCACGCCGCTGGCCGCCGGACTGCTCACGGCGCACGAGGTGCTGCGGGTGGAGCGGCTGCGGGATCCGGCGCGCCGCCCGCTGATGGTGGTCGTGACCGACGGGCGGGCCACGGGCGGCCCGGAGCCGGTGCGGCTGGCCGGGCGCGCGGCGGGGCTGCACGCCGTGGAGGGCACCGCCTCCGTCGTGGTCGACTGCGAATCGGGTCTGGTCCGGCTCGGGCTCGCCCGGCAGCTGGCCGGTCAACTCGGCGGCACGGCCGTCACGTTGGACGAGCTGCGGGCCGACGCCATCGCCGGCCTCGTCAAGGACGTACAGAGCACACACGGAACGCCGAACCACACCAGCAGGAGGGCCGCCTGATGCCGCAGGGACAGCCGAGTGTCGTACCGGACGACGGACTGACGACACGTCAGCGCCGTAACCGTCCGCTGGTGTTCGTGCACACGGGCATCGGCAAGGGCAAGTCGACGGCGGCCTTCGGGCTCGCGCTGCGGGCCTGGAACCAGGGCTGGCCGATCGGGGTGTTCCAGTTCGTCAAGTCGGCGAAGTGGAAGGTCGGCGAGGAGAACGCGCTGAAGGTGCTGGGCGCCTCCGGCGAGGGCGGCACCGTCGACTGGCACAAGATGGGCGAGGGCTGGTCCTGGGTCCAGCGGGACGATCAGGCGGACAACGAGGAGAAGGCACGCGAGGGCTGGGAGCAGGTCAAGCGGGACCTGGCCGCCGAGACGTACAAGCTGTACGTGCTCGACGAGTTCGCCTATCCGCTGCACTGGGGCTGGATCGACGTCGACGAGGTCGTGCAGGTGCTGCGCGACCGGCCCGGGACCCAGCACGTCGTCATCACGGGCCGCAACGCCCCGGAGAAGCTGGTCGAGTTCGCGGACCTCGTGACCGACATGTCGAAGGTGAAGCACCCGATGGACACGGGTCAGAAGGGCCAGCGAGGCATCGAGTGGTAGTGACCGTTCCGCGGCTCGTGGTCGCCGCGCCCGCCTCCGGGTCCGGCAAGACGACGGTGGCGACCGGTCTGATGGCCGCGTTCGCCGAGCGGGGGCTCGCCGTGTCGCCGCACAAGGTGGGGCCCGACTACATCGACCCGGGCTACCACGCGCTGGCGACGGGCCGGCCCGGCCGCAACCTGGACGCGTACATGTGCGGGCCCGACCTCGTCGCGCCGCTCTTCGCGCACGGCGCGCAGGGCTGTGAACTCGCCGTCGTGGAAGGCGTGATGGGCCTCTTCGACGGGGCGTCGGGCGAGGGCGAGCTGGCGTCGACGGCGCACGTCGCCAAGCTCCTCAAGGCGCCCGTCGTCCTCGTCGTCGACGCGTCGTCGCAGTCGCGGTCGGTGGCGGCGCTCGTGCACGGCTTCGCGTCCTTCGACCCGGAGGTCCGGCTCGCGGGCGTCATCCTGAACAAGGTCGGCTCCGAGCGCCACGAGATGCTGCTGCGGGAGGCGCTGGAGGAGGTGGGCGTCCCGGTGTACGGGGCCCTGCGCCGCACCCCGCAGGTCGCCACGCCGTCCCGGCACCTGGGCCTGGTCCCGGTGGCCGAACGCAGCACGGACGCGGTGGACTCGGTCCGTGCGTCGGCGGCGATGGTCCGCGAGGGCTGCGACCTGGAGGGTCTGCTGGCCCTGGCAAGCACGGCTCCCCCTCTCCACACGGAGGCATGGACCCCGGCTCCTTCAGGGGCGCGGGGAACCGCGCGACCAGCCACAACGGACCCGCACCCGCCCACGAACCCGGTGGTGGCCGTAGCAGCAGGCGCAGCCTTCACCTTCTCCTACACGGAACACACGGAGCTCCTGCGGGCAGCGGGTGCCGAGGTGGCCCCGTTCGACCCCTTGCACGACGAGTCCCTCCCGGAGGGCACCGCCGGGCTCGTGATCGGCGGCGGCTTCCCCGAGGTCTACGCCCCGGAGCTGTCCGCCAACGAACGGCTCCGCAAGCAGGTGGCCGAGCTGGCCGCCGGCGGCGCCCCCGTGGTGGCGGAGTGCGCCGGCCTGCTCTACCTCGCCCGCTCCCTCGACGGCCGGCCGATGTGCGGGGTGCTGGACGCCGACGCCACGATGACGGGCCGGCTCACCCTCGGCTACCGCGACGCCGTGGCCCTGACCGACAGCCCGCTCGCCGCGGCGGGGACCCGGCTGCGCGGCCACGAGTTCCACCGCACCGCCCTGGAACCGGGGGCCGGGCCGACGCCCGCGTGGGGCATGCGGCTCCCGGCCCGGCGGGTCGAGGGCTTCGTGCAGGAGGGCGTGCACGCCAGCTATCTGCACACGCACTGGGCGGCGCTGCCCGGCATCGCCCGGCGCCTGGTCGAGTGGTGCGGCACTCCGTGAGGTCAGCCCGCGAGGCCCACCACGAGCCAGATGAAGGCCGCGCCCGCGACCGTGCACAGCAGGGTCGAGCGGGCCGGATGCTCGTGGTGGGCCTCCGGCAGGATCTCGGCGGCGGCGAGATACAGCAGCACACCGCCGAAGAAGCCCAGATAGCCACCGAGCAATTGCTCCGGAATGGTGAACAGGAGCGTCGAGGCCGCGCCCACGACGGGCGCCACCGCGTCCGCGAACAGCATCATCAGCGCCTTGCGGCGGGCGTTCCCGTACAGGCTCGTGAGCGTGTACGTGTTGAAGCCGTCGGCGAAGTCGTGGGCGATCACGGCGAGCGCCACGGCGAGGCCCATGCCGCCGCCGACCTGGAACGCGGCGCCGATCGCCATGCCGTCCATCAGGCTGTGCCCGACCATCGCGGACGCGGCCGTCAGGCCCACCTCGGGGACCCGGCCGTTCTCGTACTCGTCGGCGCCGTGCGCGGCCTGCCGCTGGGCGAGGAGGTGTTCGAGGACGTGCGCGGCGAGGAACCCCGCGACGAACAGCAGCAGCGCCGCCGGCACTCCGAACACGTCGCCGCCGGCCGCGTCCAGCGCCTCCGGCAGCAGGTCGAGTCCGACCACGCCGAGCATGAGTCCACCCGCGAGACCGAGCACCAGGTGGCGCCGGTCGGTGACCCGTTGCGCGGTCCAGCCGCCGACCAGGGTCATCACAAAGGCGCCGAGCGCCACGAACACCGCCATGGGCCCTTGCTAACCCATCCGACCCCCGCGCCGCACGTCCTGACCGGTTCCGGACGTGTCGGCCGGGTCGTGGTCGGGGTCGGCGCCCGCGCCGGGGTGGCGGCCGACGAGGTGCTCGGCCTGGTCCGGGCGGTGCTCGCCGAGGCGGGCGCCGGCGCCGGGGACCTGGTGGCGCTGGCGACCGTCGACGCGAAGGGGCGGGAGCCGGGGCTCGTGCGGGCGGCGGAGGTGCTCGGGGTGCCGGTGGAGACGTATCCGGCGGAGCGGCTCGCGGCCGTGCCCGTGCCGCATCCGTCGGAGCGGGTGCGCGGCGCCGTCGGCACGCCGTCCGTCGCCGAGGCCGCCGCGCTGGTGCGCGGGGGGCGGCTGCTCGTCGCGAAGCGGGTGTCGGCCGGGGCGGGCGGGGCGCCCGGCCGGGTGACGTGTGCGGCGGCCCGGACCGGGTAGGGTCCGGTCCTCGCTCGCCCCGTTCCCCAACTCCCTTCTGAGATCCAGCCGTTCGCAAGGAGCCCGTCCGTGCACACCCCTCCCCCGGCCCTGCTCGCCGCACTGGAGCAGCGGCTCGACGACGTCCTGGGCGGCGGTGTCCGCACCCCGTACGACCGGGCCGGTGTGACGGTGCTGCTCGTGGGGGCCGGCTCGGCCGACCCGGCCGTCAATGCCGAACTCGTCGCGGCGGCGCGGCTGTTGTGGGAGGGGAGCGGATACGCCGGGGTCGAGACGGCGTTCGTGTCCGGGGCGGCGCCCGATGTGCCGTCGGGGCTCGACCGGTGTGCGGCGCTCGGTGCGCGGCGGGTCGTCGTGCTGGCGTGGCCGGGGCTGCCGTCCGAGCGGTGGGCGGCGCAGGCGGAGGGGTGGGCGGCCGCGCACCCGGAGGTGTCGGTGGAGCGTGCGGCCGCGCCGCAGGAGCCGGTGGCGGTCGGCGACGGCCCGGATCTGCGGCACCACGGGGACGCCGAAGTCCGGGACGACGGCGAGAAGTTGACGGATCTCGCGGTGAACGTGCGCACGGGTACGCCGCCGCGCTGGCTGCGCGAGCGCGTCATGGGATCGGTGGAGGGGCTCGCCGCGTATCCCGACGGGCGGACGGCGCGGGCTGCGGTGGCGGCGCACCACGGGGTGCCGGTGGAGCGGGTGCTGCTGACGGCGGGGGCGGCGGAGGCGTTCGTGCTGCTGGCGCGGTCGCTGCGGGTGCGGCGGCCGGTCGTCGTGCATCCGCAGTTCACCGAGCCGGAGGCGGCGCTGGCGGACGCCGGGCATGCGGTGGGGCGGGTGCTGCTGCGGGCGGAGGACGGGTTCCGGCTCGATCCGGCGCTGGTGCCGCCGGACGCGGATCTGGTCGTCGTGGGGAATCCGACGAACCCCACGTCGGTGCTGCATCCGGCGGACGTGCTGACGCGGCTCGCGCGGCCCGGACGGTTCCTGGTGGTCGACGAGGCGTTCATGGACGCGGTGCCGGGCGAGCGGGAGTCGCTGGCCGGGCGGACGGACGTGCCGGGTCTCGTGGTGCTGCGGAGCCTGACGAAGACGTGGGGGCTCGCGGGGTTGCGCATCGGGTACGTGCTGGCTTCGCCCGAGGTCGTCGCCGCGCTGGAAGGAGCGCAGCCGTTGTGGCCGGTGTCGTCGCCGGCGCTGGTGGCGGCGCAGGCGTGCGTGTCGGAGCGGGGGGCGGCGGAGGCCGCTGCCGCGGCGGTGTCGGTCGCCGGTGACCGGGAACATCTGGTGGGCCTGCTGCGGGAGTTGGCGGGGGCCGGGGTGTCGGTGGCCGGGCCGGCGGAGGGGCCGTTCGTGCTGGTGCGGATCCCGGGCGGGCGGCTGGTGCGGGAGCGGCTGCGCGGCGTCGGGTTCGCGGTGCGGCGGGGCGACACGTTTCCGGGGCTGGGGCAGGACTGGGTGCGGGTCGCCGTGCGGGACCGGGAGACGAGTGCGCGGTTCGTGGCGGCGCTGGCCGGGGTGCTGGCCGGCTGACGGCGGCCGGGCACCGGGGGTGCTCGCCGCGCGGGTGCGGGGCCGTCCGCCGGTGCCGCCCTCGTCGTGGGCTCAGGAAGGAGTGACGATCTGCGGCCGCAGGGGTGCGAGCCGGCCGGCGATCGTCGCGATCAGGTCGGCGCAGACGCCCGCCTCCGTCAGGGAGGCCGCCAGATGGGTCACGACCCGGTCGAAGTCGCCGTCGGTCAGGGCCAGTTCGGCATGGGCCTCGCCCAGGGGGCGGCCCTTGTACGACTCGGGTCCGCCCAGCGCGGTCGCGATGAAGGCGCGCTGGTGGGCCTTGAGGGCGGGCAGCGCGGTGGTCCGGAAGTGGGGTGCCAGGCCGTCGTCCGCCAGGACCTTGGCGTAGAAGAGGTCGACCACCGCGGCCACGGCGGGGGCCCCGCCCACGGTCTCGTAGAGGGACGAGGGCGCCGGCCTGTCATGGGGATCAGTCATGACAATCGAACGTATCCGCGGAATCTGGCATTCGGAACCCGATGCCGGAACACCGCCCCCACGGCAGTGCCCCGGCACCGGGAGAACCA
>NZ_JAMOLN010000259.1 GCF_024448165.1 Streptomyces longispororuber
GGTTCCGCCGGCGCCGGGGGCGGGCCGGGTTCCTCCGCGTCGGGGCCCGGGCCCGCCAACTGCGCGGCGAGCCAGAGCACTTCGGCCAGCTCGACCGGTGTCGGCGCGGTGCCGTCGTCGGTCGCCGCGGTCAGCGCCGCCGCGAGCCGGCCGAGTTCAGCGCGCATCGGGGTCCGGGGTGCCGTCCAGCGCGGGCATGAGGCGCCGGGCCAGCTCGTCGCGGCCCGCGGCGTCCAGGCCCGCCGCCCCCGTCAGGTAGATGGCGTTCAGCAGCTGGTCCGTGGCGAGCTCGCCCGAGGTCGACCGGGACAGGAAGCGGGAGATCAACTGCCGTGCCCCGTCGTCCGGTTCGCCCAGGTGCGCGCGGACGATCTCGGCCAGCTGCGCCTCGTCGGGCCGGTGCAGCCGCAGCGTCACGCAGCGGCGCAGGAAGGCGGGCGGGAACTCGCGCTCGCCGTTGCTGGTCAGGACGACGAACGGGAACGCGCGGCAGCGCACCCGGCCGCGCGCGACGGGGACCCGCCGGTCCGTGCCGTCGGCCCGCACCCGCGCGGCGCCGCCCGCCCGGACCAGTTCGGGGATCTCGTACTGGCCCTCCTCCAGGATGTTGAGGAGGTCGTTCGGCAGGTCGAGGTCGCTCTTGTCGATCTCGTCGACGAGCAGGGCGCGCGGCCGCTCGTGCGGCAGCAGCGCCGTGCCGAGCGGGCCGAGGCGCAGGTGGTCCGCCACGTCGACGTCGCCCGCCTCGCGCGCCGCGTACAGGCGGGACAGCGGGTCGTACTGGTACAAGCCGTCGGCGAGGGTGGCGCGGCTGGTGATGTTCCAGCGGAGCACGGGGCCGAGCCGCAGCTCGCGGGCGACGGCGTACGCGAGCGACGACTTGCCGGTGCCGGGCGGGCCCGTCACGAGCAGCGGGCGCCTCAAGTACAGCGCGGCATTGACCAGTTGGATGCTCTCCGGGGTCGCCCGGTAGGTGTGGGCGCGATGCACCCGGTCGGGCGAGACGGCGGCCTCGTCGTCGGCGTCGCCCGGTGTCGGCAGCGCGGGGCCGCCGTCGAAGGCACGCCAGGGCGGGGGTGCGGGCAGCCGGTCGATGCCGTCGTGCGGCTCGTTCGCGCCGGTGTACACGGGCCACTCGGGCATGATCACTGCTCTCCGTACTCTCCGTCGGCGGGCTCAGGCTACGGGCGACCGGTGCGGCGCTCCGGTCTCGCGCGGGTCGGGGAAGCAGTGCGGGGCGTCCCACAGCAGCTGCACGTCACCGGCCCAGTGGTCGTCCCTGGCGTCCGCCGCCTCCCGTAACTCCATGATCCTGTACGGCAGTTCGGCCAGGTGCGCACCGGTGACATACCGGCCGAGCTCGTCCAGGAACGTGCCGCCCGGGCAGCCGGCGCCGGGCTCGTGGTCCTTCGCGCACCCGGTGCGCGGCCACAGCAGCGCCGGGACGGGCTTGCTCAGCGCCGCGTCGAACCGCGGGTCGGGGACGGCGCCCGGCGGCCGGGCGAACCCCGCCACGTCGGCCACCCGCAGCTCCCGCTGGCTCGCCGCCCCGCCGCCGTCGCAGCCCACCCGGTGCACGGCGCGCACCGGCCGCCCGGCGGAGTCCTGCCAGCGGCGCGTCAGCCGGCGCAGCGGGCCGACCTGGCGGCGCGTGGGGTGGGTGACGACGACGGGGTAGGCGCAGCCGAGCGGGGTCGGGTCGTCGGGGCCCGCGGGCCAGCGGTCCACCGGCCAGTTCAGCCACTTCGGCGGCAGCGTGAACGCCACCAGCTCGTCGGTGCCGGGCGGCAGATGGGCCAGCGCATCGTCGATGACGTCCCGCACGTACGCGGCCACCTCCGACTCGGCGAGCGTGCGCGAGGCGACCGGGTGGCGGCGGCCCGCACTGTAGGCGGACACCTCGACGAGGGCCTGGTCGTCGCCCGCGCCGCTGCGCTGCACGTCGACCAGGACCGGCGTCCAGCGGGGCGCGGCGGCGGGCGGCGCCGGGGCGTCGAGGAGCGCGTCGAGGCGCTCGGTGAACCGGGCGACCGCGTCCGGCTCGTCGACCTCGGACAGTACGTACACGGCCGCCGCCCACAGCGACGCGAAGCCGCCGGGCGGCACGTCGGGCCCGAACTCGCCGACCGCGTACCGGTACAGGCGCTCCGGGTCGCAGTCGAGGTGGGTGCGGGTCGCCTTCTCGATGAGGGTGTGCAGCCGGCCGGTGTCCGGGCGGCCGGCTGCCGGGGCCGGGCAGGGGATGCGGTCGGCGAGGTCGGGCCAGTAGCGGGCCATCACGTCGAGCGGCAGCATCCGGCTGGCCAGGACGCCGCGGCCGCCGGTCGTCTGCGTCACCATGCCGACGACCCGGTGCGAGCCGGCCAGGGTGACCGCGGCGCCGCTGAAGCCGCCCTCCATGGGCTGGCCGTGCCCGTCCAGGGCCACCAGCTCCACCCACTCGTCACCGACCAGCAGATCGGCCTTGGCGCGGTACTCGGCGAGGGTGCCCTCGTCGTAGTGGCGGGGGAAGCCGTACGCGAGCAGCCGCGGCGGCGGATCGCCGAACGCGGCGCCGGGCAGGGCGAATTCGGCGGGCGGGATGTCCATGTCCCGGTCGAGTTCGAGCACGGCCAGGTCGCCGGGCGCGGCGCCACCCCGCCAGCCGCCGTGCAGGTGCAGCCGGGCCCCGACGGGGTCCTCGCCGGGCAGCTGGGGGAAGGTGACGGTGACGGGCGCCTCGTCGGTGATGACGTGTGCGCAGGTCAGCACCATGCGCGGGGTCACCAGGAAGCCGGCGCCGACCTCGGTGCCGCTCACCACGCGGGCCTGCCACTTCGCGCCGTTCATGGGCGGGGCGCGGCTGCCGCCGGGTCGGTGTCCGGCCCCTGGGCGCCGGCCGGCCGTGGCTGATCCTGCTCCGCGCCGGGGCCGCCGGCCTGCGCGTCGGCGCGCCCCTGCGGCGCCCAGCTCAACCGCACCACGAGGTGGCCCTCGGCGGAGCCCTTGGTGATGACCGCGCCCGCCTCGGCCGACAGCTTCACCCCGAACTCGATCTCCACGCCGTCCGGTGAGAGGGGGCCGTCGCGCAGGACGCGCAGGGCCGACTGGGCCGCCGAGCGCACCGAGTCGAGCGCCGTCTCGAAGGTCGTCGTGGCGCGCACGGCGCCGGTCTCGCGGCTGCGGGAGACGAGCCGGGCGCCCGACTCGTCGTCGGCGGGGTCCGCCTCGAACAGGACGGGCCCGGCGGCGCCGTCCTCGACCGTGAACTCGACCAGTCCGTCCATGCGTTGAGCCCCCCGTAGCCGTGCTGTCGTGCCTGGGACCATTGTGGCGCCTGACCGCGGCAGAACTCCAGGTTTCGCGCCGGTCGCCCCGCCTCGTCCCGGGGGAGCGGGCTGGCGGGAAAATGCCAGGGCAGCTTCCCGCCAGCGCACGTCAACAGCCACGAAACACAAGGCCCTTCAGACTCGTCGGAGCACTCGGGTGACACCCCCGCACCCGACGCCTCTACCGAGGAGAGGGCAACGATGACAAGAGGTTCCGCGCGACGCGGCGCGGCCCTGCTGTCGGCCGGTCTGGCGTTCGCACTGCTGCCCACGGCCGGTGCGAACGCGGCGCCGTCCGGGCAGGACGTCGTCCCCGCACAGACCACCAAGGCCGCCCGCGCCGCCCACACGGTGACGCTGGTGACCGGCGACAGAGTGACCGTGACGGACATCGGCGGCGGTAGACAGACCGTCGACGTCAAGCGCCCCAAGGGCGCCGACGGGCTCGTCCGCACCCAGGTGACCGATGGACGGATCAGCGTCATACCCGACGAGGCCCGCCCCTACCTGGCCTCCGGCAAGCTCGACCGGCGGCTCTTCGACGTCACCGGGCTGCTGGAGCAGGGCCTGGCCGACACCAAGGCCGACGCGACCCCGCTGATCGTCACCTACGGCGCCAAGGCGGCCCGCACCGCGGCCGCCGCGCCCGAGGGCGCCGAGCGCACCCGCAGGCTGGACGTCATCGGCGGCGCGGCGCTCGACGCCGACAAGGGCCGCACGTTCTGGAACGACCTGACCACGAAGGCCGGGTACTCCGACGGCATCGGCAAGGTGTGGCTCGACGGCCGCGTCAAGGCCGACATGGCGGAGTCCAACGCGCAGATCGGCACCCCGAAGGCGTGGGAGGCCGGGCTCACCGGCAAGGGCGTCAAGGTCGCCGTCCTCGACACCGGCTACGACACCACGCACCCGGACCTGGCGTCGCGGGTGACGGAGTCGAAGTCGTTCATCGCGGGCCAGGAGGTCGCCGACCGGGCCGGCCACGGCACGCACGTCACCTCCACCGTCGGCGGATCGGGCGCCGCGTCCGACGGCAAGGAGAAGGGCGTCGCCCCCGACGCCACGCTCGCCGTCGGCAAGGTGCTCTCCAACGAGGGCTACGGCGACGAGTCGCAGATCATCGCCGGCATGGAGTGGGCGGCCAAGGACGTCAAGGCCAAGGTCATCTCCATGAGCCTGGGCTCGCAGGAGGGCAGCGACGGCACCGACCCGATGGCCGCCGCCGTCAACACCCTCTCCAAGGAGACCGGCGCGCTGTTCGTCATCGCGGGCGGCAACTCCTACGGCCCCGGCACGATCGGCTCGCCCGGCGCCGCCGACTCCGCCCTCACCGTCGGCGCGGTCGACGCGAACGACGACCGCGCCGACTTCTCCAGCCAGGGCCCGCGGCTCGGTGACAACGGCCTCAAGCCGGACGTCTCGGCACCGGGCGTGGACATCCTCGCGGCCCGCTCCTCGCTGGTGGAGGGCTCCGGCTCGTACACCACCATGAGCGGTACGTCGATGGCGACGCCGCACGTCGCCGGGGTCGCCGCCCTCCTCGCGCAGGCCCACCCCGACTGGACGGGCGCCCAGCTCAAGGACGCGCTGATGTCGTCCTCGAAGCAGCTGGACGACTCCGCGTACGCGATCGGTTCGGGCCGGGTCTCCGTGCCCGACGCGATCGCCGCGAAGGTCACCGCGTCCGGCAGCGTCGACCTCGGCATGTACTCCTGGCCGTACGAGGACAACAAGCCGGTCACCAAGACCGTTACCTACTCCAACTCCTCCGACACGGCGGTGGAATTGGACCTGGCCGTGCAGGGCGGCGCCGCCGGGCTCGCCACGCTCGCCGACTCCAAGCTGACCGTGCCCGCCCACGGCACCGCCTCCACCACCGTCACCGGCGACGGCGCCAAGGCCGCCGTCGGCACGAACTCCGGTCAGATCGTGGCCAGTTCGGGCGGGACCGCCGTCGCGCACACCGCCTTCGGCCTGGTCAAGGAGGAGGAGCGCTACACGCTCACCGTCCACGTCAAGGACCGGGACGGCAAGCCGACCGGCGCCAACCTCATGTACCAGCAGCTCCTCCCGAACGTGGACCCGGTGCCCGCCACCGTCGGCGACTCCGGCACCGTCAAGCTGCGCCTGAAGCCCGGGACCTACTACCTGGACACGTTCCTCGACGTGCGCGGCGCCCGGGGCAAGGACGCGCTGGGCATCGGCTACCTGTCCGACCCCGAGGTCAAGCTCGACGGCGACCGCGAGATCACCCTCGACGGCACGAAGCTGCGCGAGGTCGGAACGCGGGTCTCCAAGGACACCGACCCGCACCAGACCCTCGTGCAGTACGACCGCAAGGCGGGCGGCGCCGACCTCTTCGGCATGGCGCTGCTGCCCATCAAGTACGACTCGCTGTTCGCGCTGCCCACGAAGCCGGTGACCGAAGGCAGTTACGCGTACCGCACCACCTGGCGCGAGTCCCAGCCGCACATCACCGTCGACGGCGTCGACGAGGTGTGGGGCCAGCCCGGCTCCACGCTCCTCACGGGCGACCGCAGGCTCGCCCTGGTGAACGCAGGGGCCGGTGCCCCCGCCGACTACGCGGGCAAGAACGTCACCGGCAAGGCCGCCCTCGTGCACGTCGACGGCAGCCTCACCGAGGCGCAGATCGCGCAGGCCGCCCAGGACGCGGGCGCCAAGGCGCTGTTCCTCACCGACGACAGCCGCGGCCGCCTCAACACCCTCTTCTACAACGAGGACGGCACGGACCGCCCGCTGCAGATCGCGAGCGTCACCAACGCCGACTTCGACCGGCTGCTCGCCAAGCAGCGGCGCGGTGAGCGCATCGCCATGACGGGCATCGAGAACTCCTCGTACTCCTACGACCTGTCCAAGGGCTACCAGAACGCGATCCCCGACAAGAACCTGGTCTTCGCGCCGGGCGCCGGCGACCTCGCGACCGTCGACACCACCTTCTACGGCGACAAGAAGACCGAGGGCAGCGAGTACCGCTACTCCGTCGACCCGTCCTTCCCGGTCGCGGGCGGCTTCCAGGAGCGCTACGGCTTCCCGGGCCACCGCACCGACTACGTCTCCGTCGAGTCCGGCCAGACCTGGCACGAGTCCGTCAACCGCGGCCCCCTGGAGGAGCGCAGCGGCCTGGTCTCGTACAAGGCGGGCAAGCGCACCGCGCTGAACTGGTTCAAGCCGGTCTGGCACCCGTACCTGGGCAGCGGCCTCGGCTGGGGACAGCAGCGGCGCGGTGACCAGCTGCAGTTCAACACGCCCGGCTGGGGCGACTCCGGTCCCGACCACACCGGCTTCGGCGACCCGTACGCCGACGACAGCGGCATGACGCAGACCACCGAGGTCTTCGCGGACGGCGTCAGCCAGGGCCGCAGGACCGGCTCCGCGGCGTACGTGTGGACGGCCGACCCGGCCGAGAAGCCGTACAAGCTCGTCACGGACACGGCGCTCGACCCGGCGGTGTGGGGCACCGGCACCACTGGCCACAGCGAGTGGAACTTCACGTCCGCGCACACCAGCGAGGACGCGTCCGTGTTCCTGCCGCTGATCAACCTGAACTACGACCTCGACACCAGTCTCGCGGGCACGGTGCGCGCGGGCTCGAAGCTCCCCGTCGGCCTGTCCGCCGAGTACGTGAAGGGCGCGACCGGCACCGGCAGGCTCGGCGGCGGCACCCTCCAGGTGTCGTACGACGACGGCAAGACCTGGAAGTCCGTGGCCCTGAAGGGGTCCGGCGCCTCGTGGACGGGCTCCCTGAGCATCCCGCGCGACGCGACGTCGGTCTCGCTGAAGGCGGGCGCGAAGGACGACAAGGGCGGTTCCGTCAGCCAGGAGATCATCCGGGCGGTGGTCGTCAAGTAGCCCAAGTAGCCTTCTGAGCACGGCATGCACGGGCCGGGGCCCGGCGCGGGAACACTCCGCGCCGGGCCCCGGCTGTTTCGGCTGTTTCACATCTCGGAACAGATCTGTCCGGCATCCGGAACGACCTTGTGGGTGTGGTGTGCACCCGGACAGGATGCGGGCATGGCCCCCGTACTCGTCTCGCGTCGTCACGTGGATCTGCTGCGTGTCTCCACGATGCTCTGTCGGGCCAACTCGCGCTGTCGTACGGCCGGTTGCTGAACCAGCACGCCGTAGCGGCACCCCCTTCGCGCTGATCTCCGCGCTCTGACCTTTCCCTGGTAGGGCCTGCCCGTGCGGCGGCCCCGATTCCGAGGTGCCCCCATGCCCGAAAACCACCCTTTGCTGCACTGGTTCCTGCCCACCGGAGGTGACGGCCGCGACCCCGGCGGAGTCACTTCCGTGCAGGCCAGGAGCGGTGCCGCGACCCGGCGGCCGGCCGACATCGGTTATCTGGCGCAGGTCGCGAGCGCGGCCGAGCAGGCGGGGTTCACCTCGTTGCTGACCCCCGTCGGGCTCGGCTGTGTCGACCCGTGGATCCTCACCTCCGCGCTCTCCCAGCACACCGAACGCATCGGCTTCCTCGTCGCCTTCCGCGCCGGCTTCGCCAGCCCCACCCTGCTGGCCCAACAGGCCGACGCCTTCCGGAAGTTCACCGGCGGACGACTGCGGCTGAACGTCGTCACCGGCGGCGACCCCGTCGAGCAGCGCTCCTACGGCGACCGGCTCGCCCACGACCAGCGCTACGGCCGCACCGACGAGGTCATGGCCGTGCTGCGCGACCTGCTGAACGGCAAGCGCATCGACTTCCAGGGCCAGCACGTCCAGGTCGAGGGCGCCCAGCTCACCGACCCGGCCGTCGAGCACCCCGTCCCGCTCTACTTCGGCGGCGCGTCCCCGGCCGCCGAGGACGTCGCCACGCGCCGCGCCGACGTCCAACTCCTGTGGGGCGAACCGGTACCGGCCGTCGCCGCGCGCATCGCCCGGATGCGGGACCGCAATCCGCGGCTCAGGTTCGGCCTGCGCATCCACGTCATCTCACGCGACGACGCGTCCGAGGCGTGGGCGGAAGCGGCTCGCATCCTGGACCGGATGGACCCCGAGGCGATCCGCGCCAGCCAGGAGCGGTACGCCCGGATGGACTCCAGCGCGCAGGCCGCGATGACCGCGCTGCACGGCGGCACCACCGACGGCCTGACCATCGCCCCCAACCTGTGGGCGGGCGTCGGCCTGGTCCGGGAGGGCGCGGGCACGGCCCTGGTCGGCTCCCACGACGAGGTCGCCGAGCGCCTGGACGAGTACCGCCGGGTCGGCGTCGACGAGTTCATCCTGTCCGGCTGGCCCCACCTGGAGGAGGCGTTCCGGGTGGGCGAAGAGGTCGCCCCACGGCTGCGCCGACTGGCCGGTGCGGCGTGACCACGGCCCACCTGAAGGGGCGCGAGGAACGGCGCGGGCAACTACAGGCAACCCGCACCCGACGGAACACGACAACAAGGCGAACGAACCCCCGCAGCACGGCGGCCCGTTGGATCGCGCTCAGAGCCACAGCCCTGGTCGTCCTGCTGGCGGCCTGGCAGACCGTGACCGCAGCCGAACTGTGGCCCCGCGTACTCGTCCCGTCCCCGGCGGACGTCTGGCACGCCTTCACCGAGGGCATGACCACGGGCTACAGCGGCCACACCCTCACCGAACACCTCGCGGTGAGCTTGCGCCGCATCGGCATCGGCACCGGCTACGCGACCCTCGTCGGCGTCCCGCTGGGCCTCGTCATCGGCGCGGTCAAACCCGTCGCCGTCGTCCTCGAACCGGCCGTCACGTTCCTGCGGACGCTGCCCCCGCTCGCCTACCTCTCCCTCCTCGTCATCTGGTTCGGCATCGACGAGTCCCCGAAGATCTGGCTGCTCGTCATCGCCGCGCTGCCCCCGATCGCCGCCGCCACGGCCGCCGCCGTCCGCGATGTGCCGGGCGAACTCGTCGAGGCAGCACGGGCGTTGGGCGCGGGACCGGTCTCGCTGCTGCTGTCCGTGCGACTCCCGGCCGCGCTGCCGGAGATCCTCACCGGCATCCGGATCGCCGTCGGTGTCGCCTACACCTCGGTGGTCGCCGCCGAGACCATCAACGGCGTCCCCGGCATCGGCGGCATGATCCGCGACGCCCAGCGCTACAACCAGACCGCCGTGGTCGTCGTCGGCATCCTCGCGATCGGCTTCTCCGGCATCGTCCTCGACGCCGCGCTCAAGGGCGTCGAGCGGATCGCCGTGCCGTGGCGCGGCCGCACCTGAACTCCCCTTGACCCCACCGCCTTCTGGAGCCCCGCCATGCCCGTCACACCCACCCGCCGCACCCTTCTCGCCGCCACCGCGGCCCTCGTCCTCGCCGGAACCGCAACCGCCTGCGGCACCGGCGGCTCCGACACCGCGTCGGGCAGGACCCAGGTACGCATCGCCTACCAGGCCATACCCAACGCCGACCTCGTCGTGAAGCAGCAGGGTCTGCTGGAGAAGGCGCTGCCGGACGCCGACGTGAAGTGGGTGCGGTTCGACTCGGGCGGCGACGTGAACACCGCCGTCATCTCCGGCGCCGTCGACCTCGGCCTCGCCGGATCGAGCCCGGTCACCAAGGGCCTGTCCGCGCCCCTGGACATCCCGTACAAGGTGCTGTGGATCCACGACGTCATCGGCGACAACGAAGCCCTCGTCGCGAAGAAGGGCAAGGGCATCACATCGGTGAAGGCGCTGAAGGATAGGAAGATCGCCACGCCCTTCGGGTCCACCTCCCACTACTCGCTGCTCGCCGCACTCGCCGACGCGGGACTGAAGGCGTCCGACGTGACCCTCGTCGACCTCCAGCCGCAGGACGCGCTGGCCGCCTGGAAGCGGGGCGACATCGACGCCGCGTACGTCTGGACGCCCACGCTCGGCGAACTGGAGAAGGACGGCACCGTCCTCACCACCAGCCGGAAGATCGCCGACGCCGGCAAGCCCACCGCCGACCTGGGCGTCGTCACGAACGACTTCGCCGAGGAGCACCCCGAGATCGTCACCGCCTGGCTGAAGGCCGAGGACAGGGCCGTCGCCCAGGCCACGTCCGACCCGGACAGGGCCGCGGCCTCCATCGGCAAGGAACTCGGCATCCCGGCCGCCGAGGCCAAGGCCCAGCTGAAGCAACTGCGGCTGCTCAGCGCACGGGAGCAGCAGGGCGCCGACTACCTCGGCACGCCCGGCAGGCCGGGCAGGCTCGCCGCGAACCTGCGGGACGCCGCCGTGTTCCTGAAGGGGCAGAAGGCCGTGGACGCCGTGCCCGCACGGTCCGTGTTCGAGGACGCCCTCGCCGTGCGGGAGCTCGCCGATGCCGTCAAGTGACGTACAGGAAACGGCTGTCGGCGCCGACATCGCGCTGGCCGGGGTCACCGTCCGCTACGGCTCCCCGAAGGCTCCCGTCACCGCCGTCGAGGACGTGACCCTGAGCGTCGGAGCGGGCGAGTTCGTGGTGCTCGTCGGACCGTCCGGCTGCGGCAAGACGACGCTGCTGCGCCTGGTCGCCGGGTTCGAGCGGGCCGCGGCGGGCGAGGTCGACGTGCGCCGCGCGGCCGGGGTCGTCTTCCAGCAGCCGCGCCTCTTCCCGTGGCGCACGGTCGGCGGCAACATCGCCTTCGCGCTCGCCCGGCACGGGGTGCCCAGGGACCGGCGGGCCACGCGCGTCGAGGAGCTGCTGGAGCTGGTCGGGCTCGGCGGCACGGCCCGGCGGCGCACCTGGGAGCTGTCCGGCGGCCAGCAGCAGCGCGTCGCCATCGCCCGGGCGCTGGCCGGCGAACCCCGGATCCTGCTGATGGACGAGCCGTTCGCGGCGCTCGACGCGCTGACCCGGGAGCGGCTCCAGGAAGAGGTGCGCTCCCTCGCCGACGCCACCGGCACGACCGTCCTGTTCGTCACGCACTCCGCCGAGGAGGCGGTGCTGCTCGGATCGCGGGTCCTGGTGATGGCCGCGGGGCCGGGCCGGATCGTCGCCGAGGTGCCCGTCGGGCTCGACCGGGGCGCCGGAGCCGGTGCTGTCGCCGGACTGCGGGCCCTGCCCGAATTCTCCCGGCTGCGCGGTGAGTTGGCCGGGGTGATGCGGGAGGCGGCCGGGCGGTAGACGCGCGAAGGCGCCGCCTCCCCGTGGGACCGGGGGAGACGGCGCCGCGTCGGCGTCCGACGGTGTTACACCAGCCAGCCGACGAAGTGGGCGAGGCCGGCGAGGATGTCGGTGATGAGGTTCATGGTGTTGCGTTCTCCTAGAACTGTGGTGCATGTGTTGGGACTTGCACGTGCATCGCGATGCGGTCGCTACGGTCTGCAGCCCGTTGCTTGCGCACCGTAAGCATCGTTGGTCCCGAGGGCCGCACGCAAACTCTGGAGCGACGATCACCTGTTCCAGGGAACAACTGCTCCCTTGTTCGTTTATGGGGCTTGCCGCGCGATGCCGCGCACCACCCCCAGCTCCACCAAGTCCTGCGGCCTGATCCGGAGTTGGTCCGCGGTGCGTTCCGCCTGGTCCGGCGGCCGTTTGAGGATCGCGGCGGCCAGTTCGGGGGCGATGACCGAGAAGTACGCGTCCGGCGTCACCCAGGTGTTCCCCGGCGCCGCGAGCGCCAGCGCACCCCCCGAGCCGCCCTCGCCGACGACCAGCGTGGTGACCGGGACCGGCGACCCGGCGACCGCCAGGAACAGATCGGCGATCGCCGCGCCCGCGCCCGCGCGCTCCGCCGCCGCGTCGTTGGCGGCGCCCGGGGTGTCGACGAGCGTGAGGACCGGGATGCCGAGCCGGCCCGCGAGGCCGATCAGCCGCGTCGCGGTGCGATAGCCGGCCGGGGTGGTGGCCGTGCCGCACTGGGCCGCGTAGGCGACGGTGCGGCCCTCGTGGGTGCCGAAGCCGCACAGCATGCCGTCGTCGGTACCGCCCGCGCGGTCGCCGCGCAGCTCCCGCCGGTCGGTGAAGTAGTCGGCCACGTAGGCCCCGGCGCGCGGGCGTTCGGGAGACCGGGCGCGGTCGACG
>NZ_JAMOLN010000026.1 GCF_024448165.1 Streptomyces longispororuber
CTCACCCGGCACCTGGAGGTCGAGACGTACACCTGGCAGGCCCTCCCGCCCGAGCTGCGGCCCCGCGCCCGCACCCAGCTCGCCGACGGCATCGCCGCCGAACTCACCCTCGCCCGCGACCTGCTGACCGACCTCGGACTCAAGGAGCTGCCATGACGGACACCCGCCCCACTCCGCTCCTCGTCCTGGACGTCGTCGGCCTCACCCCCCGCCTCCTCGACCACATGCCGCACCTCAAGTCCCTCGGACAGGCCGGCTCCCGTGCGCCCCTGGAGACGGTGCTGCCCGCCGTCACCTGCGCCGCCCAGTCCACGTTCCTGACCGGCACCATGCCGTCCGAGCACGGCATCGTCGGCAACGGCTGGTACTTCCGCGAACTCGGCGACGTCCTGCTCTGGCGCCAGCACAACGGCCTCGTCGCCGGCGACAAGCTCTGGGACGCCGCCCGCCGCGCCCACCCCGGCTACACGGTCGCCAACATCTGCTGGTGGTACGCCATGGGCGCCGACACCGACATCACCATCACCCCCCGTCCCGTCTACTACGCCGACGGCCGCAAGGAACCCGACTGCTACACCCGGCCCCCGGCCCTGCACGACGAACTCACCGAGAAACTCGGCACGTTCCCCCTCTTCCACTTCTGGGGCCCCGGCGCCGACCTGGTGTCCAGCCAGTGGATCATCGACGCCACCCGCCACGTCCAGAGCACCCGGCACCCCGACCTGACCCTGTGCTACCTCCCGCACCTCGACTACGACCTGCAGCGCTTCGGCCCCGACGACCCCCGCTCCCACCGGGCCGCCACCGAACTCGACCGGGCCCTCGCCCCGCTCCTCGACGACGCCCGCGCCGAGGGCCGCACCGTCGTCGCCCTGTCCGAGTACGGCATCACCCGCGCCGACCGGCCCGTCGACATCAACCGCGCGCTGCGCCGGGCCGGGCTCCTGGAGGTGCACACCCAGGACGGCATGGAGTACCTCGACCCGATGGCCTCCCGTGCCTTCGCCGTCGCCGACCATCAGATCGCCCACGTCTACGTGCGCCGCCCCGAGGACCTCGACGCCACCCGCGCCGCCCTCGACGGACTGCCCGGCCTGGAGCAACTCCTCGACGACGAGGGCAAGAAGGCCCACCACCTCGACCATCCGCGCTCCGGCGAGCTCGTCGCCGTCGCGGAACCCGACGCCTGGTTCACGTACTACTACTGGCTCGACGACGCCCGCGCGCCCGACTTCGCGCAGCTCGTCGAGATCCACCGCAAACCCGGCTACGACCCGGTCGAGCTCTTCATGGACCCCCAGGACCCCTACGTCAAGGTCAAGGCCGGGGCAGCGCTCGCCCGCAAGAAGCTCGGCATGCGCTACCGCATGGCGGTCGTGCCCCTCGACCCCGCACCCATCCGCGGCAGCCACGGCCGCCTCCCCATGAGCCAGGACGACGGTCCGCTCATCATCAGCTCCACCCCCCATGCGTTCCCCGGTCGCGTCGCCGCGACCGACGTGAAATCGCTGCTCCTCGGACTGGCCGGCCTCGGCCGGACCTCCTGAGAAGCAGTTACAGAGAGTGAAGCACGCGCCACTGACAATGCGGCCCGCACCGCTCTGAACAGCGGGTTCGGCCACCGCACCGGCACCTCGGCACCCGCCACACCGAAGGGAAACGCACCCGTGACCGACTTCCACGACACCCCCGCCGCCGACGAGGCCCTCAGACACCGTCTGGGCATCGACCGCCGCCGATTCCTCAGCACCTGCTCGGCCGTCGCCGCCGGGGCGATCGCCGCGCCCGTGTTCGGCGCGGCCCCCTCCTTCGCCCAGTCGCAGGTCGAGAGCGGCGGCGGCCACGGCCACGGCCGGGGCCACGAGCTCGTCCCCGCCGGCAAGCGCGGCATCATCCTGTACACCGTGCGCGACGCGACCGGCCGCGACCCGCTCTCCACCGACCTGCCCTCCGGCTTCCGCGAGGTGTTCAAGGAGCTGGCCCGCTACGGGTACAAGCAGGTCGAGTTCGCCGGTTACGGCCAGCACGCGAACGCCCCCGGCGGCGCCAACCTCGAATCGGTCGAGGGCGCCAAGCTGCTGCGCTCGTGGCTCGACGCGTACGGGCTGCGCGCCCAGGGCAACCACGGCTTCATCCCGTCGTCGTGGCCGCTCAGCCAGGCGGACCTCGACACGTTCAAGAAGCACCTCGAGATCGCCAACATCCTCGGCATGGACCACATGGGCACCGGCGGCGACCCCACCGGCAGCTCGTACAAGGCGGACTGGGACGTCGCCGCCGACAAGTGGAACGCGCTGGGCGAGATCGCCCGCCGCGCGGGCCTCAAGCTCTACACCCACAACCACGACGCGGCGTACGGCTTCCTGCTCGACGGCGGTCCGCTGGACGCGCAGGGCAGGCCCACCCGCAGCTCCGGCATCCGCAAGCTGGAGTATTTCCTCAAGGGCACCGACCCGCGCACCGTGTGGCTGGAGATGGACATCTTCTGGGCGCACGTCGCGCAGTACAAGTTCCACACGTACACCGCGCACGACGGCTCCACGCGGGAGAACGTCTTCGACCCGGCCGCGCTGGTCCGCGCGCACAACAAGCGCTACCCGCTGTTCCACGCCAAGGACGGCACCCGCAACGACACCAACGGCATGGGCTACGACATGGTGCCGTTCGGCGAGGGCGTCATCGACTACACGACGTTCTTCAGCCGCGTCGGCGAGAAGAACTACCACAACCCGATGGTCGAGCAGGACAACGCGCCCAGCGACACCGACCTCGGCCAGTCCCTGAAGTACGCGAAGATCGGCTACAACAACATGGCGGCCCTGCGCAAGAAGCACTGACCGCCTGAAGCACGGACGCACCGCAACACGTGAACCGCACATGAGAGGGGCCCGGTCTCCACGACCGGGCCCCTCTCAGCATGTCTGACGCACCGGCCGCACTACGTGGCCGCGGCCGCCTCCCGACCCGGCTGCCGCAGCAGGAGCGCCACGACCGCCGCCAGCATCGAGATGCCGCCCGCCAGGGCGTACGCCCCGTTGTAGCCCCACGCGGCGACCACCATCGAGCCGAGGCCACCGCCGAACAGGCCGCTGACCAGCTTGCCGCTGTACACCAGGCCATAGTTGGTGGCGTTGTAGTTCTCGCCGAAGTAGTCCGGGGTCAGCGCCGCGAACATCGGGTAGAACGCGCCGCCGCCGAATCCGGACAGGAACGCGAAGGCGAGGAACAGCCACTCGCTGTGGATCTTGCCCGCCCAGATCACGCCGAACTGGGCGAGGCCCAGCACCACGATCACGAAGACCAGGCTCAGCTTGCGGCCCCAGATGTCGGACAGCCAGCCGACGACTCCGCGTCCCACGCCGTTGATGACGGCCATGACGCCCATCGAGGACGCCGCGACCAGGGGCCCGAAGCCCACTTCCTTGGCGAAGTCGACCTGGAAGGAGATGCCGAAGATCGACACCCCGGCGGTGAGCACGAGGCTCAGCCACATCAGGGGCAGCATGCCGGTCCTGATCGCCTCCTTCGGCGTGAACTGGCGCACCGCCGGCGGGTTCTTGGCGAGGCTCGCCGCGCCCTTGCCCGCGCCCGCCCTGGCGATCGGATCGACCTCCGCGGGCCACCAGTTCTTCGGCGGGTCCTTGAAGAAGAACGCGCACGCCAGCACCACGACCAGGACGTAGGCCCCGATCATGTCGAGCACACGGTGGTAGTTCCCCGTGTCGAAGGCGTAGTTGAAGATGAAGATGAACGGCAGGGATCCGTAGGCGAAGCCGCCGTTGACGAATCCCGTCTTGCCGCCCTTACGTTCCGGGAACCACTTGCCGACCATGTTGATGCAGGTCGAGTAGACGAAGCCGGAGCCCAGGCCGCCGATCACACCGAAACCGAGGATCGCCAGCCAGACGTTGCTCAGATGGGACAGGGCCAGGAATCCGATGAGACACATGAACGAGCCGATGTACATGGCACGCCGGGCGGACAGGATGCCTTTCTCTCGTAGCCAGCCCGCGGGGAACGCGATACCTGCCTGGAAGAAGACCCAGATGCTCAGGATCCAGAAGGTGTTGGACTGCGTCCAGCCGTGTGCGTGGGACAGGGTGTCCTCCGCCGAGCCGTACGCGTATTCGGAGACGCTGATGGCCATCATCGCTATCCACGGCAGGTACACCATGAACTTGCGGGAGTGGCCGAGGATGTCGCGGTCCGTCTCGCCTACGCGATAGACGCGGCCGTGCTCGTCGGTGATCTCTCGGTACTTCGCGCCGGTGGCCGGCGCACTGCTTCCTGCGGCGATGGGCTCCGCCGTCATATCAGGCCATCTCCTCACCGAGCGGTTGCGGGTTGGGTTTGATCGCGCCGGATTTCGGCCTGCCCGGAGGGGACAGGAAGAGAGCGACGATTCCGGCGAAGAACGAGATGCAGCCGGCCAGGATGAACGCACCACTGAGGCCCCAGGCGCCGACGACCAGGGAACCCATGCCCGCGCCGAGTCCGGAGACCAGCTTCGAGCTGTAGACCATTCCGTAGTTGGTCGCGTTGTTGTTCTCGCCGAAGTAGTCAGCGGTCATCGCGGCGAACATCGGGAAGATGGCGCCGCCTCCGAAGCCGGAGATCGCGGAGAAGATCAGGAACAGGGGCAGGATCTTCTGCTCGGCCGACCAGAGGATGCCGAACTGTGCGAGGCCGAGGATCACACAGACCGCGAGCAGACACTGCTTGCGGCCGTAGAGATCGGACAGCCAGCCGATCACGCCGCGTCCGGTGCCGTTGACCACGGCCTTGAGCGACATGGCGGTGGCCACGATCCCACCGGCGAAGCCGGCGTGCTCACCGATGTCGACCTGGAACGAGATGCCGAAGATGTTCACGCCCGAGGTGCAGGCGAGACAGAACCACATCAGCGCCACCCGGCCGGTCCGCCAGGCCTCGCCGGGGCTGTACTGGTGCACGGCCGGCGGGTTCTTCTGCAGTGCACGCCGTGCGCGCGGGTCGTCCGGCGGGTTGAGCGGGTCGATCTGGGCCGGCCACCAGTTCTTCGGCGGGTCGCGGAAGAAGTACCCGGCCACGGCGACCATGGCGGCCAGGAAGACACCGACCGAGACGAGGATGACCTCGTAGTTGGACACGTCCATCACGGTCGTGAACAGGAAGACGAAGGGCACCGAGCCGTAGGCGAAACCGCCGTTGACGAAGCCGGTCTTGCCTCCCTTGCGCTCCGGATACCACTTGCCGACCATGTTGACGCAGGTGGCGTACACCATGCCCGCGCCCATACCGCTGAACACGCCGAAGCCGAGGAAGGCGAGCGTGACGTGCGGTGCGTAGGCCAGCGAGAGATAGCCGCAGAGCGTTCCGCACGCTCCGATGACCATCGCGTAGCGGGCCGGCAGCTTGCCGCTCTCCCGCAGCCGGCCGGCCGGGAAGGCCACCGCAGCCTGGAAGAACACCCAGACGGTCAGCATCCAGTAGATGCTTCCCGAGGACCAGTGGTGCGCGTCGTGCAGTGCGTCCTCGGCGGACGCGAACGCATACTCCGCCGAGCTGATGCCCATCATGCCGACCCACGGAAGGATGACCATCCACTTCCGCTTGCGGCCCATGATGTCGATGTCGGATTCACCGACGCGATAGACGCGTCCGTTCCTGTCGGTCAGTTCCCTGTACGGGACTGAACTGGGGAGATCCGTGGTGGTCATGACTGACGTACCCCTTGCGTCGAAAGATCTGGCCAGCGCCCCCTGTCCAAATTGCTTTCGTGTGCGCACGGGTCCTGGGCCCGGCCGGCGCGCACCGCCGGCCGGACCACCCTGAGGTCACCTCATCGGCCGCCCCCCAACAGACCCGCCGCACGGGCCCACTTGTACTTCGCCCCCAGCACGGCGACGGGCTTCTCGGTCGTGTACGGGTACGCGACCACACCCCGCTCGAAGAGGTACTGGCACGCCTCCTCGACCTCGACGTCCCCGGCCAGCGAAGCGACCACGGGCTTCTCGATGCCGCGCTCCCTGAACTCCTGGACCACGCGGGCCGTCACCTCCGCGAAGACCATGGGAGGCGTGACGATGGTGTGCCAGTAGCCGAGCACCAGCGAGTGGATGCGCGGGTCCTCCAGGCCGAGGCGGATCGTCGCCTCGTACGTCGACGGGGGCTCGCCGCCCGTGATGTCGACGGGGTTGCCCGCGGCCCCGAAGGGCGGGATGAACTTCCGGAAGGCGGCGTCCAGGTCGGCCGGGATCTCCATCAGTTCCAGGCCGTTGTCGGTCACCGCGTCCGAGAGCAGCACACCGGAGCCGCCCGCACCCGTGATGATCACGATGTTGTCGCCCTGGGGGGTCGGCAGCACGGGCAGCGCCCGCGCGTACTCCAGCATGTCGTTCAGGCCGGGGGCCCGGATGACGCCGGCCTGCTTGAGGATGTCGTCGTACACGGCGTCGTCACCGGCCAGCGCGCCCGTGTGCGACCCGGCGGCCTTGGCGCCCGCGGCGGTACGGCCCGCCTTCAGGACGACGACCGGCTTCTTTGGCACCGTCGCGCGCGCGGCCTCCACGAAGGCCCGCCCGTCCTTGAGGTCCTCCAGGTGCATCGCGATGCACTGCGTGTTGGGGTCCTCGCCGAACCAGGTGAGCAGGTCGTCCTCGTCCAGGTCCGACTTGTTGCCGAGCCCGACGATCGCCGAGACACCCGTCTTCGTCGTCCGCGCGAAGCCCAGGATCGCCATCCCGATGCCGCCGGACTGCGAGGTGAGTGCCACGCCGCCCTTCACGTCGTACGGCGTGCAGAACGTGGCGCACAGGTCCTGCCACGTCGAGTAGTAGCCGTAGATGTTCGGCCCGAGCAGCCGTACCCCGTGCCGCTCGCCGATCGCCACGATCTCGTCCTGGAGGGCCTGTTCACCGGTCTCCGCGAACCCGGAGGGGATCAGTACGGCGTTGGGGATGCCCTTGCGTCCCACCTCGTCCAGGGCCGAGGCCACGAACTTGGCGGGGATCGCGAAGATCGCCACATCCACCTCACCGGGCACGTCCGTGACACTCTTGTACGCCTTGCGGCCCAGAATGTCATCGGCCTTGGGGTTCACCGGGTGGATCTCTCCGGAGAAGCCGCCGTCGATGAGGTTGCGCATGACCGAATTGCCGATCTTGCCCTGCTCGTTGGAGGCGCCGATCACGGCCACCGAGCGCGGCTGCATCAGCCGCTTCATGGTGGTGAGGATCTCCTCGCGGGAGTAGGTGCGGCGCTGCTTGGGCGCACCGTCGGCGAGGATCACGCGGATGTCGGCGGCGACGGCGCCCTCGGGCGTCGCGATGACCGGGTTGAGATCGATCTCCGCGATCTCCGGGAAGTCCGCGACCAGTTGGGAGACCCGCTGGATCTGCTCGGAGAGCGCCGCCCGGTCCACGCCGCGGGCACCGCGCACCCCGCGCAGCACCTCGGCGGCCTTGATGGAGTCGAGCATGCTGAGGGACTCGTCGGCGTCGAGCGGCGCGAGTCGGAAGGTGACGTCCTTGAGGACCTCCACCAGGACGCCGCCGAGCCCGAAGGCGACAACCTTGCCGAAGGTCGGATCGGTGACCGCTCCGACGATCACTTCCTGGGAGTCCGCGCCGGTGGGCAGCAGCTCCTGCACCTGTATGCCCTCGATGCGGGCGTCGGGCGCGTAGGCCCGGGCGTTCGCGATGATCCGGTCGAACGCGGCTCGTACGTCGGCGTCGCCCTGCACCCCGACGATCACGCCGCCGGCATCCGTCTTGTGCAGGATGTCGGGGGAGACGATCTTCAGTACCACGGGCTTGCCGAAGCGTGCCGCCGCTGCCACGGCCGCGTCGGCGTCGGGCGCGAGCTCCTCGCCCGGGACGGCGATCCCGTACGCGTCGGCGATCACCTTGCCCTCGGGCGCGGTGAGCGCGGTGCGCCCCTCGGTGCGTACGGCATCGAGCAGGGCCCGCACCGTCGCGGTCCGGTCTTGTGCCATCAATCAGATCACTCCGTTCGACTTCAGAAGGCGCAACTCCTCGTCGCCCAGCCCGAGTTCACCGACGAAGACCTCTTCGTTGTGCTCGCCGAGGAGGGGCGAGCTGGTGATCTCGACGGGGGAGTCGGAGAGTTTGAGGGGGGAGCCGACGGTCTTGAAGGTGCCGCGCTGGGGATGCGGGACGTCGACGACCATCTCGTTGGCGATCAGGGAGGCGTCCTCGATGATCTCCTCGGTGGAGAGGATGGGGCCGCAGGGGATGTTGTGGGCGTTGAGCTTCTCCAGGACCTCCCACTTGGGGAGGGTGGAGGTCCACTCCTCGATGAGCTGGAACATCTTGTTGAGCTTGGGCAGCCGCGCCTCGGGGGTGGCCCACTCGGGGTCGTCGGCGAGCTCGGGGCGGCCTATCAGGTCGGTGATGGGCTGCCAGCCGATGGGCTGGACGATGACGTACACGTAGTCGTTGGGCCCGCCGGGCGCGCACTGCACGGCCCAGCCGGGCTGGCCGCCGCCGGAGGCGTTGCCGGAGCGGGGGACCTCGGTCCCGAAGTCGTCGTTGGGGTACTCGGCGAGGGGGCCGTGGGCCAGCCGCTGCTGGTCGCGGAGCTTGACGCGGCACAGGTTGAGGACGGCGTGCTGCATGGCGACGTTGACCCGCTGGCCGCGGCCGGTGTTCTCGCGCTGGAAGAGGGCGGCGAGGATGCCGGCGACGGTGTGGACGCCGGTGCCGGAGTCACCGATCTGGGCGCCCGTGGCGAGCGGTGGCCCGTCCTCGAAGCCGGTGGTCGACATCGAGCCGCCCATGGCCTGGGCGACGACCTCGTACGCCTTGAAGTTGGTGTAGGGGCCGTCGCCGAAGCCCTTGATGGAGGCGTAGATGATCCGCGGGTTGATGGACTGGATGTGGTCCCAGGTGAACCCCATCCGGTCGATCGCGCCGGGGCCGAAGTTCTCGACGAGGATGTCCGAGCGGCGGATCAGCTCGGTCAGGATCTCCTTGCCGCGCTCGGACTTGGTGTTGAGGGTGATGCTCCGCTTGTTGCAGTTGAGCATCGTGAAGTAGAGGGAGTCGACGTCGGGGAGGTCGCGCAGTTGCTTGCGCGTGATGTCCCCTGACGGCGCCTCCAGCTTGATCACGTCCGCGCCCAGCCACGCCAATAGCTGCGTGGCGGACGGACCCGACTGGACATGGGTCATGTCCAGGACACGCACACCTTCAAGAGCCTTCGTCACTGCCGACTCACCTCACTACTTGTACGGGTTCATGGTTCGGGACGTACGCGTCGGGAGAGGGCGCGGCGGACCGCGGCCCACCATGCCTGGCCGGTCGTTCGTACATTGCATACAGTGCTCGAATACTGTATGAACTTGGTATCCCGCATCCGATGGTGGTGTCCAGGGGGCGTGCGGCACTTCTTTCAGGAGCCGAGAATGGACCTGTACGAACACCAGGCAAGGGAACTCTTCGCGGAACACGGCATCTTGGTGCCGCAGGCCGAGGTCACCGCCTCGGCGAAGGAAGCCAGGGAGATCGCGCGCAGGCTCGGCGGCAAGGTCGTCGTCAAGGCACAGGTGAAGACCGGCGGTCGCGGAAAGGCCGGGGGCGTCAAGCTCGCCGCCGACCCGGCAGCCACCGAGATAACGGCGCGTCAGATCCTCGGCATGGACATCAAGGGCCACACCGTCCACACGGTGATGGTGGCCCAACCCGTCGACATCGAGAGCGAGTTCTACGTCTCGTACGTGCTCGACCGGGCGGCCGGCACCTTTCTCGCCATCGCCTCCGCCGAGGGCGGCATGGACATCGAGGAGGTCGCCGCCACCCGGCCCGAGGCCGTGGCCCGGGTCGCCATCGATCCGGCCAAGGGCGTCACGACCGCCAAGGCCGCACTGATCGCCGAGGCGGCCGGACTGCCGCCGCAGACCGTCGACGTCCTCGTCCGCCTGTGGGAGGTGCTGACCCGCGAGGACGCCGTCCTCGTCGAGGTGAACCCGCTCGTGCGCACCCGGCAGGGGCAGATCCTCGCGCTCGACGGAAAGGTCACCCTCGACGACAACGCCCGCTTCCGCCAAACCCGTTGGGGTGCGGCGGACGTCGAGCACACGGATCCGCTGGAGGCCGAGGCGGCGGCCAAGGGACTCAACTACGTCAAGCTCGACGGCGAGGTGGGCATCATCGGCAACGGCGCGGGACTGGTGATGTCCACCCTCGACGTGGTCGCCGGCTGCGGCGCCAGGCCCGCCAACTTCCTCGACATCGGGGGCGGTGCCTCCGCCGGGACGATGGCCGACGGGCTGAACGTCATCCTCTCCGACCCGGCCGTCCGGTCCGTCTTCGTCAACGTCTTCGGCGGCATCACCGCCTGCGACGCGGTCGCCGACGGCATCGTCAAGGCCCTGGACAGCGTGCGGCTGACCAAGCCGCTCGTGGTCCGGCTCGACGGGAACAACGCCGAGCGCGGGCGGGCCATCCTCGACGCGGCCGCGCATCCACTGATCGAGCAGGCCACCACCATGGACGGCGCCGCGCGCCGCGCCGCCGACCTCGCCACCGCGACCGCCTGAGGAGCCCGGACATGGCCATCTATCTCACCAAGGAGAGCAAGGTCCTCGTCCAGGGCATGACCGGGGCCGAGGGCACCAAGCACACCCGCCGCATGATCGCCGCGGGCACGAACGTGGTCGGCGGCGTCAACCCCCGCAAGGCCGGCACCAGCGTCGACTTCGACGACCGGGCCGTCCCGGTCTTCGGCAGCGTCGCCGACGGCATGCGGGCCACCGGCGCCGACGTCACCGTCGTCTTCGTGCCGCCCGCGTTCGCCAAGGCGGCCGTCGTCGAGGCGGCCGACGCGGGCATCCCGCTCGCCGTCGTCATCACCGAGGGCATCCCGGTCCACGACTCCGTCGCCTTCACCGCGTACGCGCGGCGCAAGGGCACCCGGATCGTCGGCCCCAACTGCCCGGGACTGATCTCGCCCGGCCAGTCCAACGCGGGCATCATCCCCGCCGACATCACCAAGCAGGGCCGGATCGGCCTCGTCTCCAAGTCGGGCACCCTCACCTACCAACTCATGTACGAGCTGCGGGACATCGGCTTCACCTCGTGCGTCGGCATCGGCGGCGACCCCGTCATCGGGACCACGCACATCGACTGCCTGGAAGCCTTCGAGAACGACCCCGAGACCGAACTCGTCGTCCTGATCGGCGAGATCGGCGGCGATGCCGAGGAGCGCGCCGCCGCCCACATCCGCGACCACGTCAGCAAGCCCGTCGTCGCCTACATCGCCGGGTTCACCGCGCCCGAGGGCAAGACCATGGGCCACGCCGGCGCCATCGTCTCCGGTTCGTCGGGCACGGCGCAGGCGAAGAAGGCGGCCCTGGAGGCCGTCGGCGTCCGCGTCGGGTCCACGCCGACGGAGACGGCCCGGCTGGTTCTCGACCGGCTCGCGGCCGATCAGTGACGCTTGTCATAGTCATCAACTCCCCATATCTGTAAGGGAGTTCGCGTACGGGAGGTGTCTCCTGGGCACCTCCCGTCCACCAGGGAAATCATGCAAGCACCGCCCCCGACTGTGCACCGAGAGCGGAGAGAACCATGGTCACCACCCTCAAGTCCGGTACGTCCTGGGACGACGCCTGGCAGCGCTGTCTCACCGTCGCCCCCGAGGCGTTCCGGGAGGATCGCGTCCTCAACCTCTGGAACGGCACCTGGCACGCCGACGGCCGTGCCCTGCCCGCGACCAGCCCGGTCGACGGCAGCCCGATCGCGGGTCCGCCGCGGCTCGACGCCGACACCGCGCACGGCGCCGTGCGCGCCGCCCTCGACCAGCACCGCGCGTGGCGCCACATCGCCCTGCCCGAGCGCCGCGCCCGCGTCGCCGCCACCCTCGACGCCCTCACCCAGCACCGCGAACTGCTCGCCCTGTTGCTCGTCTGGGAGATCGGCAAGCCCTGGCGGCTGGCGACGGCGGACGTGGACCGGGCGATCGACGGCGTGCGCTGGTACGTCGACAACATCGACGACATGCTGGGCGACCGGGCACCGCTGGACGGCCCGGTGTCGAACATCGCGAGCTGGAACTACCCGATGAGCGTGCTGGTGCACGCGATGCTGGTGCAGGCCCTCGCCGGCAACGCCGTGATCGCCAAGACCCCGACGGACGGCGGGGTCGCCTGCCTGACCCTGGCCAGTGCGCTCGCGGCCCGCGAAGGACTGCCGTTCACACTGGTCAGCGGCAGCGGGGGAGAGCTGTCGCAGGCGCTGGTGCGGGCGCCGGAGATCGGCTGCGTGTCCTTCGTGGGCGGGCGGGACACCGGCGCCGCGGTGGCGACGGCGGTCGCGGACCTGGGCAAGCGGCACATCCTGGAGCAGGAGGGGCTGAACACCTGGGGCTTCTGGAACTTCAGCGACTGGGACAAGCTGACGGCGACGGTCCCGAAGCTGTTCGACTACGGCAAGCAGCGCTGCACCGCCTACCCGCGGTTCGTCGTGCAGCGCGACTCCTTCGACGCCTTCCTCGACGCCTATCTGCCGGCCGTCCGCAGCCTGCGGATCGGCCACCCGCTCGCCGTGGACGATCCTCAGGACCCGTATCCTCAGCTGGACTTCGGGCCGCTGATCAACGCGGCGAAGGCGAAGGAGCTCACCGACCAGGTGAGCGAGGCCATCGGCCGGGGCGCCGTCCCGCTGCACCGCTCCGCGCCCGACCCCGACCGGTTCCTGCCGGGGCAGGACACGAGCGCGTACGTCCATCCCGTCACGCTGCTCGGGCCGCCGGCGTCGTCGCCGCTGCACCACGCGGAGCCGTTCGGGCCGGTGGACACGATCGTGCTGGTGGACACGGAGGCGGAGCTGCTCGCGGCGATGAACGCCTCGAACGGTGCGCTGGTGGCGTCGTTGTCGACGGACGACGAGGCGACGTTCGCCCGGCTGGCCCCGCAGATCCGGGCCTTCAAGGTCGGTCAGGGCGGGCCGCGTTCGCGGGGTGACCGCGAGGAGCTGTTCGGCGGGTTCGGCGCCTCGTGGCGCGGCGCGTTCGTGGGCGGCGAGCTGCTCGTCCGCGCGGTCACCCAGGGACCGGCGGGGGAACGGCTGCCCGGCAACTTCCCCGCCTACACGACGACACCGGAGGTCTGACAGCGGCTGCGACGGGGTCCGTGCGACGCAGGGGGCGCTCCCCGCCGCTGCGGACCCCGTCGCCGTGCCGCGGGGCGACGCCGTGGTCGCCTGCGTACACGCTTCGGGGGATTCAAGATCGACGACTGACGGTTTTGGGCCACGGCCGGATCGCGTCGACTGGATACTGTGTACAGGATGGGTCTGGCAGCGGCAAGAGCTGTCACAGCAGTCGGGGCGGCCCGCCGCCGTCAGTCGCTCAGGCCGATGGCGGCGGCGATCTGCCGGCAGTAGAAGTCCGTGGTGCGCTGGGTGTGTTGGCGCATCAGCGCCTCGGAGCGGTCCGGGTCGCCCTCGGCGATGGCCTCGATGATCAGTGCGTGCTCGCTCCAGGCGTCCTTGCCGCGGGGCTTGGCGATCGGCGTGTAGTACCAGCGCACCCGCTGGTCGACCTGCGGGATCAGCTCGGCGAGGACCGCGTTGCGCGAGAGGTGCGTGATGTGGGTGTGCAGTGCGGCGTTGGCCTCGACGATCGCCCGGGCGTCGTCGGCGGCGAGCGCGGCGATGCCCGCCTCCTGCAGCTCCCAGAGCCGGGCGACGTCCTGCGCCGACGCGTGCTGGGCCGCGCCGCGCGCCGAGTAGGTCTCCAACACAGCCCGCACGCCGAGGAGTTGGGTGCACTCCTCGACGGTCGGCGCGTGCACGTACGCGCCCTGGGCGGGGCGCAGGTCGACCCATCCGGCCGCCTGCAGGCGTTGCAGTGCCTCGCGCACCGGCTGCCGGCTCACCCCGAGGTGCTCGGCGAGGTCGGCCTCGACCAGGTGCTGGCCGGGGGTGAGGGTGCCATTGATGATCATCTCGATCAGGGCGTCGTAGACGGCCTGGCGGAGCGGGACCGGCCGGGAGATCGGGCCGCGGGCGGCCATGGCCATGGGCGTCTCGGGCATGAAGAGCCCCTCCCTCATAGGGTTCTGACGTTCCGTCAGATCTCGGGATACCGACTTTAGTATGCAGTAGACAGTCGCGGGCCGGGGGTGTCTCGCCGTGGCGGGTGTGCCCGGAGCGGGCCTCGTAAAGGAAATCCAAAGGGCTCCGTCGTACCCCTGGCGCCAGGAAGTGCATCCGAAATACTGTATGCAATCAACGTACCGCATCAGATGCCGCTCACGAGGGGGTCGCCCCGTGTCGTACCGCACCGCTCTCACGCACGTCCTGTCCGACGTCGTCGCGCCGCGCGCGGAAGTGACCCGAGCGCGGGGCGCCTTCCCGCGCCACGCCGTGACGGCGCTCGGCACCGCCGGGCTCCTCGGGCTCACCGTCGCCACCGAACTCGGCGGCGGCGGACGGGGGTTGACGGAGGCCGCCGCCGTGGTCGAACGCACCGCCCGGGCCTGTCCGGCGACCGCCGCCGTGCTGCAGGCGCACTACGCCGCCGTGGCTGTCGTCGAGGAGTACGGCGATCCCTGGCTGCGCGGCGAGATCGCCGCCGGCCGACACCTGTGCAGCCTCGCGCTGGCCGAGGACGACGCCGGGGAGCCGGGCGTCGGCACCTCGCTCCTGTCGCCGCACGGCACCGCCGAACAGGGCGGCGGGGTCGTGGCCCTGTGCGCCCGCAAGCACCAGGTCGTGGCGGCGGGGGAGGCCGACCTCTACCTCTGGTCGTCGCGGCCGGTCGCGGCGCGTGACGGGCTGAGTCTGTGGGCGGTCCCGGCGCACGCCCCCGACCTGTTCGTCCCGGCGCGCCCCGGCCGCTCCGGCCCGCCCGGCAGTGCCACCTCCACGGTGCTCGCGGACCCCGCGTTCGTCCCCGCGGAGGCGCTGCTCGGCGAGGACGGCGGCGGGCTCGACATCCTGCTGCGCACGGTGCTGCCGTGGCTCATCGAACTGCGGGCGGCCTGCGGCGCGGACGAGGCGGCCGGGGACGCGGGTCGCGCACCCGAGGCCGGAGTCTCGCTCGCCGCGTCGTGAACGAGCTGCAGGAACGCGGGTGTTGGGGCCCGGATCCCGTCCAGGCCCTTTACTTTCGGCTTCTGTATACAGAAACCTGTATGGGGTAGTGCCACAGTCTCCAGCGCCTCTCGCCGGAGACCCGCATGACGGAGGCGAAGCGATCATGACGACCAGCGGTACGGACGTGTCGGTCGAGAGCGTGGTCAGGAGAGCCGCGGCCGCACACCGCGCCGAACGCGGCGCGCTGCTGCCCGTACTCCACGCGGTGCAGGCCGAGTTGGGCTGCGTACCGCAGGAGGCCATCCCGGTCCTCGCCGACGAGTTCAACCTCTCCCGCGCCGACGTCCACGGAGTGGTGACCTTCTACCACGACTTCCGCCGCGAACCCGCGGGTCGCAGCACGGTCCGCATCTGCCGGGCCGAAGCCTGCCAGGCGCTCGGCGCGAACCGCCTGGTCAGCTACGCACGCGAGGCCGGAACCCCGGTCGGGGAGACCTCCGCCGACGGCGCGGTCACCGTCGAACAGGTCTTCTGCCTCGGCAACTGCGCCCTCGGCCCGTCGGTGGAGGTCGACGGCCGGCTGCACGGCCGGGTCAGCCCCGAACGGCTCGGCGCGCTCCTCAACGGAACGGTGTGACGATGCAGAACCCGACCATCGTGTACGTCCCGCGCGACTCGGCGGCCCGCTCGGTCGGTGCCGACGAGGTCGCCGCCGCACTCCAACAGGCCAGTGAGCAGGGCGAGTTCGCCATCGAAGTGGTGCGCAACGGATCGCGCGGCGCACTCTGGCTCGAACCGCTCGTCGAGGTCGTCACCGAGCAGGGCCGCATCGGCTACGGCCCGGTGACCGCCGACGACGTACCAGGACTGCTCGCCGCCGGTCTGCTCACCGGCGGCGACCATCCGCTGCGCCTCGGCCGCGTCGACCAACTCCCCTGGCTGGCACGGCAGAACAGGGTCACCTTCGCCCGCGTCGGCGTCATCGACCCGCTCTCGCCCGAGGACTACGTCGCCCACGGCGGCCTGCGCGGCCTGCGCGCCGCCCTCGCGCTCGACCCCGCCGACGTCGTCGCCCAGGTCACCGAGTCCGGACTGCGCGGCCGCGGCGGCGCCGGATTCCCGGCCGGCATCAAGTGGAAGACCGTCCTCGAGTGCCAGGGCGAGGGGGCTGACCTCAAGTTCATCTGCTGCAACGCCGACGAGGGCGACAGCGGCACCTTCGCCGACCGCATGGTCATGGAGGGCGACCCGTTCCTGCTCATCGAGGGCATGGCGATCGCCGCACACGCCGTCGGCGCGAGCGAGGGCTACATCTACCTGCGCTCCGAGTACCCCGACGCCATCGCCACCATGAACGCGGCCATCGAGATCGCCCACGGCCAGGGCTGGCTCGGCAAGGGCGTCCTGGGCTCGACGCTCGACTTCGACCTGAGGGTCCGGGTCGGCGCGGGCGCGTACATCTGCGGCGAGGAGACCTCCATGCTGGACAGCCTGGAGGGCAAGCGCGGCATGGTCCGCGCGAAGCCGCCGATCCCCGCGATCGAGGGCCTCTTCGGCAAACCGACCGTCGTCAACAACGTCCTCACCCTCACCACCGTCCCCGTCGTCCTCGCCGACGGGCCCAAGGCCTACCAGGACCTCGGCGTCGGCCGCTCCCGCGGCACCCAGGTCTTCCAGCTCGGCGGCAACATCAAGCGCGGCGGCATCGTCGAGACCGCCTTCGGCATCACCCTGCGCGAATTGATCGAGGACTACGGCGGCGGCACCCTCAGCGGCCGCCCCGTCCGCACCGCCCAGGTCGGCGGACCGCTCGGCGCGTACCTGCCGGTGGAACAGTTCGACCTGCCGATGGACTACGAGGCGTTCGCCGAGGCCGGCGCGATGCTCGGGCACGGCGGCGTCGTGGTCTTCGACGACTCCGTGGACATGGCCGCACAGGCCCGGTTCGCCATGGAGTTCTGCGCCGAGGAGTCCTGCGGCAAGTGCACCCCCTGCCGGGTCGGCGCCGTCCGCGGCGTCGAAGTGATCGACCGCATCGTCGCCGGCACCCACCGGGACGAGAACCTGGCCCTGCTCGAAGACCTCTGCGACCTGATGACCGACGGCTCGCTGTGCGCGATGGGCGGACTGACCCCCATGCCGGTGCGCAGCGCCCTCGCCCACTTCCCCGACGACTTCCTGGGCGGCCGCAAGCTGCTCGACATCACGCCCGTACACAGGACGGAGGGCACGGCATGACGCTCCTCAAGGAACCCGACTTCGGAACACCGGAACGGCCGGGCCCGGCGACCGTCTCCGTGGAGATCGACGGCATGCCGGTGACCGTGCCCGAGGGCACGTCGGTGATGCGCGCCGCCGCCGAGGCCGGCGTCGACATCCCGAAGCTGTGCGCCACCGACAGCCTGGACGCGTTCGGCTCGTGCCGGCTGTGCGTCGTGGAGATCGACGGCCGCCGCGGCACCCCGGCCTCCTGCACCACCCCGTGCAGCGAGGGCATGTCGGTGCGCACCCAGACCCCCAAGGTGGAGAAGCTGCGCCAGGGCGTCATGGAGCTCTACATCTCCGACCACCCCCTGGACTGTCTGACCTGCCCCGCCAACGGCGACTGCGAACTGCAGGACATGGCCGGTGTGGTGGGCCTGCGCCAGGTCCGCTACGGCTACGAGGGCGAGAACCACCTCGACGCCGAGAAGGACACCTCCAACCCCTACTTCGACTTCGACCCGTCCAAGTGCATCGCCTGCTCGCGCTGCGTACGGGCCTGCGGCGAGGTGCAGGGCACGTTCGCGCTGACCATCGAGGGGCGCGGCTTCGAGTCCAAGGTGGCGGCGGGCGCGGGCGAGTCGTTCATGGACTCCGAGTGCGTCTCCTGCGGCGCCTGCGTCCAGGCCTGCCCGACCTCGACCCTCCAGGAGCGCTCGGTCGTCGACCTCGGCATGCCGACCCGCTCCGTCGTCACCACCTGCGCGTACTGCGGCGTCGGCTGCTCCTTCAAGGCCGAGCTGCGCGGCGACGAACTCGTGCGCATGGTCCCGTACAAGGACGGCGGGGCCAACGAGGGCCACTCCTGCGTGAAGGGCCGCTTCGCCTTCGGTTACGCGACGCACCCCGACCGTCAACTCAAGCCCATGGTGCGGGAGTCCATCACCGATCCCTGGCGCGAGGTCGAGTGGGACGAGGCGATCGGCACGGTCGCCCGCCGCATGCGCGAGATCCAGGACCGTCACGGCAAGGGCTCCATCGGCGCGATCTCCTCTTCCCGTTGCACCAATGAAGAGGTCTACGTCGTCCAGAAGATGGTCCGCGCCGCGTTCGGCAACAACAACGTCGACACCTGCGCCCGCGTCTGCCACTCGCCCACCGGCTACGGGCTGAAGCAGACCTTCGGCGAATCGGCCGGCACCCAGGACTTCCGCTCGGTCGCCGAGGCCGACGTCATCATGGTCATCGGCGCCAATCCCACCGACGGCCACCCGGTGTTCGCCTCCCGGATGAAGCGCAGGCTGCGCGAGGGCGCCCGGCTCATCGTGGTCGACCCGCGCCGCATCGACCTGGTCCGTTCCCCGCACATCGAGGCCAGCCACCACCTCCAGCTGCGGCCCTCCACCAACGTGGCCGTGGTCAACGCGATGGCGCACGTCGTCGTCACCGAGGGCCTCGTCGACAAGGGCTTCGTCGCGCAGCGCTGCGAGGGCTACGAGGACTGGGCCGAGTTCGTGGCCCGCCCGGAGAACAGCCCCGAGGCCACCGAGGAGGTCACCGGCGTCCCCGCCGCCGAGCTGCGCGCCGCCGCCCGCCTCTACGCGTCCGCACCCAACGGAGCCATCTACTACGGCCTCGGCGTCACCGAGCACAGCCAGGGTTCCACCATGGTCATGGGCATGGCCAACCTGGCGATGGCCTGCGGCAACATCGGCCGCGACGGCGTCGGCGTGAACCCGCTGCGCGGGCAGAACAACGTCCAGGGCTCCTGCGACATGGGCTCCTTCCCGCACGAACTGCCCGGCTACCGGCATGTGTCGGACGACGCGGTGCGCGGCGTCTTCGAGGAACTGTGGGGCGGCACGATCCTCGCCGAGCCGGGCCTGCGCATCCCCAACATGTTCGACGCGGCCATCGACGGCACGTTCCGCGGCCTGTTCGTGCACGGCGAGGACATCGCCCAGTCGGACCCGAACCTGAAGCACGTGACGGCGGCCCTCGAAGCCATGGAACTGGTCGTCGTCCAGGACCTGTTCCTCAACGAGACCGCCAAGTTCGCCCACGTCTTCCTGCCCGGCGCCTCCTTCCTGGAGAAGGACGGCACGTTCACCAACGCCGAGCGGCGCATCAACCTGGTCCGCCAGGTGATGGCCCCCAAGGCGGGCAAGCACGAGTGGCAGATCGTCTGCGAGATCGCCACCGCCATGGGGTACCCCATGGCCTACGACCACCCGTCGCAGATCATGGACGAGATCGCCCAGGTCACCCCGACCTTCGAGGGCGTCTCCTTCGACCTCATCGACAAGCTCGGCAGCGTCCAGTGGCCGTGCAACGAAGAGGCCCCCGAAGGCACCCCGACCATGCACGTGGACGAATTCACCCGCGGCAAGGGCCGGTTCGTCGTCACCTCGTACGTCCCGACCAACGAACGCAGCACCCGCCGCTACCCGCTGGTCCTCACCACCGGCCGCATCCTCAGCCAGTACAACGTCGGCGCGCAGACCCGGCGCACCGGCAACGTCGCCTGGCACCCCGAGGACATCCTCGAACTGCATCCGCACGACGCCGAGGAACGCGGCATCACCGACGGCGACACCGTCACCCTCGCCAGCCGCGTCGGCACCACCACGCTCAAGGCGCAGATCTCCGACCGGATGCCGACCGGCGTCGTCTACACGACGTTCCACCACCCGGTCACCGGGGCGAACGTGGTGACCACCGAGAACTCGGACTGGGCCACCAACTGCCCCGAGTACAAGGTGACCGCCGTCCAGGTGCGGCGCGCCCGCGTCACGGCGGGGGACTGACATGGCCCACACCGCCGTGCCGGCCGAACGCCGGATGGCCAACGACATCGCCAAGCACCACGCCCACCTGCCGGCCGACCTGGCCGCCGAGGCCATCGCCGGCCACCTCACCAGGTTCTGGGACCCGCGGATGCGCGAGCGGCTCCTCGCCTCCGTGGACGACGGCGCCGACGGTGCCGACGGTGCCGACGGTGCCGACGGTGCCGGCGGCGCGGACGGATTCGACCCGCTCGTCCTGGCCGCGGTGAAACTCATGCGCTGAGGCGCTTCCCGCAGACGGTGGGGCGACGCGGCCGTGCAACCGCGTCGCCCCACCCGTTTCACCCGCACGACCTCATGTCCTCGAGTAACTCCCCACACCCTCGAATTCCCGGAGGAGTCACGATGAAGATCGCAGTTGTCGGCGCCGGAGCCATCGGCGCCTATGTCGGAGCCGCCCTGCACCGCGGCGGCGCCGAGGTCCACCTCATCGCCCGCCGCGACCACCTGCGGGCCATCCAGGAGAACGGCGTCCGGGTGCTCAGCGCCCGCGGCGACTTCACCGCCCACCCGCACGCCACCGACGACCCGAACGAGATCGGCCCGGTCGACTACGTCTTCCTCGGCCTGAAGGCCCACTCGTACCCCACCAGCGGCGCACTGATCACCCCGCTGCTCGGCGAGCACACCGCGGTCGTCGCCGGACAGAACGGCATCCCCTGGTGGTACTTCCACCAGCTGAAGGGCCCCTACGAGGGCCGCCGCATCGAAGCCGTCGACCCGGGCGGCGCCACCAGCGAGGTGCTGCCCCCGCAGCGCGCCATCGGCTGCGTCGTCTACCCGGCCACCGTCATCGAGTCCCCGGGCGTCATCCGGCATCTGGAAGGCACCCGGTTCTCCATCGGCGAGCCGGGCGGGGAACTCTCCGACCGGTGCACGGCCCTCAGCGAAGCCATGATCGCGGGCGGTCTGAAGTGTCCCGTCGAGGAGAACCTCCGCGACGACATCTGGATCAAGCTGATGGGCAACGCGGCCTTCAACCCGATCAGCGCCCTCACCCGGGCCACCATGGTCGACATCTGCCGCCACCCGTCGACCCGCACCATGGTCACCCGCGTCATGGAGGAGATCCTCGACGTCGCGGCCCGCGTCGGCTCCCGGCCCGACATCTCCATCGAGAAGCGGCTGCGCGGCGCCGAGGGCGTCGGCCACCACAAGACGTCCATGCTCCAGGACCTCGAAGCGGGCAAGCAGCTGGAACTGGACGCCATCGTCACGGCCGTCGTGGAGATGGCCGACATCACCGGCGCCGAGGCACCGACGCTGCGCACGGTGCACGCCGCGACCGACCTGCTGGCCCGCACCGTGGCCGCGTAGCGGGTCTTGTCGTACGGGAGCCGGTGGGCGAGGCTTCGAACGATCACGTGACAGCCCCGGAAGGGAGCCGTACATGCTGTTCCGGCAGCTGGAGTACTTCGTGGCGGTGGCGCGCGAACGACACTTCGCGCGCGCCGCGGAGTCCTGCTACGTCTCCCAGCCGGCGCTCTCCGCGGCCATCGCCAAACTGGAGCGCGAACTCAACGTCACGCTGATCAACCGTGGCCACACCTACCAGGGCCTGACCGCCGAGGGGGAGCGGCTGGTCGTCTGGGCCAAGCGGATCCTCGCCGAACAGGAGGCGTTCAAGGCCGAGGTGGCCGCCGTGCAGTCGGGCATCACCGGGACGCTGCGCCTGGGCACCGACCCCACGGCGTCCACCACGCTCGCCCTCCCGGTCGCCGCCTTCTGCTCCGCGCACCCGCTGGCCAAGGTGCAGGTCCGCTCGCGCCTGTCCACGAGGGAACTCCACCGCCAGCTGCGCGACTTCGAACTCGACGTCGCCATCGCCCACTTCGACCCCTGCGACCAGGAGGGCCTGCAGATCGTCCCGCTCTACGAGGAGCGGTACATGCTGCTGGTCCCCGACGAACAGTTCACCTCGGTCCAGGGCAGCGTCAGCTGGGCGGACGCGGCGCAGCTCCCCCTCGCGCTGCTCACCCCCGACATGCGGATCCGGCAGATCGTCGACAAGGTCTTCGCCGACAAGGGCCTGGAGGTCACCCCGCAGGTCGAGACCGACTCGATCGCCTCCCTGTACGCCCACGTGGGCGGCGGCGACTGGGCGAGCATCGTCCCGCACACCTGGCTGCGGGCGATGCCCGTCGTCGGCCGGGCGCGGGCGCTGCCGCTGGTCGACCCGGCGGCCGGGGCGCAGGTCTCGGTCGCCATCCACGCGGGCACGCCCGGCTCGATCGCGGCCCGCGCCTTCGTCAGCGCGGCCACCGGCCTTGGCCTCGACGAGGTCTTCGCCCAGCCGCCGCGGCCCGTGCCCGACCGGGTCCGCTGATCTCACGCGTACCGGTCCCGTACCGCGATCCGGTCGAGCCCGCCCTGCGCGGTCCGCGGCAGCGCCCCGACCAGCACGATCCGCTCCGGCACCGCGAAGGCGGCGAGCCGGTCGCGGCAGTAGCGCAGGATCTCCGCCGGGCCCGCGCACTCCTCGCCCCGCACCACCACGGCGGCCGCCACCCGCTGCCCGCCCCCGCCGTCGGCCACCCCGAACACGGCCGCCTCGACGACGGAGGGGCACCCGGCGAGCACGTCCTCCACGTACTCGGGCGAGACCGTCCGGCCCCCGCGCTCGATGAGAGTGCCGATCCGCCCGGCCAGCGACAGGTACCCGTCCTCGTCCAGGGACCCCAGATCGCCGGTGCGCAGCCAGCCGTCGGCGGTGAACACCCGGGCCCCACCGCCGGGTTCGGCGAGACGGCCGCGCGCGACCGTCGGCCCCTGCACCCACACCTCACCGCGCACCCCGGCCGGCCGGTCCCGCCCGTCCGGGCCGACGACGCGCAGCCGCACCCCGGTCGCCCGGCCCACCGTGCCCTGCTTCAGCGGCCCGCGCTGCGGCAGCGGCTCGCCGGCGATCTGGTGCGTTGACTCCGTCGTCCCGTACGCGGACAGCAACGGCGCCGCGAACATCCGCTCCAGAGCGCGCTGCGTAGCCGCGTTCAGGGGTCCGCCGCAACTGCGGACGAACCGCAGCGGCGGCGGATGCGGCCCCGGATCCTGCGTCTCGGACCGGGCCAGCAGCGCCTCGTGGAGGCTCGGCACCGCGGTGAACCAGGTCGCCCCGACCGCCCGCAGATCGTCCCAGAGCGTCTCCGCGCGGAAGCGCCCGGACGCGGGCAGCAGCACGCACCCGCCGGTGGCCAGCGGCGCGAGGAGCGCCGCGAACAGGCCGTGCCCGTGGAAGAACGGCATCACGGCCACCGTCGCGTCCCGGGGCCCCAGCTCGTACGTGGCGCAGATCCCCCGCACCGAAGCGGCCACGTTCGCGTGGCTCAGCGGCACCAGCCGGGCCCGGCCCATCGTGCCCGCCGTACACAGCACCACGGTGTCCTGCGGGGCGAGACCCGGCGGCGGGCCGGGGACGAGCGCACCGGACCGCAGCCCGACCGACGCCGCCCCGCCACGCCGCAGCGCCACGCGCACGGTCCAGCCCACCCCGTCCTCCGCCGCCAGCACGGCCCGCGCCCCCAACTCCGCTGTGCGTGCCGCGAGTTCGGACGCCGGGAGGGCGGGATCGAGCGGGGCGGTCACCAGGCCCGCGCGGGCCGCGCCCAGCAGGGCGACCACGAACTCGACGGTGTTCGAGGAGACCAGGGCGACCACGTCGCCGCGCCGCAGCCCCGCCGCACGCAACCGGTCCGCCGTCCGCCCGGCCAGGGCCGCGAGATCACGGTAGGAGAGCGGCAGCCGGTCCCGGCCGACGACCAGCGCGCGGGCCTCGGGACGCTCCCGGGCCTGCCGCTCGACCAGACCGGCCAGACCCGTGAGTGCGGGCGGCCGGTACCGGTGGGCATCGCGCACGGACGCCGCGGCCGACGTGGCCATGCCCTCCTCCTCCCGTCACGAACTCCCGTCACGAAGCAGTACCCAGCGAGCCTGCGAGGCCGCGCGCCCCGCGTCCAATACGCAGTCACGAACAGCCGATAACCCCCGCTTATGGAGCGCGTCCGCGCAGCTCACAGCCGTTCCCGGCCGGTCGATAGACACCGTTTATCGGCTGGAAGCCGATGGGTCTTGGACGCGGGCCCACCCGCTGTCGAAGGTGGGGTCAGAAGCCGCTCCGGCAGGACCTGCCCAAGGAGGATCCGGACCATGACCGCCGCCTCGAACACGCCGGCCGAGCCCACCGACGGGTACCACCTCGTCGTCGACGCGCTGAAGATGAACGGGGTCGAGACCGTCTACGGCGTGGTCGGCATCCCCATCACCGACCTCGCCCGCCTCGCGCAGGCCGAGGGCATCCGCTACGTGGGCTTCCGCCACGAGTCCAACGCCGGACACGCCGCCGCGATCGCCGGCTACCTCACCAAACAGCCGGGCATCTGTCTCACCGTCTCCGCCCCCGGCTTCCTCAACGGCCTGGTGGCGCTCGCCAACGCCACCACCAACTGCTTCCCCATGGTCCAGATCTCCGGCTCGAGCGAGCGCCACCTCGTCGACCTCAAGCAGGGCGACTACGAGGAGATGGACCAGCTCGCCGCGGCCCAGCCGTTCGTGAAGGCCGCCTACCGGGTCAGCCGTGTCGAGGACATCGGCCGCGGCATCGCCCGCGCCCTGCGCACCGCGATCTCCGGCCGCCCCGGCGGCGTCTACCTCGACATCCCCGCCGCCGTGCTCGGCTCGATCATGGACAAGGAGGAGGGCGCGAAGACGCTGAGCCGCCTGGTCGACCCGGCCCCGCGCCAGCTGCCCGCCCCCGAGTCGGTGGACCGCGCGATCGAGCTGCTCGCCTCGGCCGAGCGCCCGCTCGTCGTCCTCGGCAAGGGCGCGGCCTACGCGCAGGCCGACACCAAGATCCGCGACTTCGTCGAGTCGACCGGCATTCCCTACGTACCGATGTCCATGGCCAAGGGCCTGCTCCCCGACGACCACCCGCAGTCCGCGGCGACGGCCCGCTCCCTCGCCCTCAAGCGGGCCGACGTGGTCATGCTGGTCGGCGCCCGGCTGAACTGGCTGCTCAACCACGGCGAGCGCGGCTGGAACCCCGACGCCAAGTTCATCCAGGTCGACATCGAGCCCAGGGAGATCGACAGCAACCAGCCGATCGCCGCCCCGCTCGTCGGCGACATCGAATCGGTGCTCGACGCGATATCGGAGCGCGCCAAGCCCGGCCAGATCGCGACGCCCGCGGCCTGGAAGGAAGAGCTGGCAGCCCGTTCCTCCCAGAACGTGGCGAAGATGGCCAAGCGCCTGGAGGCCGACCCGCACCCCATGCAGTTCATGGGCGCGCTCCGGGCGGTACGCGACGTGCTGCGCCCGCGCCCGGAGACGTACCTGGTCAACGAGGGCGCGAACGCCCTCGACATGGCACGCAACGTGATCGACATGTCCGTCCCGCGGCACCGCCTGGACAGCGGCACGTGGGGCGTCATGGGCATCGGCATGGGCTACGCGATCGCCGCCGCCGTCGAGACCGGGCAGCCGGTGGTGGCGGTGGAGGGCGACAGCGCCTTCGGCTTCTCCGGCATGGAACTGGAGACGATCTGCCGCTACAACCTCCCGGTCGTCACCGTGATCATGAACAACGGCGGGGTGTACCGGGGCGACGAGGCCAGCGGCCGCTCCGACGACCCGGCCCCGACCACGCTGATGAGCGCCGCCCGCCACGACCTGATGATCGAGGCATTCGGCGGCAAGGGCTACCGCGCGACCACCCCCGCCGAGGTGACCGCGGCCCTCACCGAGGCCCTGGAGTCCGGCGGCCCGGCGCTGATCGACTGCGTGATCGACCCGTCGGCGGGCACGGAGAGTGGCCACATCGCCCACCTGAACCCGAAGGGTGTCGGCAACATCGGCCCCGCCAAGAGCTGACGCCGCCGAGCGGGCGGATACGCAGGTGAAGGGCACCCCCAAACCTTGGTATTGTTGTGCGTGTCGCCGCGGGGAACACCCACGGGCGACAGCACCCGGTCCGGGTGGCGGAATGGCAGACGCGCTAGCTTGAGGTGCTAGTGCCCTTTATCGGGCGTGGGGGTTCAAGTCCCCCCTCGGACACAGAGCGTGATCGGACGGTGCCGGTCGGGAATGATCCCGACCGGCACTTCTGTTTATCCGCCCGCACGAGGTTTATGCAGGTGAGAGGCGCTCCGAAAGCTTGGTATTGTTGGCTTTACCGCTGCGGGGAACACCCGCGGAGAAGCGGTGCACACCCTGTCCGGGTGGCGGAATGGCAGACGCGCTAGCTTGAGGTGCTAGTGCCCTTTATCGGGCGTGGGGGTTCAAGTCCCCCCTCGGACACCAGCGAAGTGCCGATCGAGATCTCTCTCGATCGGCACTTTTTTGCTGGGCGGGCATGCCCGCCAGTGAGCCCGCGGCCCGCGCTCAGGCCGTCCCCCGCGCCGGCCCCGCCGTCGCCAGTCGCTGCACCCGCACCAGCTCCGCGAGTGGATCGCGGGCCGATGCGATCAGCGTGCCGCCGGTGTCGCGGATCGCCTGGGACAAGCGGTCGGGGACGTCGCCGAAGACCCAGGTCACCTGGTCCGGGACGGAGGGGCCGAGGCGGTACTCGGGTTCCGGGTAGGCCTGGGCCCAGGTGTCCGCGTTGTCGCGCATCAGCTGGGCCGCTGCCTCGGCGATGCCGTACGTCCAGCCGGTGCCGAGGAACGTGAACCGGCGTGCCGTGAGCAGCGCAGGGGGCAGGGTCTCCTTGATCGCCTCGTAGGCGTCGTCCGTGGCGTCGTCCAGATTCTCGCCCAGATGGGCGCGGAGCAGGGCGAGGGCCGTGGTGGGGAAGAGGGTGGCCACCGCCGCCTGCGGCTCGTCGGCGAAGTCGAGGCGCAGCGTGTGGTCGGCGATGCCGGGGGAGTCGGGCGACGCGGTGATCGCGACGCTGGGCACGCTGCCGTGCACCTTGCCGAGCAGCCGCAGCATCACGGGCGTCGTGCCCGTGCGGGTGAGGGCCACGATGCGGTCGTACTCGCGGCCGTGGAGGAACGCCGACGCGCTGAACGCGTCCGTCTCGCCGTGCCCCGACGCCTCGCGCAGCGCCGCGTAGGCCTGCGCCATCGCGTACGAGGGGCCCGACCCGACGACGGCGACGCGCTCGCCGCGTCGGGGCAGCGGCGCCCGGGGGCTGACGGCGAGTTCGGCGGCGCGGGTCCAGCAGTCGGGCTGGCCCGCGAGGCCCAGGTCCGCCCCGTCTCGCGCCGTCGGTATCTCGGGCGTACGTCTCGCGCTCGTCCTGCTCATGGCCCCCCCGGGCTGCTCAGCACACGTGGCTCACCTGCGTGTTCGTGCGACGACGGTACTCGACGCCAGGGGGCCGGTGGAGCCCGGGGACGGCCGGGACGGCCAGGGCGTCAGTCGTGCGCCCGGCCCTGGTCCAGGACGACCGTGACCACCGAGCGGGCGGGCAGCTTCGCCGTCAGGTGGCCGGCGAAGACGCGGGCGAGGCCGGGCGTCGCCGTCGTCCCGTGGTCGCCGTCCGTCAGGTACGCGGTGGGCCGGTGGCCCTTCGCCGCCTTCAGGGACAGATCGGCGGTCGTGGCCTCGGAGCCGGTGTTGATGAGGACGGCGACGTCGCTGCCGTCCGTGTTGCGGTAGGCCGAGGTGAGCACCGCCTCGTCGCCGGACGTGGCGTCGACGCGGACCGCGCCGGGGCGGATGAACTTGCTGAACGCCCCGATCGCCCGCAGCCGCGTGGACGGTTCGTAGCTGTCGCCGTCCATCCGGACGAGCGCGCCGGTGTTGCCGATCGAGGCGCCCAGCCAGAAGAGATAGGCGGAGGAGTCGGCCCGGGCGAGGGCGTCGTGGATGTGCTCGGCCACGTACAGGCCGGCCGCGTTCGTGCCGTCGTCCCACTTGCTCGGCCACACCCCGCTGCCCGCCCACTCCGTCATCCACGCGGGCTTCGGGCTGTCGGTCAGCGGGCTGGTGGGGGCGGACGCGTAGCCGTGGGCGCTGTACGCGGACACCTCCTTCTCCGCCGCCGGGTCCGCCGCGATGGCCGCGGCGTACGCCTTGCCCTGGTCCCAGCCGAAACTGTCGCAGCAGTACAGCTGCGTGCCGGGGGCCTCGGCACGCAGTACAGGACCGATCGACTTCACCGCGTCCGCCGCCTGCTCCGGGGTGAAGAGCATCGAGGCGTACGTCGCCTGCCAGTCCGGCTCGTTGGTGAAGTTCAGGTCCGTGATCCGGATGCCTTCCTTCTTGTAGAACTTCACGTACTGGGCGAGGTACCTGCCGTACGCGCTGCGCCAGTCGCCGCTCGCGCAGTCCGTGCCGACGACGCCGCACAGCGTGCCGCCGTTCGCGTCGGAACCGGTCGTCTTCATGTAGCCGGGGGCGCTCCACGCGTCCGCGATGAACCGCCTCACCCCGTACTTCCTGGCCTCCTTGGCGAGCCAGACCTGACCGCCGTCGTTGCCGTCCCACTCGTACGCCAGAGGTTCGTCGGGGCTCGCGGGCGCGGTCGGGGCGATGGTCCGCATGTGGTCGTAGACCTCGTCCGTGGACGAGCCGACGCCGAGGCGCAGCATGCTCAGGCCCGCGCCGTCCCCGCGCGAGAAGAGGAGCTTGACGATCTCGTCGCCCTTCTCGGCGGACAGACCGTTCAGACCGTGGATGACGGCCGCGCGCTGGAACGCCTCGGAGACGCCGAACCCGTCGATGCGCTGGTGGCGTTGCGAGAAGTCGATCCGGCCCGGGGCGGTGTCGGCGCCGGCCGGGGTGCCCGGCAGGGCGAGGGCGGCGGAGGTCAGGGCCAGGGTGGCGGCGAGCAGGCCGAGACGGCGGCGCTGAGGTCTGTGCTGCGACGGCATCCGTGTACTCCCGTGAATCCAGACATGGGTAAGTAGCCGCCCCTGTAAGGGTGTTGGGGCAGGACGGGGCGGGCCGAGCCGGTCGTGCTCCAGGTACGGTCGCGACCGCCGGCCAGTCTGTCAAGGCACTTAACAAATTGCGGAGGGAGAGGGGTCCCCGGTCTCCACGGCCGACTGTCAGTGGTGCCGTGCATGATCGGGGACATGACGTCGAACAACGAGGACGCGCTGCACGAGCTGGCCCGCGCCCAGCTGCCTGCCGACATCGCCGAGCGGTGGATCGGCCTCTTCAGACCGGGGATCGGGCTGGGGAGCGCGGACGGTTCGGGGGCCGGGCGCGTGGTGGGGCGCCTCGGCGGGCTGCCGGGGCTGCCGGCGGGGCAGGAGTGGCCCGTCTGGGAGGGGCACGGCCCGCTCTCCTTCATCGCCTCCGTCGACCTGGGCGAACTGCCGCACGGGAGCCTGGACATCGACCTGCCGGCGGACGGCACGCTCGCCTTCTTCTACTTCGACGGACAGGCCGACGACGGGGCGGCGCAGGTGTACGCGGACCGGCCGGAGAGCAGGGCGGGCGCCCGGGTGGTGTACGTGCCGGCGGACGCGGCCGTCGCCGAGCGGCCGGTGCCGCCGGGGCTCACCGCCTACGCCGAGGTGCCGCTCGTGGCGTGGGCCGAGACCACGGCGCCGTACCTGTGGCATCCGCTCGTGTACCGGGAGTTCGGGCCGATGGACGACGAGCATCCGCTGTGGGACGAGGACTTCAAGGAAGCGCTGTGGGACCTGGGGGAGAGCCGGCACCGGATCGGCGGGCACGCCGACCCGGTGCAGGACGAGGTGGAGACGGAGGTGGCCCACGGAGCGCTCGGCTGTCCGCCGTGGAACGATCCGCGGATCAACGAGGAGGCGCTGCGCTGGCTTCCCCTCGCCCAGTTCGACTCGGACGACGACGCCGGCATGATGTGGGGCGACGGCGGATCCCTCTACTGGCTCATCCGCCCCGAGGACCTCGCCGCACGCCGCTTCGACCGGGCCATGTTCACCTGGCAGTGCTCCTGACCACCACCCGCGGCGCGTCCACCGCCCCGACCCTGTCGCGTCCGCGTAGCCGGCGGACCCGCAGCAGCACCGCGCCCACCACCAGCACCACGGCGAGGACCGCCACGACCAGCCACGGCATCGCCACGAAGGAGGTGCTCGCCGACTCGCGGGTCTGGCGGGCGCTCGCCGTCAGCGTGACGTCGCCCCAGTCGAACTGCGGCGCCCCCGACCAGCGCGCGGTCAGCCGCACCCGCTGGCGCGGCAGCAGCTCCGACGGCAGACCGGTCAGTCCCCGCGACACGAGGGTGCGGCCGAACAGACCGTCCGCGCGCAGCCGGACCGCCGGGTCGAGGGTGACGTTGCCGCGGTTGTGCAGCGTGTACGAGATGACGGCCGTGCTGTCGCCCGTGCCGGGCACCACCGGACGGTGCTGGTCCACGCGGACGTCCTCGACGGCGATGGCGGGCATGGTGGGACCGCTGACCCGCAGATAGACCCGGGCGGCGACGGCCTGCCGTACGCCGAGGGCGAGCGAGCCGTCCGACGCGGCGACCCGTTCGTCGAGGGCGACGATCGCGCCGGGATGGTCGCCGGGCTCGGCACTCCGCGGCACCCGGATCGTCACCGGCACGGTGACCTTGCCGTGGCCGGGCACGGTGACGCGGGTGCGGGCGGGGCGGGCCCAGACGCCGACGCCGCGCTGCCGCTCGGTGCGGGTGCGCACGGCGAACCCGCCGTCCCTGGCGGTGTTGTAGGCGTCGGCGGCGTACAGGCGGAAGGTCAGCGGCTGCGCGGTCTTGTTGGCGACGACGACCTTGTCGCGCAGCGCGTCGCCGGGGTCGGCGGAGAGGTAGAAGTAGGGGCGCTGGGCGAGCTCGGTGGCGTAGGGGAAGACGGACCAGCTGCCGTTGTCGGCGGCGTGGGCGGGTGTGCCGCCCAGCAGGTTCAGGGAGCTCAGGAGCAGGACGAGCAGGGCGGTGGCGTACGACGGCTTGCGCATGGGTGCGGACCCCCGGGGCGGGCAGGCGTGACGGAGAAGGTGACGGACGGCGAGACGGACGGCGCGGCGGACAGCGCGGCGGAGAGTGAGGTGGTCCGGGCGGGTGCGCGCCCGGACCGTGGTGCTCGACGGGTGGTCCTGATCAGCTCAGCTCAGCGTGAGCGTGAGGACCGCCGAGTACGCGCCGGGCGGGGTGTACGCCGGCACGTTCAGCGAGAGCCGCGCGTCGACCGTGAACTCGCCGCCGGTCAGGGCGCCGTCGGGCGCGGAGGCGAGCGTCGCACCCGCGCTGCCGACCGACCCGGGGGAACCGGCCTTGCAGGTGCTCGGGCTGCCTTCCTTGGTGACGCAGACCGGGGTCCAGCCGAGCTTGTCCCCGCTGACGCTCGCCCCGCCGGGGCCGGCGAAGTCGGTGACCTTGCCGGTCAGGGACCAGCCCGCGGGCCCGCCGCGGAAGTCCTTGACCGTCACCGTCTGCAGATTGCCGCGCGAGAAGCCGCCCTTGCCGAAGTCGACGCCCGCCAGGTCGACGGTGTCTCCGGCCTGCCCCATCGACAGCGTGCCCGCCTTCACGGACGTGTTGACCTTCTGGCTGTCCGCGGGCAGCGGGGTGTCGTCGATGACGACGTACGCCGCGGGACCCGCGCCCTTCTCGGTGCTCCAGGAACTCCCTTCGTACGCGACGACACCGGTCGTCGCCTTGTCGGTGACGGTCAGGGACCCGGTGAAGGAGCCCTGCGCGTCGGCGGTGGCGCTCGCCTTGTCGGCGGTCTCCGCGGCCCCGTTGCGGCCGGCCAGCGTGACGGTGGCGCCCGGGGTGAACTTGGCGCCGGTGACGGTGACCGCGTCACCCGGCTTGCCGGAGGCCGAACCCAGCTGGACGGTGCGGGGGTTGGTCGTGCCGCCGCCGTCCGTCGCGGTCACCGTCTCGGAGACCGGGGCGGGCGGGTTCGTCACCGTACAGGGGGTGTCCAGCTCCATGATGTAGCTGGTGTGGATGTTGTAGTCGCCGGGCGAGAGCTTGATCGCGCCGGGCGCGGTCACCGTGAACGTGCCCGTCATGGAGAACGACGGGAAGGCGCCCTTGCCGGGCACCGGGTCGTTCTTCTTGGGCCCGGCGACCGTCAGCTCCCCGCTCTGCGCACCGGACAGCACGACCTTCCCGGTGGGCGTCATGATGTCGGCGGGCAGTGCCAGGTCGACGGGGTTGCTCGCGGCCGGTTTGACCACCGTGTACGTGACGGTGACCGTGTCCCCGACCTTCGGGGCGGCGTTGTCCACCGCTATCTGCGCGGTGGTGGTGCCGTCGATCGGCGGGATGCCCGCGATGGCGGGCGGGATGCAGTGCGTGGCGAAGTCCACGGCGTCGGCCGCGGCAGCGGTCGCCGCCGCGGTGGTGGCGCTCGCGCCGGTGGCCACGAGCGCGGCGGCCCCGAGCAGGGCCGCCCAGTGGCGACGCCGTCTTCGTCCGGTGGAATCCATGCGTGTCCTGTCCTCTCCTCATACGTGTGCGGGTTCCGGGCAGTGCGTGTGGGGGGAGGTGAGCCGTCAGTCGAAGACGAACGGGCCGGGTGCCTGCGGGCCTTCGAAGGTGCAGGTGACGGCGATGCCGAAGATCACCATGCGCAGCGAGCCGCCGTACGCCTCCAGGGTGTCGCCGGGGGCCACGACGCCGTCGAGCGGGCCGACCTGGACGCCGCTGCCCGCGCTCATGGCCGGGTTCCTGGTGCCGCTGAAGACGGTGGTGCCGCCGCCCGCCTTCGTCAGGGTGAGGGTGGCGGCGATGGTGTCCTCGGCCACGCCGACCGGTGTGGTGATCTCCGAGGAGCTGAGGGTCATGGTCGCGGCGGTGCCGGCCTGGGCGGCGGTGAGCGTGGCCTCGCCGCTGCCGTAGAGGCCGCAGTCCGCGATGACAGTGGCCGACTGCGGGGTGACGGCCGCGGCGGACGGAGCGAACGCCAGCCCCGCGGCGGCGAGGGTGCCCGCGGCCAGGGCCGCGCACGTCATGGCGCGTCGGTGCGGCGCCCCTTGCGCGGATCCGGTGGATCTCGCAGATCTCACCGATCTCGCGGATCTCGCCGATCTCGCCGATCTCGTGGAGCCCGTGGGTCTCATCGAAGTCCCTTCCCGTGCTGTTCCCGTGGTGCCGCGCGCGCCGGGTGGGCGCGGGCCTGCTCGTGCGGGCACGCCGCAGGGTTGCCTGTGGCGCGAGTGGGGGAGGTGCGGCGGACCGCTCGCGAGCGGGGTGCGGCACGCGGCGCGGAGAGTTTCTGACGGCCCGTCAAACTGTGGTGCGCCGTCCATTGATGCGCAGGAAGCGTGGAGGCGCAAGAGATATTCGGAGGAACTTCCGAGGAAACTGTCCGCCGGGCGGACGGCCGGCCGAACGTTTCCGGGCCACCCCGCGTCCAGGGGACGGAGCGCGCAGCGGCTGCGCGCGGAGGGTGGTTGCGGGTATGCGGATCGGTGCGGGGCAGGTCGTGGCGGGGCTCGTGGCCTTGCTGGCGGTGGCCGGCTGCGGGAGCGAGGTGCCCGAAGGGCTCGTGCTCAAGGAGTCGAAGGGGGCGGGGGCGCCCGCGTCCCCGTACGCGGGGCCGCTCAAGGCGAAGACGCCGTCCTGGGTCGGCGAGGACAGCCCGCTGGAGGGCGGTGGGGCCGCCCTGCTGACGCTGGAGTGCCAGGGGAAGCCCAGTAGTGCCGGATCGGGCTCCGACTACGACGACGACCCGACGGACTCACCGGAGGAGGCGCTGGCCGCACAGGTCGGCGACCAGTTCTGGCACGACATGCCGGACCGCGACTACCGCGTGGAACGCCGCACCGGCACCCGGGTGCTGTTCTCCTACGACGTCGGCGGTCGCACCCGGGCCGCCGTGATCGTCGCCAAGGGCCGTGCGGACAAGGCCGGTTGGCGTGGCGAGACGCGGGCGAGCTGCGATCCGTCGGAGTTCCGCCGGGCGGATCGCGAGCGGCTCGACATCAAGGTGTGGGAGGACCGGCGGGGCCGCCCCGTGTCCACGACGAAGATCGACAGTTCGATGGGGCCCGAGCACTGCGACTGGCAGACGGTCGAGTTCCTGCACCTCGACAGCGCGAAGGACCGGCGCGGCCAGGGGCGGCAGTACCTCCGCGACCCCGAGGGGCAGTTGACCGGCCTGAAGACGCTGCGCTCGTCGTACGCCGAGGACGTGCCGATGCCGGCCGACGCCGTCGACACGGGCTACCGCCACCACGGCCGGGAGCTGTGGCTGGCGGCCGACGGGGCCGCGGCGTACGTGCGCACCGACGGCCGGGTGGAGCGCTGGCCCGGGGTGACGGAGCCCGTGGCCTGCGCCTGAAGTCCCGCATTTCGTAAGGGAGTTGCATCCCGTCCGACCCCTTGGCCCGTACAGTGGCGTGTGACATAGTACTGACGTGGCCAAGCCGCTGACCTGTGATGTCGTGGTAGTCGGGGCCGGGATGGTGGGGGCGGCGAGCGCCCTCTACGCCACCCGGGAGGGTCTGGACGTCGTGCTGGTGGACCGTGGTCCGGTGGCCGGCGGCACGACCGGATCCGGTGAGGGCAACCTCCTGGTCTCCGACAAGGAACCCGGCCCCGAGCTCGAACTCGCCCTGCTATCCGGCCGGTTGTGGTCGGCGCTCGCCGCCGAAGCCGGGGTCGCCGCCGCGATCGAGTACGAGGCGAAGGGCGGTGTCGTCGTCGCCTCGACGCCGGACGGGCTCACCGCCCTGGCGGACCTCGCCGTCGGCCAGCGGGCCGCGGGCGTCACCGCCGACCCGGTCGACGCCCACGCCCTGTACGACCTGGAGCCCCACCTCGCCCCCGGCCTGCCGGGCGGCGTCCACTACCCGCAGGACGCGCAGGTCATGCCGACGCTCGCCGCCGCCCACCTGATCCGGATCGCCCGCACCGGGGGCGCCCGGCTGCGCACCGGTTCGACCGTCACCGGCGTCCTGCGCACGGCGGCCGGTGCCGTGCGCGGCGTCCGCACGGACGGGGCGGAGATCCACGCCCCGGCCGTGGTGAACGCGGCGGGCACCTGGGGCGGCGAACTGGCCGCGCTGGCCGGGGTGGAGCTCCCCGTCCTGCCGCGCCGCGGCTTCGTCCTGGTCACCGAACCGCTGCCCCGCATGGTGCACCACAAGGTGTACGCGGCGGACTACGTCGCCGACGTGGCCAGCGACTCGGCGGCCCTGCAGACCTCACCCGTGGTGGAGGGGACGGCGGCCGGTCCTGTCCTGATCGGGGCGAGCCGCGAGCGGGTCGGCTTCGACCGGGAGTTCTCACTCCCGGTGGCCCGCGCCCTCGCCGCCGGCGCGACCCGGCTCTTCCCCTTCCTTGCCCAAGTGCGCGCCATGCGCGGCTACTTGGGGTTCCGCCCTTACATGCCGGACCACCTGCCCGCGATCGGTCCTGACGCCCGGGTCCCCGGCCTCTTCCACGCCTGCGGCCACGAGGGTGCGGGCATCGGCCTGTCCACCGGGACCGGACGCCTCATCGCCCAGGCCCTCGCCGGGCGGACCCCGGACCTCGACCTCGCACCGTTCCGCCCCGACCGCTTCGAGCGCCGCCAGGAGGACACCGCGTGAGAGACCGAACGCCCCTGCGGCTGACGCGGGCCCGGCCCGAGCCCGCCTTCACCGTCACCTTCGATGGCCGTGGCCTCGACGTGCTGCCCGGCCGCACGGTCGCCGCCGCGCTCTGGGCGGCGGGCATCACCTCCTGGCGCACCACCCGGCACGGCGGCACGGCGCGCGGCGTCCTCTGCGGCATCGGCGTCTGCTTCGACTGCCTGGTCACCGTCAACGGCCGCCCGAACCAGCGCGCCTGCCTCGTCCGTGCCGAACCCGGCGACGTGATCACCACCCAGGAAGGCACCGGGCATGACGGCGCACGGTGAGCGGCCCCGGCTCGCCGTCGTCGGCGCGGGCCCCGCCGGACTCGCCGCCGCCCTCGCTGCCGCGCGGCAGGGCCTGACCGTCACCCTCGTCGACGCGGCACCGCAGGCGGGCGGCCAGTTCCACCGGCAGCCCGCCGAAGGGCTCGGGGCGCGCCGGGCGCGGGCACTGCACCACCGGTGGAGCACCTGGGAACGGCTGCGCGACGGCCTCGCACGGCACGTCGCGGCAGGCCGCATCACTCACCTGCCCGACCATCATGTGTGGACCGTGGAAAGGGAGAAGGACACGGACCCGGACCTGGACCCGGACGGGACCTTCGTCGTGCACGCCCTGCGCGGTCCCGCGCAAGAAGAGCCCGCCACCGTGCGCGCCGACGGGCTGGTCATCGCCACCGGCGGCTACGAGACGGTGCTGCCGTTCCCCGGTTGGACCCTGCCCGGCGTGGTCACGGCGGGTGGCGCCCAGGCCATGCTCAAGGGTGGCCTCGTGCTGCCGGGCCGCACCGCCGTCGTCGCCGGCACCGGACCGCTCCTGATGCCCGTCGCCGCCGGACTCGCGGCGGCCGGGGCACGCGTCGCCGCGCTCGTGGAGGCGGCGGGGGCCCGGGACGTCGCGCGCAGCGCCCCCGCTCTCGCCGCGCACCCCGGCAAACTCGCGGAAGGCGCCCGGTACGCCGCCGAGCTGCTGCGCCACCGCGTACCCGTCAGGAGCCGGCACACCGTCGTCGCCGCCCACGGCACCGACCGCCTCGACGCCGTCACCGTCGCCGCACTCGACCCCGACGGGCGGGTCAGGACCGGCACCGGGCACCGCGTCCCGTGCGACACCCTCGCCGTCGGCCACGGCATGCTGCCGCACACCGACCTCGCCGAGACCCTCGGCTGCGCGGTCGACGGACGCCGGGTCCGGGTCGACGACGAGCAGCGTACCGATGTGCCCGGCGTCTGGGCGGCCGGCGAGACGACCGGCATCGGCGGCGCCGACCTCGCCCTCGCCGAGGGGCGGATCGCCGGACTGTCCGCCGCGGCCCGCCTCGATTCCCGTACGCCCGACCGGAGTTCGTGGCGGTCCGCCGCCGCGGCACGGTCCCGGCTCCGGCGCTTCGCCTCCGCCGTCGACGCCGTGTACCGGCCGCCCGCGCACTGGACCGACCAGGTCACCGACGACACCGTCGTGTGCCGCTGCGAGGAGGTGCCCGCGGCCGACGTCCGTGCGGCCGTCGGCGAACTCGGCGCCGGTGACCTGCGCACCGTGAAGCTGCTCACCCGCGCAGGCATGGGCTGGTGCCAGGGTCGTATGTGCGGACCGGCGGTGGCCGGACTCCTGGGGTGCGAACTCCCCGTGTCACGGCGGCCGTTCGCCCGGCCCTTACCGCTCGGCGTCCTTGCCGGAGCCACGGAAGACCCCACGGAAGACCCGCAGCCCGTACGACCCGAGGAGGAGAACGCATGACGCACCCCGAGTCCGGCCCCCGCCACCCCTGGCACGGCGTCCTGGTCGCCACCGCGCTGCCGTTCCGCGCCGACCTGACCGTCGACCTCGACCGGTACGCCGAGCACTGCGCCTGGCTCGTCGAGAGCGGCTGCGACGGCGTCGTGCCCAACGGCTCGCTCGGCGAGTACCAGGTGCTCACCCCGGACGAGCGGACCGCGGTCGTCGAGACCGCCGTGGCCGCGGTCGGCGGGGACCGGGTGATGCCGGGCGTCGCCGCGTACGGCTCCGCGGAGTCCCGGCGCTGGGCCGAGCGGGCCAAGGACGCCGGCTGCCGCGCGGTGATGCTGCTGCCGCCCAACTCCTATCGTGCCGACGAGCGTTCGGTCCTCGCCCACTACGAGGAGGTCGCCCGGGCCGGGCTGCCGGTCGTGGCGTACAACAACCCGATCGACACCAAGGTCGACCTGGTCCCCGAGCTCCTCGCGAAGCTGCACGGCGAAGGGTTCATCCGGGGCGTCAAGGAGTTCTCCGGCGACGTCCGCCGCGCCTACCGCATCGCCGAACTCGCGCCGGAACTCGACCTGTTGGCGGGCGCCGACGACGTCGTGCTCGAACTCGCCGCGGCCGGGGCGAAGGGCTGGATCGCCGGATTCCCCAACGCCCTGCCGAAGGCCGGTGCGGCCCTGTACCGCGCGGCCGCCCGGGGCGACCTGACCACCGCGATGCCGCTCTACCGCACCTTGCACGCGCTCTACCGCTGGGACTCGAAGGTCGAGTTCGTCCAGGCCATCAAGGAGTCCATGGACGCCGTCGGACGGTACGGCGGCCCCTGCCGTCCGCCGCGCGTCCCGCTCCTGCCCGAGCAGGCGGCGGCCGTCCGCGCCGCGACCCAGAAGGCCGTCGCCGAAGGCCTCGCCTGACCTCCGCCGCCCCGCAGCCCGCCACCCCGTCGCCCGCCAGCGACGCCGTACGCCACCGACGACGCCCGTCACCCAAGGAAGGCCCGGCCATGCGCAGCACCCTCGTCCTGCACGCCGTCGACTCGCACACCGAGGGCATGCCGACCCGCGTCGTCACCGGCGGCGTCGGCACCCTGCCCGGCGCGACGATGAACGAACGGCGCCTCCACCTCCGGGAACACCGGGACGACATCAAGCAGTTGCTGATGAACGAGCCGCGCGGGCACGCCGCCATGAGCGGTGCGATCCTGCAGCCGCCGACCCGCCCCGACTGCGACTGGGGCGTCGTCTTCATCGAGGTCTCCGGCTACCTGCCGATGTGCGGGCACGGCACCATCGGCGTCGCCACCGTCCTCGTGGAGACCGGCATGGTCGAGGTCGTCGAGCCGGTCACCACGATCCGCCTCGACACCCCGGCCGGACTCGTCGTCGCCGAGGTCGCCGTCACGAAGGGCGCCGCACGCCACGTCACGCTGCGGAACGTGCCGTCGTTCTCCGTCGCCCTCGACCGCAAGGCCATCCTCGCCGACGGCCGCACGGTCACGTACGACCTGGCCTACGGCGGCAACTTCTACGCGATCCTGCCGCTCGACCAGTTCGAGCTGCCCTTCGACCGGGCCCGCAAGGACGACATCCTCCAGGCCGGGCTGGCCCTCATGGACGCCGTCAACGCCGAGGCGGAGCCGGTCCACCCGGAGGACCCGTCGATCCGGGGCTGCCACCACGTCCACCTGTACGCGCCGGGATCCGACGCCCGGCACTCGCGGCACGCCATGGCCATCCACCCCGGCTGGTTCGACCGCTCGCCCTGCGGCACGGGCACCAGCGCGCGGATGGCGCAACTGCACGTGCGCGGCGAACTCCCGCTGCACACCGAGTTCGTGAACGAGTCCTTCATCGGAACCCGGTTCACCGGACGCCTCCTCGGCACCACCGACGTCGCCGGGACCCCCGCCGTGCTGCCCAGCTTCACCGGCCGCGCCTGGATCACCGGCACCGCCCAGTACCTGCTCGACCCCACCGACCCGTTCCCCACGGGATTCGTCCTCTGAGACCGCCGAGATCCGCTGAGAACGGCTGAGAACCACCGAGAACCGATGAGACAAACACGGGAGTCCCGATGACCGCCCACCGTCCCGCTCCCGCCCTGCCCCGTGTCGGCGCCGAGAAGCGCAGCCACCGCGAGCGGGTCGCCGACGCGCTGCGGGCCGCGCTGATCGCGGGGGAGTTGCGCGAGGGCGAGGTCTACTCCGCGCCCGGTCTCGCCGGCCGGTTCGGGGTCTCGGCCACCCCGGTGCGCGAGGCGATGCTCGACCTCGCCAAGGAGGGTCTGGTCGACGCCGTGCCCAACAAGGGGTTCCGGGTCACCGCGGTCTCCGCGCAACAGCTCGACGAGTACACGCACGTCCGCGCCCTCATCGAGATCCCCACCACCGTCGGCCTCGCGACCACCGCGGACCCGGCGGACCTGGCGGCGCTGCGCCCCGTCGCCCGGGAGATCGTCGACGCGGCGGCGGCCGGCGACCTCATCGCGTACGTCGAGGCGGACATCCGCTTCCACCTGGGACTGCTCGCCCTCGCCGGGAACGACCACCTCGTCGCGGTCGTCGGCGACCTGCGCAAACGCGCCCGCCTCTACGGCCTGGACGCCCTGGTCCGCGCGGGCCGCCTCACCGCGTCCGCGGAGGAGCACCTGGAACTGCTCGACGCCCTGCTGTCCCGCGACGCGCAGGCCACCCACACAGTCATGACCCGCCACCTCTCCCACGTGAGGGGCCTCTGGGCGTCCCCCGACCACCCGTAGGCGCGAGGAACCGCGCGAGCAACCCACGACTCACGGCCCCGACGAGGCAGACGGCATCAGCGCCCCGAAAGGGGCGCGGGGAACTGCGCGAGCAACCCACCACTACCGGCAGCCGCGCCGCCACAGAGACCGAGCAGACGCCCCCGCGCCACCCTCACACGGCCAGGCGCACCGGACGGGTCACGGCACCCGAGCCGTCCACGCATCGGTGCCGAACTTCGTACGCACCAGCTCCTCGGCGGCAGCCATCTCCGCCTCGGTCACCTTGTCCTCGCTCAGCCCGTACCGGCCCCGGAACGATTCGATCATGCGGGCGATGACCTCCTCGCGGGGCAGACCGGTCTGCCGGCGCAGCGGGTCCACGCGCTTCTTGGCGCTCTTGGTGCCCTTGTCGGAGAGCTTCTCGCGACCGATGCGGAGCACCTCCACCATCTTGTCGGCATCGATGTCGTACGACATCGTCACGTGGTGCAGCACCGCGCCCTGCCCGGCCGCGACCCGCTTCTGCGCGGCGCCCGCGACCTTGCCGACGTCCGTGGCGATGTCGTTCAGCGGCTGGTACCACGCCTTGATCCCCATGTCGCCGAGGGCGCCGAGCACCCAGTCGTCGAGATAGGCGTACGAGTCCTGGAAGGAGAGTCCGGAGACCAGCGACTCGGGGACCGCGAGGGAGTACGTGATCGTGGACCTCGGCTCCGCGAACATCGCGCCGCCGCCCGAGATCCGGCGCACGACGGTGACGCCGTGCCGCTCGACGCCCTCGGGGTCGACCTCGTTGCGCAGCGACTGGAAGCTGCCGATGATCACCGCGGGCCGGTCCCACTCCCACACGCGCAGCGTCGGCGGCCGGTGCCCGAGTGCGACCTGCTCCGTCATCACCTCGTCGAGCGCCATGTGCAGCACGGGGGACTGGGGCGCGTCGTGGATGAGCTGCCAGTCGTAGTCGCGCCAGTCCGTGGCCTGGGCGAGCGCGCGGCGCACCGCCGTGGCGACGCCCTCGGTGGTGAGGCCTAGCATGGTGGTGCCGGCCGGCAGCGCGGCGTCGATCCGGGCGGTCAGGGCGGCCGTGTCCGCGTCGGCCGGGGCGCCTTCGAGCGCGGCGTTGATCGCCGGGAGCGCGTCGTCCGGTTCGAGGAAGAAGTCGCCCGCGACCCGCACGTCCCGCAGGACCCCGTCCACCACGTCCACATCGACGACGACCAGCTTGCCGCCGGGAATCTTGTACTCGCCGTGCACCGTGTGCCGCCTTCCACCGCTGTTGTCCGTATCTTCCGACAACGCTAACCGGAAGCCGGACATTCCGGGTGCCCGTGGCGTCCCGGCACGCCCTGATCACCCACGCGACGACGGAACGCCTCAGGGAGACCGGGCGCCCCACGAGCCGAGTTCGGTAAGGGCCTTGACGAATGCTGGTGGCGGACCGGAAGAATCCTCCTGTTCCGTCAAGTTGCCTTCTGGTGGAACGTGTTGACACTGCCGCGCCGCTCCGAGGGGACCGTCCATGTCCGTCACCCGTAGATCCGTGCTGGCCGCGGGCGCGGCCGCCCCCGTGGCCGGAGCGCTCGCCGCCCCCGCGGCCCGCGCCGCCGACCGCGCCGGGAGCACCGGCCGGCACACCGTCCCCCTCACCGACGGCTGGCGCTTCGCCCTGGTCAGCCCCGACGGCATCACCGACCCGACCGGCGCCTACACCGACGCCGAGCAGCCCGGGTACGACGACGGGGACTGGCGCCGGGTCGCCGTGCCGCACGACTGGAGCATCGAGCAGACCCCCACCCCCGAGCACAACACCACCAGCGGCACCGGCTTCCTGCCGGGCGGACTCGGCTGGTACCGCACCACGTTCACGGTGCCGAGCGCATACGCGGGCAAGCGGATCTCCGTCGAGTTCGACGGCGTGTACATGGACGCGAACGTCTACCTCAACGGCGAGCTCGTCGGCAACCACCCCTACGGCTACACGGGCTTCGCCCTCGACGTCACCGACCTGGTGCACAGCGACGGCCGTACCGCCGACGTCCTCGCGGTCGAGGTCCGCAACCGGCTGCCCAGCAGCCGCTGGTACTCGGGCAGCGGCATCTACCGCAACGTCCGCCTAGTCGTCACCGAACCGGTGCACGTCGAGCGCTGGGGCACCTTCGTGACCACGCCCGACCTCGCGGCCACCGTCGACCGGGGGTACGCCACGGTCGACGTCCGCACCGCCGTCGTGAACGCGTCGGGGGCCGCGCGGGACGTCACCGTCGTCTCCACCGTCCGCGACCCCAAGGGGCGCCGTGTCGCCCGCACCGAGTCCGTCCTCACGGGGGTCGGTGCCGAGTCGAAGACCGCCCACGACCAACTGACCGTCCGGAAACCGCAGTTGTGGTCCGTCGAGACGCCGGGGCATCGCTACACGCTCGTCACCGACCTGCGCGTGGACGGCCGCACCGTCGACACGTACCGCACCCGCTTCGGCATCCGGCACGCCGCCTTCGACCCGGACACCGGATTCACCCTCAACGGCCGCTACGCCAAGCTCAAGGGCGTCGACCTGCATCACGACCTCGGCGCGCTCGGCGCCGCCGTCCAGCCCGACGCCGTGCGCCGCCAGCTGACCATCATGAAGAGCATGGGCGTGAACGCCCTGCGCACCTCCCACAACCCGCCCGCGCCCGAGGTGATCGAGGCGTGCGAGGACCTCGGCATCGTCATGCTGGTGGAGGCCTTCGACTGCTGGCGCACCGGCAAGAACCGCTACGACTACGGGCGCTTCTTCGACGCCCACTCCGACGCGGACATCGCCGAGATGGTGCGCGCCGCCCGCAACTCGCCCGCCGTCCTCATGTGGTCGATCGGCAACGAGATCCCCGACTCCACCCGCACCGAGGGCATCGCCATGGCGCAGCGCCTCATCGGTGACGTCAGGGCGCTCGACCCGACCCGGCCCGTCGTCATCGGCTCCGACAAGTACCGCTCGCTGCCCGCCGCCGGCTCGCCCGCCGACCAGATCCTCGCGGGCCTCGACGGCCTCGGCCTCAACTACAACACCGCCGCCTCCGTCGACGCCCTGCACGCCCGCTATCCGCACCTGTTCCTCTTCGAGTCCGAGTCGTCGTCCGAGACGTCGACCCGCGGCACCTACCAGGAGCCCGGACACCTCAACACCGGCGAGAACCACACGCCCGGCAGGCGGGCCACGTCCAGCTACGACAACAATCTCGCCTCCTGGACGATGAGCGGAGAGTACGGCCTGAAGAAGGACCGCGACCGGCGCTTCTTCACCGGCGAGTTCCTCTGGTCCGGCATCGACTACATCGGCGAGCCGACGCCCTACGACGTGTTCCCGGTGAAGGCGTCGTTCTTCGGCGCGGTCGACACGGCCGGGTTCCCGAAGGACATGTACCACCTCTTCCGCAGCCAGTGGTCGGACGAGCCGATGGTGCACCTGCTGCCCATGGACTGGACGACGCACGAGGACGGGGCGGAGGTCGAGGTGTGGGCGTACGCGAACGTCGCCGACGTCGAGCTGTTCCTCGACGGCCGCTCCCTGGGCGTGCGGTCCTTCGACGAGAAGAAGACCGTCGACGGGCGGACCTACCTGGAGACCACGGAGGCCACGCACGACGACAGGACCGTCACCGGCGGCCCCTACCCGGGCAGCTACACCTCACCGAACGGCAGCGCCGGCAAGCTGCACCTGACGTGGAAGGTGCCGTTCGCCGCCGGTGAGCTGAAGGCCGTGGCCCGGCGCGGCGGCAAGATCGTGGCGACGGACGTGCTGCGCACGGCGGGCCGGCCCCACGCGGTGCGGCTGACCGCCGACCGCAGGTCGACCGGCGCGGACGGGAGGTCCCTGGTGTTCGTGACCGCCGAGGTCGTCGACGCCGAGGGCGTCGTCGTGCCCGACGCCGCGCACCTCCTCGAATTCGACGTGACCGGCGGCCGGTTGGCCGGCGTGGACAACGGGCAGCAGGAGAGCGCCGAGCGCTACCAGGCCGCCACCCGCACCACCTTCCACGGACTTGCCCTCGCGATCGTCCGCGCGGGCACGAAGCCCGGCACGCTCACCGTCACCGCCCGCTCCGCCGGCCTGAAGCCGGGCAAGGCGTCCGTGCGGGTGACCGGACCGGCGGGCGCACCCGTCACGCCCACCGAGCCCTTCGCGCCCGACCCCGGCCCCGGAACCCCGAAGTACCCGTCGGCCGACGCCAGTTACTCGGGCGCGCCGACCACCCTGCCCGCCGCGATGCTCGACGGCGACGCGGCCACCCAGTGGTCGAACGCCTTCCAGAAGTCCGCCACCGCCCTGCTGCCCGCCTTCAACGGCGCGCGGCCCACCGACTGGGTCTCCGTGGAGTGGGCGGACGAGCGGTCCTTCGGCCGCGTCGAGGCCTCCTTCACCGTCGACACCAAACACTCCCTGCCGCGCTCCGTGGACGTCGCGGTCTGGGACGGCGCACGGTACGTCCCCGTGCCGGACGTCGACATCGACTGGGCCGCCGCGTCCGGCGAGCCGACCGTCCTCACCTTCGACGCCGTACGCGGCAGCCGCCTGCGCCTGACCATGACCAGCGCCCAACCCGGTGACGTCCAGGGCGCGTTCGGTATCAGCGCGCTCGACGTGGCGGAGTCGTGAGCGGCCCATCGGCCGGGACCGACCCGGCCTGGCTCCCCGCCGAGGCGTTCCGCGCGGTCGGCTCCCGACGCGTCCAGGTGCGGGGCGAGGGACCGCTCGTCGACACCGTGCGGGCCGAGGTCGCCGACGCCCGCGCGCGGTTCGGCGGCGCGGCGGACGGGCCCGCCGACCTGGTGCTGTGCCTCGACGGCACCGGCGACGAAGGGCCCGAGGGCTTCACCCTGGAGCGGACGGCCGGGCGGACCACCGTCACGGCCGCCGCCCCCGCCGGCCTGCTGTACGGCTTCTTCGAGGTGGTCCGGCTCGGCGAGGACGCCTTCGTCGAGGCGCCCGCGCGCACCCACCGCCCCGCCGTCGCCGAGCGCATGCTGAACCACTGGGACAACATCGACGTCCACCCCGTCATGGGCCAGGTAGAGCGCGGCTACGCGGGCGGCTCCCTCTTCTGGCAGGACGGAAAGGCCCGCGGCGACCTCGCCCGGATACGCGCCTACGGGCGGCTCCTCGCGGCCTGCGGCATCAACGCGCTCAGCGTGAACAACGTGAACGTCCACCCGGCCGAGTCCCGCCTCCTCACCGACCGCATCCCCGAAGTCGCGGCCATCGCCGACGAGTTGCGGGTCTATGGCATTCGCACCCACCTCTCCGTCAGCTTCGCCGCACCCGTCCTCCTCGGTGGCCTCGACACCGCCGACCCGCTCGACGAGGACGTCCGGCAGTGGTGGCGGGCCGCAGCCGACCACGTGTACGCGCACGTCCCCGACTTCGGCGGCTTCGTCGTCAAGGCCGACTCCGAAGGGCAGCCGGGACCGTTCGCGTACGGCCGCAGCCACGCCGACGGCGCCGATCTGCTCGCCGACGCCCTCGCCCCGCACGGAGGCACCGTCCACTGGCGGGCCTTCGTCTACGACCACACCCAGGACTGGCGCGACCGCACCACGGACCGGGCCCGCGCCGCGTACGACCACTTCGCCCCGCTCGACGGGCAGTTCGGGGACAACGCGGTCCTCCAGGTCAAGCACGGGCCGATGGACTTCCAGGTCCGCGAGCCCGTCTCCCCGGTCATCGGCGCCCTGCCGCACACCCGGGTCGCCGTCGAACTGCAGGTCACCCAGGAGTACACCGGGCAGCAGCGGCACGTGTGCGCGCTCGCCCCCATGTGGTCGCAGGTGCTGCGCTTCCGGCCGGAGGGCGCCGAAGGGCCGTCCGTCGGCGGCATCGCGGACAGCCTCGTCGCCGTGTCGAACGCCGGCGACGACCCGTACTGGACCGGCCACCCGCTCGCCCAGTTCAACCTGTACGCGTTCGGCCGCCTGGCCTGGGACCCCGACGCGGACCCCGATCAACTCCTCGGCGACTGGCTGGAGTTGACGTTCACCCCGCACCGCTCCGCCGAGCCCGAGCGGCTCCGCGCCGGACTGCGCGCGGTCCTGGCCGGGTCCTGGGCGACGTACGAGAAGTACACCGCGCCCCTCGGCGTCGGCTTCATGGTGCAGCCGGGACACCACTACGGGCCGAGCGTCGACGGCTACGAGTACAGCCCCTGGGGGACGTACCACTTCGCGGACCGCGAGGGCATCGGCGTCGACCGCAGCGCGGCCACCGGCACCGGCTACGCGGCGCAGTACGCCAAGCCGTGGCGGGAGACGTACGAGAACGCCGACACCTGCCCCGACGACCTGCTGCTCTTCTTCCACCACGTGCCGTACGGGCACGTGCTGCACAGCGGCACGACCGTGATCCAGCACATCTACGACACCCACTTCGAGGGCGTGGCGGAGGTGGTGGAGGCCCGCGAGGTGTGGGCGTCGCTCGCCGGACTGGTCCGTCCCGACGTGCACGAACGCGTCAGCGAGCGGTACGCGGAGCAGGAACGCTGCGCGCGCGAGTGGCGCGACCAGATCAACAGCTACTTCCTGCGCGCCTCCGGGGTGCCGGACGCGCACGGGCGCCGCATCCACTGAGGGGCAGGGCGCCCGGTCAGCTCCCGAGCAGGTGCAGGGCGGCCTCGCCGAAGGCGCGGACGCGGGCGGTCGCCGCGTCCGCCCGCCACAGGAGGGCCCACTCCAGCGGCGGTGCGTCGTCGATGGGGACGTAGGCGACGTCGGGGCGCGCGTAGTAGCGCCGGACCTGCGCCCCGACGACGAAGGTGCCCTGGCCCGCGCCGATGAGGGTGAGCATCTCGTTGAACGTCGCGGTCGCGGGGCCGCGCTCGATCGGTCGGCCGGACGGCGTGGTGCGCGGCGTGCGGTGGAGGCGCAGGGACTCCGGCACCGTGGCGGGCAGCTCGAAGACCCGCACCCGGGCCAGGTCCTCCAGGGACAGGGACGTGCGCCGGGCGAAGGGATGGTCCGACGGGACGGCCAGCATGCGCGCCTCACGCACCAGTACGGGACCCGAGACGACGTCGGGTTCGTCCACGGGGACCTCGGCCAGCGCGATGTCGACCTCGCCCTCCCGGAGCCAGGGAAACACGTCGGCCATCTGGGCCTCGCGGATCCTGACCTCGCAGGCGGGTTCCCGGCCGCGGAACAACTCGGCTGCCCCGGAGAGCAGTTGACCGCCCGCGGCACCGACGAAGGCGACGTCCAGCGTGCCGGTGAAGCCGCGGCCCGCGTCGACCGCCCGGTTGAACGCGGCAGCGATCAGGGACCAGGCCGGCCGGACCTCCTCCGCCAGCCGCCGGCCGACCACCGTCAGCTCCACGCGGCGGCTGGTGCGGTTGAACAGCGGCACGCCGACCCGGCGCTCCAGCCTGGCGATGGTCTGGCTGACCCGGGTGGTGGAGAGGTGCAGACGCTCGGCGGTCCGGCCGAAGTGCAGCTCCTCCGCCAGTGTCAGGAAGGCGTCCAGTTCGTGCCGCTCCAGCATCGCGCCCCCGCATCATGAACCGCGCATCGTGAACCCGGACTTCACGATCATCGCACAGACCGGTGTTGATCGGCCGTCTCGTCCGGCGAAGGTCGATACAGCTCGACAACGCATCTGACCTGCACGGGAGTCCTTATGTACGTCACTGATGACCACGCCGTGTCCGCCCCGGCCCCCGCCGTCGACAAAGTCGTCGCGGAACTACGGGACCGGGCGGAGATCCTCGACGCGCTGTACCGGTTCGGCCTGGGGCAGGACCTCAAGGACCCGGATCTGTTCGCCTCCTCGTTCACCGTCGACGCCGAGCTGGACTTCGCTCCGGCGGCGGCGAAGTGGGGCGGGCGGCCGCCCCTGATGGTCGGCCGGGACACGATCGTCACCACCATCCTCGGCCTGTTCACCGGCCGGGTGGACACCACCCATCAGGTCACCAACCCGCGCATCTCCGTCGACGGCGACACCGCGCACCTGACCGCGCTGGTGGAGGCCCAGCACCTGCTCACCGCCGACCGCGGGACCTTCGCCCTGCTGAAGAACCCCTACGCGGTGGAGCTGGTCCGCGACGGAGACCGCTGGCTGATCCGGCGGATGCGGATCGACAACGCCTGGTACACCGGCGACCCCGTCGCGATCTTCGCCGGCGATGCCGGTGACACCAGCGATGCCAGAGACGCCAGCGACTCCAGCGACTCCAGCGATACCGGCGGCGCCACCACCGGTTCGCCGCGCGTCCGTGCGGCGACCGAGGAGGACTGGCCCGCGATGTGGGCGTTCATGGAGGGCATCGTGCGCGCCGGGGAGACCTTCTCCTGGGATCGCGGGACCACCGAGGAGCAGGCCCGGGTCATGTGGTTCCCCCAGCCCCCGGGACACACCTTCGTCGCCGTGGGCACCGGCGGCGAGATCCTCGGCACCGCCAACAGCGTCCGCAACCACCGCGGCGGTGCGTCGCACATCGCCAGTGCCAGCTTCATGGTGGACCCGGCGCACTCCGGGCAGGGCGTGGGACGGGCGCTCGGTGAGCACGTCCTCGCCCAGGCGCGGGCCGACGGCTTCCGGGCCATGCAGTTCAACGCCGTCGTGGAGACCAACACGAGGGCCGTCGCCCTGTGGCGCTCGCTCGGCCTCCAGGTGCTGGGCACCCTCCCCGAGGGCTTCCGGCACCCGGTGCACGGATACGTGGGACTGCACGTGATGCACCGGGCGCTGTGAGGGGGCCGCGTCTCACTCCAGGCGCAGTACCGCCACCCCCAGCGGATCGAGCGCGAGCGGGTCGCCGCGGTCGGTCCGCTTGCCGGTGAGCAGGTCCGTGCCGGTGGCGTGCGCCGTCAACTCCACCGCTTCCGCGGTGTGGTTGAGGAGGAAGAGGAGGGTCCGGCCGTCCGGGGCGATCCGGTGCGCTGTCTCGACGCCGGCGTGCTCCGCGTACGGTCCGACCAGGCCGTGCCGGTCCAGGACGCGGCGCACCACCCACTCGGTGCCCGCGTCGTCCAGATGGGTCGCCACGTACCAGCCCTCGCCGCCGCGCCGGCCGAACCGGTTACGGGTGACGGCGGGGGAGCCCGCGTAGAAGTCGGACGTGTAGGTGCCGACCGGTTCCGCGACGCCCATGGGCGTGACGATCTCGAAGACGAGGCGGCCCGCGGCTTCCCTGCCCGACTCCCCGTCGCCGAGCCGGACCGGGTTGGTGACGTCCGCCGGGCGGGAGTCCCACTCGTCGACGCGGACGCCGGTCAGCGGGCCGAGCGGGCCGGGGACGTCCGTGAGGAACGCCCGGTCGTGCTCGTCGCCACGCCCCGACAGGAACGTCGTCACGACGGTGCCGCCCCGCTCCGCCACCGCCTCCAGGCGCTCCGCGAGGTCACCCTTCACCAGATGCAGCACCGGCGCGAGCACCACGTCGTACGCCGACAGGTCCGCGGTCACCGGGACGACGTCGACGTCCGCGCCCGCCGCCCGCGCGGCCCGGTAGTAGGCGTGCACGACGTCCTGGTACTTCACGAGCCGCGACGGGCCGTCCGAGATCTCCAGCGCCCACCAGCTGTCCCAGTCGAAGAGCAGCGCGGTCCTGGCCGGGGTGCGGGCGCCGAGCGTCGCTGCTCCCAGCTCCGCCAACTCCGCGCCCAGGGCGGCCACTTCGCGAAAGACGCGGGTGTCGTCGCGGCCCGCGTGGCCGATGACCGCCCCGTGGTACTTCTCGCACGCGCCCCGCGACGCCCGCATCTGGAAGTACAGGACGGCGTCCGCGCCGTGCGCCACCGCCTGCCAGCTCGCCAGCCGCAGCTCGCCCGGCCTGCGCAGCGGGTTCACGTCGCGGCACGCCGTCGTCGACGGCGTCTGCTCCATCAGCCAGAACGGCGCGCCGTCCTTGAGGCCGCGCATCAGGTCGTGGGCGAGCGCGGGCACGGTCGGCGGCGCGTCCAGCGGCGGATAGCTGTCCCACGACGCGAAGTCGAGGTGCGGCGCCCAGCGGTGGTAGTCCAGTGGCCGGAACATGCCCATGAAGTTGGTGGTCACCGGTGTGCCGGCGCTGTGGGCGCGGATCGCCTCCTTCTCGGCGAGGAAGCAGCCGAGGAGCGCGTCCGTCATGAACCGGTGGTAGTCGAGCGTGATCCCCTGGAACGCGGTGTGGTCGGGCCCGCGCCAGTGCTCGGTGAGCGCGCTCGGCGGCTCGATCTCGGCCCAGTCCGTGTAGCGGTGCGACCAGAAGGTCGTCCACCAGGCGTCGTTGAGGACGTCGAGCGTGCCGTACTTGTCGCGCAGCCAGTCCCGGAACGCGTCGGCGCACATCCCGCAGTAACAGGCGCCGCCGTACTCGTTGTTGATGTGCCAGGCGAGCAGCGCCGGGTGCGCCGCGTAGCGCTCCGCGAGGCGCCCCGCCAGCTCGGTGGACAGGCGCCGGTACGCGGCGGAGCTCGGGCAGAAGTTGTGACGCTGCCCGTACCCGTGCCGGCGGCCCTCGAAGTCCGTCCGGTTGACGTCCGGGTACGCCCGGGCCAGCCACGGCGGGAGCGCGGCCGTGGCCGTGGCGAGGACGACCCGGCGGCCCTCCGCCGCCGCACGGTCCAGGATCCGGTCCAGGACCCCGAAGTCGTGGACGTCCTCGGCGGGTTGGAGCAGCGACCACGCGAACACGCCCACCGTGAGCGTGTCGATCCCGGCCTTCGTGAACAGCCGGTGGTCCGCGTCCGCCACCTCCGCGGGCCACTGCTCCGGGTTGTAGTCCCCGCCGTACGGGATCTTCGGGGTGCCGGGTGCGCCGCTCATGCGGTGAACTCCTCCGTGGTCTCGGTGATCATCGGGCGGCTGGTGCGCAGCAGGGAGAGCAGCAGCGGCGGGGCGAGCAGCAGGGCGAGGACCTCCGTGAACCAGAGCGTCACGGCGCCCGCGACGACCAGGGCGCTCAGCGCCCCGACCGTCGCCCCGCCCCGGCGGAGCATGAAGTAGGCGGCGAGGCGCGCCGTGTCCGCCGTGCGGAAGCGGAAGAGGGCGAGCAGCACCAGGGAATTGGCACCCCACAGCACGGCGCCCACCCCGGTCAGTGCGAGCAGCCCCGCCCACCAGCCGGGCAGTCCCGTGGCCGCGAAGTGGGTGAGGGTGTAGGCGATGACCGTCAGCCAGGCCAGCAGCGGGACCCAAAGGCGCAGCGCAGCCGCCGAGTTGAGGCGCAGACCGCGCAGGTACGCGCGGGCCGGACGCAGCTCCGTCAGGTCGTGACTGCGGTGGTGCAACGCGTACAGCGAGGCGGCGAGGGCGGGGCCGAGCGGCACCAGGCACAGTGCTGCCAGCGGCAGCGTGCCCGGGGCGCCACCGAGCAGGAGCAGGCCGAGACCGCCGGGAGCCACCGTCAGGAGGAGCAGCACCTCGACCGTCAGGAGGGTGTGGACCAGGGCGCAGGCCCGCGACAGCGGGCCCGCGCCGAAGTGCGCCGCGGCGGTGCCGGTGCTCACCAGGGTCCGCCGCCGAGCAGGCGCCCCTCGTCCCACCAGGGCGGCGACTCCTCCACGACCGGCTCGACCTCCACCAGCGTCACCTCGTCGGGCCGCAGGGTGATGTCGAGGGTCGCCCGCGACTCCCTTACGGGGAGCCGGAGGTGGGAGCGGCCGGGTTCGGCGGCCTCGTGCAGCAGGTCCAGCTGACGCGGACGGGGCGAGCGCGGGCTGCCCATCCGACGCCATGCCGTGTACGCGTTGCCGCGGTCCTCGTCCACGTGCGAGCGGTGCACGAAGACCTCGTCCCCGTCGGCCGGCACCGACAGGCGCACCGTGTGGCCGTCCGCGCCGGCCGCCGCCCACGCCAGGACCGCGATCCGGCCGTCGGGGTGCCGCGTGACGAGGTGGTCGTCGCCGCGCGCGAGCACCTCGTCGCCGAGGCGGGCCATGAACGCGTACAGGTGGTAGGTGGGCTTCTTGACCTGGCGGTGCGTCAGCAGCCCGAAGCCGCCGTGGAACAGCGCCGTCGGCACCCCGGCCTCCTCGAACATGTCGCTGAACGTCCAGTACGAGAAGGAGTCCACGAGATCGCCGCCCGCGGCCACGACCGGCGCCAGGTAGGCCGCGTTGTACGCCGTGTCGTGGATGGGGTTGTCCGGGCAGTACGACGAGTTGAACTCCGTGATGTGCAGCGGGAGTTCGCCGAGGCCCGTGCCCTTCAGCTCCTGTCGTGGCGCCGCGAACTGCTCCAGGAGCCGCTCGGCCGGCGCGAGCGTCTGATAGGAGCCGAACGGCACGCGCTGGGCGGGGCCCGAGGTGTACGCGTGCCGGGACACGAAGTCGACCGGCAGGTCCCGCTCCGCCACGAACTCGGCGAACCGTGCCAGCCATCCGTCGTCCGCACCCGGCGAGACCCCGGGCCCGCCCACCTGGAGCGACGCGTCGACGTCCTTCACGGCGAGTGCCGTCGTCTCGTACAGCCGGTGGTAGGCCGCCTGGTCCGCGTCCTGCCAGAAGATCGGCAGGTCCGGCTCGTTCCACACCTCGATCGGCCAGGTCCGCACCTCGTCCAGGCCGTACCGGTCGACCAGGTGCGCCACGGTCGCCCGCACCAGGTCCGCCCACTCCCGGTGCGAGGACGGCGGCGTCACGTTGCCGCCCCACCAGAAGACGGTCTGCTCGCCCGACGCCAACTCCCGTGGCATGAAGCCGAGTTCGAGGAACGGGCGGATGCCGATCTCCAGGTAGGCGTCCACGATCTGGTCGACGTACGTGAACGCGTGGTGCACGCGTCGCTCGCCCTGCCACTCGTACGGCCGGTACACGCCCACGTTGTCGCTGAGCAGGCCGTGCCCGCGGATGTGCCGGAACCCGATGTCACGCTGGATCAGGGCGAGGGAGTCCTGGTAGTCGCGGCGCAGGGCCAGGTCGAAGCGGCCCGTGCCCACACACGCGCGCCAGGCGTCGCCGAGGCGGCCGACCGGCTCGGCCGGGACGTGGATCACGGCGGCAGAGGTGGAGGAGGAGGGGGAGGTCACCCGTTGTCCTTCCGGTAGCGCTCGTAGGCCTTGGTGTGCAGATCGGCGAGGCGGTCGCTGTTCTTCGCCTTCGCCTCGGCGACGTACGCCTCCCACTGGGACATCGGACGCTTGCCGAGCACGAACTTCAGCATGTTCTGGTTCATGTGGTCCTTGAGAGGCGTCTCCCAGAGCGTCACCTGCTCCTGCTCCGCCGACTCCAGCGGGTGCGGCGGAGCGATCGGCAGCTGCTTCCGCTCGGCCATGGCGTCCTGGAACTTCTTCTCGTCCGGGCTGAACGACGACGACACCAGCTCCCAGCTGCCGCCGTAGGTGAACACGCCGTTGAAGAAGCCGAAGTCCTTCTGCAGGTCCTTCGGCGCCTTGGGGTCGGAACCCATCAGGGAGATGCCGGACTTCAGCGCGTACGAGTCGCCGGACTTGGTGTACGTGACGCCCTCGACGCCCCACTTGCAGAAGGCCTGTCCCTCGTCCGAGTACCAGAGCCAGTCCAGGAACTGCATCATCGCGACGAAGTTGTCGCTCTTGAGCGCCTTGCTGGAGACCATCACCCCGTTCTCCAGGCGGATACCGTCCAGGACCACCGGACCGGCGGGGCCCACCGGCACCGGGATCATCTCGATCTTCGCGCCCTTGACCTGCTTCTCCAGGTTGAAGCGGTAGTTCTGCACGAGCTCCTGCGGATTCGCGCTGATCGCGAACGACTTCTCGCCGAGGAGCTTCTTCACCGCGTCGTCATCGGTCTGCGTGAAGCTCTCCGGGTCCAGGAGCTTCTCGGCGACCAGCTTCCGCAGGTACTCGACGACCTGGCGGAACTGGTCGGTCGTGCCGGTGTAGACGAACTTCCTCGCCTTCCGGTCGAAGGTGACGTTCTCGTAGGTCCAGCCGGCGTGGATGCCGTGGGCCTGGCCGAGGTAGCTGACCAGTGCGGCCGCGGGGTAGACCGTGTTCGTGCTCCAGCGGTCCGTGAGCGGATAGCGGTCGGGGTACTCGTCCTTGAGCGTCTTCAAGGTGTCGTACACCTCGTCCCAGGTGGTCGGCAGGGAGGCGCCGATCTTCTCCAGGACGTCGGTGCGGAAGGCCATCGAGTAGCCGGACTTGGGCTTCTCGTGCAGCCCCGGCAGCAGGTAGTACTTGCCGTCGGACTGGCGGATGGAGTCCAGCTCCGGCTCCAGATTCCACTTCTTGACCTTGTCGCGGAAGTTCGGCATCAGGTGCACGTACTCGCTGACCGGCAGGATCGCGCCCGACGACACGAACGCGACCTCGGAGGGGTGGTACGTCTTCGGGATCAGGAACGGCGCGTCACCCGAACCGATCAGCAGGCTGCGCTTCTTCTCGTAGTCGCTCAGGGGCACGTCGACGGGCTTCAGCGTGACACCGGTGCGCTTGGTGAGCTCCTGCCAGAAGAGCCAGTCCTTCTTCGTCGGATACACCGGGTTGTTGTTGTGCAGCAGGGAGATCGACAGCGCCTTGGTGGCCTTGAACTGCTCACCGGCGCGGTAGTTCTTCATCGCTCCGTCCTGCTTCTTCGACAGGTCCTTGGAGTCGCCGCCGTCGTCACCGCTGCCGCAGCCGGTGAGGGCCGAGAGACCCGCGAATCCCGCCGCGGCCAGGAGCGACCTTCTCGACAGCTGACCATGGTTCGTCACGTGAACTCCCTTGCTGAGTAAGGCCGGTGGGGGTGGTGAGGTGGGAAAGACGGGCGAGTGGGGTCAGCCCTTGACCGCGCCGAGCATCACGCCCGAGACGAAGTACCGCTGCACGAACGGGTAGACGGCGAGGATCGGCAGCGCCGTGAGCACGATGGTCACCGACTGGATGTTCGCGGCGGCCTGCGACAGCTGATCGGTCCCGGCCCCCGCGTTGCCGCCGGTCGTGGCGCCCGCGATGAGGTTGCGCAGATAGACCGTGGCCGGCATCAGCTCGGTCCGGTCCATGTAGAGGAACGCCGAGAACCACGAGTTCCAGAACGACACCGTGTAGAAGAGCAGCATCGTCGCGATGACGGCCTTCGACAGCGGCAGCACGATCCGCCACAGGATCCCGTACGTGCTCAGCCCGTCGATCTGGGCGGCCTCCTCCAGCTCGCCCGGCATGTTCTCGAAGAACGCCTTCATCACGAGGAGGTTGAAGACGCTGATCGCGTTCGGCAGGGCGATCGCCCAGATCGAGTTCTTCAGGCCGAGGCTGGTGATCAGTACGTAGTTGGGGATCAGGCCGCCGGAGAAGAACATCGTGAACACGGCGATCCCGATGAGCGCCCCGCGCCCGCGCAGGTCCTTCTTCGACAGGACGTACGCGTAGACCGTCGTCAGCGTCATGGCGACGACGGTGGAGACGACCGTGTAGAGCACGGTGTTCCCGTACGAGCGCCAGAACGTGCCGTCGCCGAAGACGATCCGGTACGTGGTGAGGTTGAAGTCCTTCGGCCACAGCGTGACCTCGCCCGCCCTGATCTGCCGCTCACCGCTGAAGGAGCGGGCGATGATGTTGAGGAAGGGGTACAGGGTGACGGCCACGACCAGGGTCAGGACGATGCCGTTGACGCCCTGGAAGACGCGGTAGCCGCGGGTCGGCCGGTTCACCGAGGCACGGCTCACCGCGGCACGTTTCACCGAGGCACGGTTCGCCGGTACGCGTGCGTTCACCACAGGCTCGTCCCCACCGTCTTGCGCGACATCTGGTTCGCCGACGTGATCAGTACGAGGCCGATGACCGCCTCGAACAGGCCGATCGCCGCGGCGTAGCTGAAGGAGTTCGACTCGATGCCCGTGCGGTACAGATACGTCGAGATGACGTCGGCCGTCGGGTACGTCAGCGGGTTGTAGAGCAGCATGATCTTCTCGAAGCCGACCGCCATGAATGTGCCGGTGTTCAGGATCAGCAGCGTCATCATGGTCGGGCGGATGCCGGGCAGCGTCACGTGCCAGGTCTGCTGCCAGCGGTTCGCGCCGTCGATGCGGGCGGCCTCGTACAGGTCGTCGTCGATGGTGCTCAGCGCGGCGAGATAGAGGATCGTGCCCCAGCCGGCCGTCTGCCAGACCTCGGAACCGACGTAGATCGTCCGGAACCACTCGGGCTCCTGGATGAACCGGATCGGGTCGTGCCCGAACGTCGTCAGGGCGTGGTTGACCGGGCCGTCCGTGGCCAGCATCTGCATCGTGATGCCGGCGACGATCACGATCGACAGGAAGTGCGGCAGATACGAGACCGACTGAACGAAACGTTTCAACGCGGTGCGGCGGACCTCGTTGAGCAGCAGCGCCAGGACGATCGGCACGGGGAAGCAGAACAGCAGGGTCAGCAGACCCATCCAGAGCGTGTTCCGGAAGACCTGCCAGAAGGCGGGGTCGCTGAGGAACATGTCCACGTAGCGAAGGCCCACCCACTCCTCGCCGAGGATCGAGCCGCCCGGCTCGAAGCGGCGGAAGGCGATGACGTTGCCGATCATCGGCAGATAGCGGAACACGAGGAAGAACAGGATCGGCAGGACCGCCAGGGAGTACAACTGCCAGTCGCGGCGCACTGCTTGGCGCCAGGTGCGCTTGCCCGACGGGGTGCTGTGCGGCGGTGGCGGGTCCTGGGCGGGTTCGGTTCGGGGCGGGCTGCCCGTCGTGGTGGACGTACTCATGCAGGGCCTTTCGTCACACGGGCATGCTCGGGAGCGCGCTGTGGCGCTCAAGGGCAGGGAAAGGCGGACCGAGAACTTTCAGGAATCTTCCGGTAACGTCGCCGCAACCTAAAGCCGCTCCCGACCCCTGTCAATGGGGGCTGCCGCCACGGGAGTTGCACCCCCGACGCGCTGTGAGGTGCCCGTGCCCGCCTTCGACCTCCCGCTCGACCAGCTGGAGCGCCACCGCCCCGAGCCGGACGAACCCGCCGACTTCGACGCCTTCTGGCAGACCACGCTGAAGTCCGCGGCGCACCCCGAACCACTGATCGGCGCCGAGCGGATCGAGACCGGCCTGACCCTCGTCGAGAGCTGGGACGTCACCTTCCGCGGCTTCGGCGGCGACCCCGTCCACGCCTGGTACACCCGGCCCGCGGACACCCCCGAACTCCTGCCGGGCGTGGTGGAGTTCGCCGGGTACGGGCGTGGCCGCGGTATGCCGCACGAGCGCCTCACCTGGGTGAACGCCGGATACGCGCATCTGCTCATGGACAATCGCGGGCAGGGCGACCAGTACGGCAACGGCGGCGCGACCCCCGATCCGCACGCGCACGCCGCCGGCGGCCCCGGGCCCGCCGTGCGCGGGCTGCTCGACCCGCACGACTTCCACTACCGGCGCCTGATCACCGACGCGGTGGGCGCGGTCGCCGCGCTGCGCGCCCTGCCGGGCACCGATCCGGCGCGGGTCGCCGCCGTCGGCAACAGCCAGGGCGGGGGAGTGGCCCTCGCGGTCGCCGGACTCGTCCCGGATCTCGCGGCCGCGCTGATCACGGCGCCGCTGCTGTGCGGCATCCGGCGCGCCCTCGACCTCACGGACGACGGGCCCTACGGAGAGATCGCCGCCTACCTCGCCGTGCACCGGGGCGCGGAGGACGCCGCCTACCGGACGCTCTCGTACGTCGAGGGCATCTCGTTCGCCCGCCGGGCCCGCGCGCCGCTGCACCTGGGCGTCGGCCTGCGCGACACGGTGTGCCCGCCGAGCGGCGCGTACGCCGCGTACCACCGCTACGGCGAACTCACCGGGGAGGCCCCCGAGCGGGAGATCCACGCCTACCCGTTCAATGGCCACGAGGGCGGCGACGCCGTGCACGTACGACGTCAACTCGCCTGGCTGCGTGGGGTACGGGCGGCGCGGAACGCGTAAGTTCGAGGCCGGACGTTCGGCCGGTCGGACAGAGTGCCGACGCGTCCGGCGTGCGGTTGACGGCATGACCTACGGTTTTCCGGAAGGCGTCCGGAGATCTTTCGGGCGCACGGTGTGATGGAGGTGGGGTACGTGGCCCGCGACGGCGGCAAGGGCAAGGCAGCCACGCAGAGCGCGGACGGGCCGGGCAAGGTGACGATCACCGAGATAGCGCGGGAGGCCGGCGTCTCGGTCCCGACGGTCTCCCGGGTCGTGAACGGGCGCTCCGACGTGTCACCGGCCACCCGGGCCCGGGTGGAGGACCTGCTGAACCGGCACGGATACCGACGGCGCCCGCCCGCGCCCGGTGACCGGGCGGCCCTGCTCGACCTGGTCTTCAACGATCTGGACAGCCCCTGGGCCGTGGAGATCATCCGCGGTGTCGAGGAGGTCGCGCACGAGGCCGGCGTGGGCACCGTGGTCTCCGCGATCCACGACCGGGCGGGTGCCGCGCGGCAGTGGATGACCAATCTGCGGGCCCGCGCGTCCGACGGTGTGATCCTGGTGACGTCCGTGCTCGAACCCGGCCTGCACGAGGAGCTCCGGCGCCTCGGCGTGCCGTTGGTGGTGATCGATCCGGCGGGATCGCCCGCGACGGACGCGGCGACCGTGGGCGCCACCAACTGGGCGGGCGGGATGGCGGCGACGGAGCACCTGCTCGGGCTCGGACACCGCCGGATCGGGTTCATCGAGGGCCCGCCCCGGCTGCTGTGCTCGCGGGCCAGGCTCGACGGCTACCGGGCCGCGCTCGACGTGGCGGGGGTGCCGGTCGAGGACGGGCTGATCGTGCCCGGCGACTTCTACCACGAGTCCGGATTCACCGGCTGCAACGCGCTGTTGGACCTGGCCGCACCACCCACGGCCGTCTTCGCCTCCAGCGACCAGATGGCCCTGGGCGCGATCGAGGCGCTGCGCCGGCGGGGTCTGCGGGTGCCCGAGGACATGAGCGTCGTCGGCTTCGACGACCTGCCCGAGGTGCGCTGGTCGGCGCCGCCGCTCACCACGGTCCGCCAACCACTCGCGGAAATGGGCAAGTTGGCGGCCCGCTCCGTCCTCGACCTCGCCCGGTCCGTCGCGCCCGCCTCGCCGCGCGTCGAGCTGGCGACGGAACTGGTGGTCAGGGCCAGTACGGCGGCGCCGCGCGAGGTGTAGCGCCGGCCGCGATCCGAGCAGAACCGGGGATTCCGTCTCGGGGTGTCAACTGCCTTTTTTGTCAAGGCCGTTGACACCCCGTTTCCCTTTCCGTAGCTTCCGTGGCCGTCTCCCGATAATTATCGGATCGCTTCCGGAAGGTGCGCCATGCGAGCCACTGCTCCGTTCACGTTCTCCCGCCGTCGTTTCCTCGGTACCGCCTCGGCGGCCGGTCTCGGGGCCGCCGCGCTCACCGCGTGCGGCGGCTCCGACTCCGACGGCGGGAAGGACAGTTCGGGCCGGACCGTCGTCGAATGGTGGAACATCCAGACCACGGAGCCGTCGAAGAGCATCTGGCCCGAGCGGGCGAAGGCGTTCGAGGCCAAGAACCCCAAGGTGCGCATCAAGCTCGTCACGCTGGAGAACGACGCCTACAAGTCGAAGATGACGGCGCTGACCAGCTCCGGAAAGCTTCCGGACATCTACCACACCTGGGGTGGCGGAGTCCTCAAGCAGCAGATCGACGCGGGCCTCGTCGAGGACCTCAGCGAGCCCGTCAAGACCACGCTGGACACGATGGTGCCCGCCTCGGTCAAGCCCTACCAGTTCGACGGCAAGACGTACGCGATGCCCTTCGACATCGGCGCCGTCGGCTTCTGGTACAACAAGGCGCTCTTCAAGAAGGCCGGCATCAGCGCGCCGCCGACCACCTGGGACGACTACCTCGACACGGTCAGGAAGCTGAAGTCCGCGGGCATCACGCCGATCGCCCTCGCGGGCAAGGAGAAGTGGCCCGGCATGTACTTCTGGTCGTACCTGTCGATGCGGATCGCCGGGGTCGACGGCATGCAGAAGGCCGCCGACGCCAAGGACTTCACCGGCGACGACTTCGTCAAGGCGGGCGAGCACCTCAAGGAACTCGTCGCGCTCAAGCCGTTCCAGAAGGGGTTCCTCGGCGCCGCCTACTCCACCCCGAACGGGGAGGCCGCCACCATGGGCAACGGCAAGGCGGCCATGGAGCTGATGGGCCAGTGGGCGCCCGTCGTGCAGGCCGACGCGGGCAAGGGCATCGGCAAGGACCTCGGCTTCTTCTCCTTCCCCTCGGTGGCCGGCGGCCAGGGCGCCGTCACGGACGTGTTCGGCGGAGGCGGCGGCTACGCGGTCCGCAAGGGAGCGCCGAAGGCCGCCGTCGACTTCCTGAACTTCTTCATGACGGCCGAGTCCGACCGCATCCTCGTCTCCAAGGCCAACATGATCCCGGTCGTCAAGGACGCCACCAGCGCCCTGACCGACCCGAACCTCACGGCCGTCTCGGACATGCTCGGCAAGTCCACCGGCTTCCAGCTCTACCTCGACCAGGCCTACCCGCCGGCCGTCGGGCAGGAGATCAACGACTCCACCGCCGCCCTCATCGCCGGATCCAAGTCGCCCGAGCAGGTGGCCCGTTCGGTCACCCAGGTCGCCAAGAGCCAGTAAGAGACGATGACTTCGACCTTCGTAGAGGACGCGCGGGACGCCACCGTCGAGGCGCCGGGCGGCGCACCCGGCAACCGGCGCCCGCTCGTCCGGCGCGTCACCGACTGGCTGACCGCCGTCTCCTTCACCCTGCCCGCCCTGATCCTGTTCGGCGCGCTGGTCCTCGCCCCGATCATGTACGCGCTGTACGTCAGCCTCTTCAACTGGGGCGGGTTCGGGTCTCCCACGGACTACACGGGACTCGACAACTACAGCCGTCTGATCAAGGACCCGGTCTTCCTCGGCGACCTGTGGCGCGGTCTGCTCCTGGTCGGCTTCTCGGTGCTGATCCAGCTGCCGTTCGCGCTCGCCATGGCGGTCCTGCTCAACCAGAAGCTGCGCGGACGCGCCGTCTACCGGATGCTGTTCTTCGCCCCGTACGTGCTGTCCGAAGTGATCACCGGCGTCCTGTTCTCCATGATCTTCGCGCCGGACGACGGGCTCGCCGACAAGGTGCTCGGCGCGATCGGCCTCGACGGACTCGGCGGGCTCTGGTTCGCCGACCAGTCCACCGTCATGCCGACCCTGTTCCTCGTCATGACGTGGAAGTACTTCGGCTTCCACATGATGCTCTACCTGGCCGGGCTCCAGGGCATCCCGGCCGAACTGCACGAAGCCGCCCGCATCGACGGCGCGAACGCCTGGGAGCGCTTCCGGTACATCACCCTGCCGCTGCTCGGACCGACCGTCCGGATCAGCGCGTTCCTGTCGGTCATCGGCGCCATCCAGCTCTTCGACCTGGTGTGGGTGACGTCGGCGGGCGGCCCCGACCACGCCTCCGAGACCATGGCCATCACCCTGTTCCAGTACGGGTTCAAGCGCTACCAGATCGGCTACGCCAGCGCGCTCAGCATCGCGCTGTTCCTCATCAGCCTCGTCTTCGCCATCGCCTACCAGCGCTTCGTGCTGCGTCGCGACACCGAAGGAGCCCTCACGAACATGCGAGCCACCCGATGAGCGCCCCCGACGCGGTGGGCCGCCGGCGCTTCGGCAAGGTGCCCCTGTACCTGATCGTGTGGCTGGTCGGCATCGTCATGGTGACGCCGCTGCTCTACGCCCTCGTGTCCGGTTTCAAGTCCACCGACCAGCTCTCCAGCAACCCCTTCGGCCTGCCCTCGCCGTGGGTGACGTCCAACTACACCGACATCCTCGCGTCGAGCTCCTTCTGGCGGATGCTCGGCTCGTCCACCCTGGTGGCCATCGGCACGACCGTCCTCACCGTGGGGGCGGCGGCCCTCGCCGCGTTCTCCCTGGCCCGGTTCGCCTATCGGGGGCGGGAGCTGCTGTTCACGCTCTTCACCATGGGCCTGATGTTCCCGTTCGCGGTGGCGATCCTGCCGCTGTTCATCCTGCTGCGCACCTTCGGGCTCCTCGACAATCCGTGGGGGGTGATCCTGCCGCAGGCCGCGTTCGGCCTTCCCATCACCATCGTCATCCTGCGCGGCTTCTTCCGGCAGATCCCCGGCGAACTGGAGGAGGCGGCCACCCTCGACGGCTGCTCCCCGTTCGGCTTCTTCTGGCGGATCCTGCTGCCGATGGCCCGTCCGGCGCTCGGCACCGTGTCCGTCCTCGCCGTGGTGAGCAGCTGGAACAACTTCCTGCTGCCGCTCCTGGTGTTCAGCAACGAGACCTGGTGGACGATCCCGGTCGGCGTCCAGCAGTTCCAGGGGCAGTACGCCGCCGACATCGCCCGTGTCTTCGCCTACCTCGTCCTCGCCATGGTGCCCGCCCTCGCGTTCTACGCGGTGGCCGAACGGCAGCTCATCGGGGGCATCACGATGGGCGCCACCAAGGGCTGAGCCGCAGCGTCGCGGATTCGCCACCACCCCTGCACGTACCGCACTTGAGGAGTTCCATGGTCCAGCCCTGGCAGGACACCAGCCTGCCCGCGAAGGTCCGGGCGGCCGACCTGCTCGCCCGGATGACCAGCGAGGAGAAGAAGGCCCAGCTCTGCAGTGTGTGGCTGGGCGCCGACATCGACACCGACACCGCCGCCGTGGCGCCCGGACAGCACACGTACGTCGCCGAGAGCGCGGTCCTCGACGCCCTGCTCCCGCACGGTCTCGGCCAGCTGACCCGGCCCTTCGGCACCGTCCCCGTCGAACCGGCCGAAGGCGCGGCCCGGCTCGCCGAACTGCAGCACCGGATCCGCGAGGGCAACCGGTTCGCCGTGCCCGCGCTCGCCCACGAGGAGTGCCTCACCGGCTTCGCCGCCTGGCAGGCCACCGTCTTCCCGACGCCGCTCGCCTGGGGCGCCACCTTCGACCCGGCCCTGATCACCGAGATGGCCGAGGCCATCGGCACGTCCATGCGCGCGGTCGGCATCCACCAGGGTCTCGCCCCCGTCCTCGACGTCGTACGGGACCCGCGCTGGGGCCGCACGGAGGAGTCCATCGGCGAGGACCCGTACCTGGTCGGCACCATCGGTACCGCCTACGTGCGCGGTCTGGAGGCCGCCGGCATCGTCGCCACGCTCAAGCACTTCGCCGGGTACTCGGCCTCGCGCGGCGCCCGCAACCACGCACCCGCCCCGCTCGGCCCGCGCGAGCTCGCCGACGTCATCCTGCCCCCGTTCGAGATGGCGCTGCGCGAGGGCGGGGCCCGCTCCGTGATGGCCGCCTACAACGACATCGACGGTCTTCCCGGCCACGCCCACGCCGGCCATCTCACCCGACTCCTGCGGAACGACTGGGGGTTCACCGGCACGGTCGTCGCCGACTACTTCGGCATCGCGTTCCTGGAGTCCGCCCACAAGATCGCCGCCTCCGAGGGGGAAGCAGCCCGGCTCGCCCTCGCGGCCGGCGTCGACGTCGAACTGCCCGCCGCGCGCTGCCTGCCCGCCGCCGACCGCGTCCCCGAGGACCTGCTCGACCGCGCTGCGCTGCGCGTCCTCACCCAGAAGTGCGAACTCGGCCTGCTCGACCCGGGCTGGGAGCCGGTCGCCGGGGAGGCGCCCGTCGACCTGAACCCGCCCCAGATGCGGGACCTGGCCCGGACGGTGGCGCAGGAGTCCGTCGTGCTGCTCGCGAACGAGGGGGGCGTGCTGCCGCTGGCCGACGGGGTGCGCATCGCCGTGGCCGGGCCGCTCGCCGACGAACAGGCCGCGATGCTCGGCTGCTACACGTTCCCGCGGCACGTCGGCGTCAACCACCCCGAGCTCCCCGCCGGGGTCGAGGTGCCGACGTTCGCCGAGGCGCTCCGCGCGGAGCTGCCCGGCGCCGTCCTCCGCGACGACCCGGCGGACGCCGACGTGTGCCTGGCCGTCGTCGGTGACCGCTCGGGTCTGTTCGGACGCGGCTCCTCCGGTGAGGGCTGCGACGCCGAGGACCTTCAACTGCCCTATGGGCAGGCCGAGATGCTGGACGAGGTGTTCCGCTCGGGTGTGCCCGTGGTCCTGGTCGTCCTCAGCGGGCGGCCCTACGCGCTCGGCCGCTGGGCCGACCGCGCCGCCGCCGTCGTCCAGGCGTTCTTCCCGGGGCAGGAGGGCGGCCCCGCCGTCGCCGGAGTCCTGTCCGGGCGCGTCGAGCCCTCCGGGCGGCTGCCGATCGGCGTGCCGCGCACTCCCGGCGGCCAGCCCGCGCCGTACCTCGCGCCGCCGCTCGGCCGCCGCGGCGATCCCAGCAACGTCGACCCGACCGCGCTCTACCCGTTCGGCCACGGCCTGTCGTACACCACGTTCGCCTGGGACACCCCGCAGTGCGACGCCCCCGAACTGTCCACCGACGGCGAGGCCACCGTGCGCCTCACCGTCCGCAACACCGGCGACCGCCCCGGCACCGAGGTCGTCCAGCTCTACCTCCACGACCCGGTCGGTACCGTCGCCCGGCCCGAGGTGCGGCTCGTCGGCTACGCCCGCGTCCCGCTCGACGCGGGGGCGAGCGCCGAGGTGCACGCCACGTTCCCGGCGGACCTCGCCGCGTACACCGGCGCCGACGGCCGCCGGGTCGTCGAGCCGGGCGCCCTGGAACTGCGGGTCGCCGCGTCCAGCGAACGCGTCCACCACACCGTCTCCCTCACCCTCACCGGGGCGGAGCGGGAGGTCGGGCACGAGCGGCGGCTGCGCTGCGAACTGCGCGTCAAGTAAACCGCCCCCTCCCTGAGGCACCCCGAACCGCCGGGCGTCACGACGTCCCTGTGGCGCCCGGCCCACGAACGAACGGCGCACCGGCCGGTGCGCCGATGCCCTGCCGCGCAAGGACAACGATCCGCCCCTCCCCGCGAGTCGGGATCTCATCGAGCTGAGGAGCCGCACCATGCGCACGTCCACCCGATCCGCCCGCAGCACCCGCACCAGATCCGCCGCCGGCGCCGCCCTCGCGGCGACGGCCCTGCTGCTCGGCCTCGCCGCGGCCCCGTCGGCCCAGGCGGACGCCGATGCGAAGCACCCGGCACGGACGCTCGACGACCTGGCCCGGGAGAGCGGCCGCTACTTCGGCTCCGCCGTCGACAACCCGGAGCTCGCCGACACCGCGTACGCCGACCTGCTCGGCCGCGAGTTCGGCGCCACCACCCCCGGCAACGCCATGAAGTGGTACGCCACCGAACCCCAGCGCGGCGTCTTCGACTTCGCCCCGGGCGACGAGATCGTCGACTACGCCCGGGCCAACGGACTGAAGGTGCGCGGGCACACCCTGCTGTGGCACAGCCAGCTGCCGAGCTGGCTCACCGAGGGCACCTGGACCGCCGACGAACTGCGCTCGATCCTCAAGAACCACATCACCCAGGTGGTCAAGCACTACCGCGGCAAGGTCTTCGCCTGGGACGTCGCCAACGAGATCATGAACGAGGACGGCACCTACCGCGAGAACATCTTCTACAAGACCATCGGCCCCGGCTACATCGCCGACGCGCTGCGCTGGGCCCGTGCCGCCGACCCCAAGGTCAAGCTGTACCTCAACGACTACAACGTCGACGGGCTCGGCGCGAAGTCGGACGCGTACTACGCGCTGATCAAGCAGCTCAAGGCGGACCGCGTCCCGATCGACGGCTTCGGTCTGCAGGGTCACCTGGCGCTCCAGTACGGGCTGCCGGCCGGCATCGAGGAGAACCTCCAGCGCTTCGCCGACCTCGGCGTCGACGTCGCGTTCACCGAGCTCGACATCCGCATGATCCTGCCCGCGGACGAGGCGAAGCTGGCCCAGCAGGCCGACTGGTACGGCCAGGTCACGAGCGCCTGCCTCGCCGTGAAGCGGTGTGTCGGCATCACCGTGTGGGGCTACTCCGACCGGCACTCGTGGATCCCCGCCGTCTTCGACGGCGAGGGCGCCGCCCTGCCCTGGGACGAGGACCTGCGGCACAAGCCCGCCTACGACGCGATCCGGGCCGCCCTCGTCGCCGGCGCGAAGAAGCACTGACCGCGCGCGGTACCCGAAGGGCGATGTCAGTGGGCGTGCGCCGTGCCGCCGATCAGATGGGCGGCGTGGTGCACGACCAGCTGCAGTCCGCCGGGCAGCCGGGACGTCGTCACCAGGATCGACGCCTCGCCGTACAGCGGGTGCCGCAGCCTGCGCGGGTACGCCTCCGCGGGCAACCGCGGCGCGCGGCGGCGCCACAGCCGGGCGCCGGCCGGGTCCGCGGCGATCCGGCCGGCCAGGGTGCGCAGGGCCGGGTCGGCCGGGATGTGACCGAGGGCCGCGCGGACCCGGGCGACGGCGTCGGCGCGGACCTCGTCGATGTCGGTGAACCGTTCCGCCGCGTCCCCGGTGAAGAGCCACAGGACCAGGTTGCGGTCGCGGCGCGGCGTCCGCGCGGGGTCGGTGAAGAGCCGGGCCACCGCGGCGTTCGCCGCGAGCACGTTCCACGCGTGGTCCGTGATCAGGGCCGAGTTCGGGTCCATCAGGTCGATGTGCGCGACCTCCTCGACGGTCGGCGCGCGCCGCTCGACCAGGTCGTACGGGGTCACGCCCGGCTCCGCCGTGAGCAGCAGGAACGTCTCGCGCAGCGCACCCGTCATGCCCAGGACGTCCGCCACCGTCTTGAGCCGGTCGAGCGCCAGGCCGGGCGGGACGCCGTGCTCCAGGTCGGCGTACGGGCGTGGGGCGAGCCCCACGGCGCGGGCGGCCTGCGCCACGCTCAGGCCGAGGGCCTGCCGCCGCTCGGCCATCAGCTCCCGCAGCGCCCACCGACGTCCGTCGTCACCGTCGAGGTCGTCGGCTGTCATGGGTTCCCCCTCGTCTGCGCTGCCCGTAGGGGCGGATGGTGCGGGCGGCTGGCGCGGATGCGGACATGGGTGATGATGCGGAGCGGCGGGGGGACGGTTCACCGTCACGGGTGGTTATCACCCGGAAGTGGCGTTCCTTGCGCGGGCGTTCGAGTCCGGGGGTGTGAACTGCGGCTACGGGGGCGGTTGTTCGGGCGCCGGGGCGGGCGGTGACTGCGGAGCGTGTCCGGAGGCGGAGCCGTCCGGTCCGTCGGCCAGGCCCAGGCGGGCCTGTTCCTCCTCGACGATGCGGCGGGCCAGATCCGTGTCGGAGACGTCGAGGGCGTCCGGGGTCGCCTCGGCCACGGCGCTGCGGCGGGCGTACGCGTCGAAGAGGCGGGCCTTGTCCGTCAGTATCCGGACCATGCGCTCGTCCACGCCTCCGGGAGCGAGCAGCCGGTGCACGCGCACCGGGCGGAGCTGGCCGATGCGGTGGGCCCGGGCCACGGCCTGGTGCTCCAGGGTCGGCTTGATCTGCGGCTCGCACAGGATCACGACGGAGGCCGCCTGGATGTTGAGGCCGAGCCCGGCCGCCTGGATCTGGGCCACCAGGACCGCGGGCCCGGCAGCTGCCGAGAACGCGTCGACGAGCGCCTGCCGGCGGGCGGGCGGGACCGCGCCGGTGAGCGGGCCGAACACCGGGCCGTCCGCGCCGGCTTCGAGGGCCCCGTGCACCGCGTCCAGGACGTCCCGGAAGTACGAGAACACCACCACCTTCAGACCGTTCTCGGCGGCCTCCCGGACCAGGTCGCGCAGCCGCCGCAGCTTCGCCGACCCCTCCGGGTGTGCGTACGCGGCGCGGCGCATCGCCATGAAGTTCCCCGCGCGGACCGCGTCCCGGTACGCCGCCTCGTCCCGCTCGCTCGGCTCCTCCCACTCGTCGGTGTGCTGGAGACTGGGCAGCTCCGTCAGCACGTCCTCCTGGTTGCGCCGCAGATAGACCGGCGCGACCGCCTTGCGGAAGGCCACCGAGCCCGCGAGTCCGGCATCACCGTCGAGCCGGTCCGCGAGGCCGGCGTCGAGCAGCCGGACTAGGCCGCGGAACTCGGCGACCCGGTTCTCCATCGGCGTACCCGTCATGAGGAGCACCCGCTCGCAGCGCGCGGCCCACTCGGCGACGGCCCGGGCTCGCAGGGTCAGCGGGTTCTTCACGGAGTGCGCCTCGTCGACGACCAGCATCCCCAGCTCCCCGCCACCCGGCACCGGGAACCCGCGCAGCGCGTCGAACGTCGTGACGGCGACCCCGCCCCGCCCCTTCCAGTCGGCGAACGCGTCCGCCCGGCCGGGCCCGTGCAGCGGGACGGCGCGCAGGGCGCTGCGCGCCTCGATCTCCCGGGTCCAGTTGACGAGCACGCTCGCCGGGCAGACGACCATGAAGTGGCTCTGCCCCTCGGCCACCAGATGCGTCAGCACGGCGATCGCCTGCACCGTCTTGCCGAGCCCCATCTCGTCGCCGAGGACGACGCGCCGCCGGGCGAGCGCGAACCGCGCCCCGAACGCCTGGTAGCCGCGCAGCGACACCTTCAGCCGGTCGTCCACCAGGTGCTGGCCGTGGACCTGCCCGGCGATCCCCTCGGGCAGGAACCCTTCGACGGCCGCCGTGTCGGGCGCCCGCCCGCTGATCTCGCCGAGCAGACCGTAGTACTCGGCCGAACGCAGCTCGAAGTCGACCCACGCGGCGACGTCCGACGCCGGCCCGCGCAGCAGGTCCACGGACGCCTGGGCGAGCAGTCCCCCGGTGCCGGCCCGCTCCGCCTCCC
>NZ_JAMOLN010000260.1 GCF_024448165.1 Streptomyces longispororuber
CTTGCTTTTCGCTTTCCGGCCTTTCGGCCTTCCTGCGGTGTTGACTCTATCAGATCCTTTCGGGCCTGATTCCCAGTCAACGGGGTTTGTCTTCGCGGCTGTTGAGCCGTTCCGACGTCCCAAACTTTAGCGGATCTGCTCGGCAGTTCCTAATCGGACCGATCAGGACAGCCGCAACCCAATTTCGAAATGAATTCGGACATGCCGAAATCAGTCCCGTTGGGAGATCGTGCTGGTGGTTTGAGTGCCGCTTCAGCGGCGGAGGGTGCTGTCGCAGAACCGTTACGGCTCTGTGGCAACCCGAAGAACCTTACGGACCAGGTGGGGCTGTGTCAACCCCCACCCTTGTGAACTTCAGTCGAGGTCGTTGAGACGCCCGCCGGCGTCCGGCTGGGCGTCCTCCACGCGGCGCAGGAGCCGGGTGAGGACCTCGCCGAGGACGCCGCGCTCGGTCGGGGTGAGGTCCTGGAGGAGGTCCTCCTCGAAGGCGGAGGCGAGGTGCATCGCCTCCAGCCACTTCTCCCGGCCCTCGTCCGTCAGCTCGACGATCACGCGCACCCGGTTGTTCTCGTCGCGGTCGCGGGTGACCAGACCCTCCTGGACCATCCGGTCGATGCGGTGGGTCATCGCGGCGGGGGTCAGACCGAGGCGCTTGGCCAGGTCGCCGGGGCCCATCCGGTACGGGGCGCCGGAGAGGACCAGCGCCTTGAGGACCTCCCAGTCGGCGTTGCTGATGCCGATCTCCGAGGTCTGGCGGCCGTACGCCACGTTCATCCGGCGATTGAGCCTGCCCAGCGCGGAGACGATCTGCTCGACCTGGGGGTCGAGGTCCCGGAACTCGCGCTGGTACGCCGCGATCTGCTCTTCGAGGGTCGGCTCGGCTGTCGGCCCGCCGGGGGTGTCCGCCATGCCGCGCAGTATGGCACGCAAGTGGTTGGCGTTGAAGTCCTTCTCTGTGTATTGTTTAGCTTCTAACTTTAGGTTCGAAGTCTTCAGACGTAACCTCTGACTGCGAAAGGGCAGGTGAAAGTGACCAGGGCGATGGGCGCGGCGATGCGCCGGATTCAGGTGGGCAGCGCGCTGAGCGCGTTCGGCATCGGCTTCACGGTTCCGTTCCTCTACGTGTACGTGGCGGAGGTCCGAGATCTTGGTGCCGGTGCGGCCGGCATCGTGCTGGCCGCCTTTGCCATGGCCGCCCTGGTCGTCCTGCCCTTCACCGGGCGCGCCATCGACCGGCGCGGACCGCTGCCGGTGCTGGTGGCGGCCTCCGTCGTGGCCTCGGTGGGTGCGGTCGGGCTGGGGCTCGCGAGCAGTGAGCCGACGGCGATAGCCGCCGCGGCGGTGCTGGGTGCGGGCACCGCGGTGCTGCAGCCCGCGCTCGCGACGATGATCGTGTGGTGCTCGACGCCCGAGACGCGGACGCGGTCCTTCGCCATGCAGTTCTTCCTGCAGAACCTGGGCCTCGGCATCGGTGGCCTCATCGGCGGCCAGATCGTCGACGAGAACAACGCGGGCAGCTTCCTGCGGCTGTTCGGCATCGAGGCCGTGATGTTCCTGGTGCTGGCCGCCATCGTGCTGACCGTGCGGATGCCGCACGCGCCGTCCCTCGGCGAGGGCGTGCCGAAGGGCGAGGCCAAGGGCGGGCTGCGGACGCTGATGGGGCACCGGGCGATGGTGCAGCTGTGCGTGCTCGGGTTCGTGCTGTTCTTCGCCTGCTACGGACAGTTCGAGTCGGGGCTGAGCGCGTACGGCGTCGAGGCCGCCGGGATCTCGCCGTCCACGCTGGGCATCGCGCTCGCCGCCAACACGGCGATGATCGTGGTCGCGCAGTTCGCCGTCCTGAAGTTCGTGGAGCGCCGGAAGCGGTCGCGCGTGATCGCCGCCGTCGGCATCATCTGGGCCGTCGCCTGGATCGCCGCGGGATACGCGGGGCTCGGGCACGGGAGCCAGGCCATGGCGACCGCCGCGTTCATCTCGACGTACGCGCTGTTCGGGCTCGGTGAGTCGATGCTGTCGCCGACCGTCGCCCCGCTGGTCGCCGATCTGGCGCCGGCCGGGATGGTGGGGACGTACAACTCCGCGTTCGCGCTGGTCAAGCAGCTCGCGCTGGCCGTCGGGCCGGCCGTGGGCGGGCCGATGGGTGCCGCGCTGCACGGGCCGTACATCGTGACCTTCCTGCTGTTCTCGCTGGGCATCACGTTCCTGGCGCTGCGGCTCGGCAAGCGGCTCACTCCGGTGCAGGACCAGCCGTCCCTGGCCGGCAGCCGTGTGGTGATGCAGAGCTCTCCGGAGCCCGCCACCGCGGAGGCGTGAGCGGAAGCGGTGACGCGGACGGGTGGCCGGTGCCTTCGGGTACCGGCCACCCGTGCGTTCAGCGGGTCGCCGTCACCAGCGTCGCCGTGAAGGGGAGCGTCACCGTGCCGTCGGGGGCGGTCCGGTGGGTGAAGCGGTCGGCGATGGCGCGGCCCGCCTCCGCCAGGGCCTCGGGTCCGTGTTCCTGGGCGATCCGGACTCCCCAGGGGATCGCCGAGAGGTGACCGGCGGCGTGCGTGGCGAGCGGGGGCAGGGTCACGTCGAGCGTGAGGGTGCGGGTCGTCGCGTCCTGGAAGCCCGCCTTGTGCAGGGCCTCGGTGAGGACGTCGCCGGTGCAGCGGAAGGCCTCGGTGTACGGAGCGGCGGCCTCCGCGCCCGCGTACCGGGTGATCACCTCGTGCTGCGCGAGGAAGTACGGGGAGGCGGACAGGTCCGTCCAGGTCGTCGCCGCGAACCGGCCGCCGGGGCGGGTGACCCGGGCGGCCTGGGTGAGGGCGGCGAGCAGGTCGGGGAAGAACTGCGCGCCCTGCTGGCACAGGACGGCGTCGAAGGACGCGTCGTCGTAGGGGAGCCGGTCGGCGGAGGCGGGGGTGAACTCGATGTCGGGGTACAGGTGCGGGCGGTGCGCCGTGGCGACCCCGAGCATGTCCGGGGACGCGTCCGCGCCGTGCACCCGGCCGGTGGGGCCGACGCGGGCCGCGGCGAGCCGGGCCACGAAGCCGGTGCCGCAGGCCAGGTCGAGGACGGTGTCGCCGGGGTTCAGCCCGACGCCGTCGACGAGGGCGGTGACGAACGGTGCCATGAGCGGGGCGACGTACTGCTCATAGCGCTCGGGGGCGCTGCCGGTGAGCCGGAAGCCGGGGGTGTCTGCTGCCGCGTCTGTCATACGACGCTGATAGCACCGCGGGACGCAAGTGCCCAGGGGTGCGGCACGGCCGGCTCAGGCCGTGCCGCTCGGCAGCACGAACTCGCACCACACGGCCTTGCCTCCACCCGGTGTGCGCCGCGACCCCCAGTTCGAGGCGATCGTGGCGACGATGGCGATGCCGCGGCCCGTCTCGTCGCCCGGGTCCGCGCGGCGCCTGCGGGGCAGGTGGTCGTCCCCGTCGGTCACCTCGACGATCAGCCGGCGGTCCGTGCGGCGCAGCCGCAACCGCATCGGCGGGGTGCCGTGCTGGAGCGAGTTGGCGACGAGTTCGCTGGCCGCCAGGACGCCCAGGTCGTGGAGCTCCGGCGTGAAGCGCCAGCTGGACAGGACGCCGGAGGCGAAGGCGCGGGCGCGCGGGGCGGCCTCGACGCCGCCGAGGAGTTCCAGCGCGGCGTTGCGGAACAGTTCGCCGTCGGAGCCCTTGCGCGCCGGGTGCTGGAGGACCAGGACCGCCACGTCGTCGTCGTGGTCGGCGGTGACGCCCGCCGCTCTGATCAGCCGGTCGCAGACGACCTGGGGCGTGCCGGTGGCGCCCGCGAGGGCGTGCTCGAGCGCGGCCACGCCCTCGTCGATGTCCTCGTCCCTGCGCTCGACCAGGCCGTCGGTGTACATGACCGCGGTGGAGCCGGGGCCGAGCGGGACGGCGCCCGAGGCGTGCAGCCAGCCGCCGGTGCCGAGCGGCGGGCCCGTCGGCTCGTCGCCGCGGTGGATCGTGCCGTTCTCGTCGCGTACGAGGATCGGGAGGTGGCCGGCGGACGCGTAGACGAGGCGGCCCTCGTTCGGGTCGTGGACGGCGTAGACGCAGGTGGCGATCTGGTGGGGGTCGATCTCCGTAGCCAGACCGTCCAGCAGTTGCAGGACCTCGTGCGGCGGGAGGTCCAGGCGGGCGTAGGCGCGGACCGCCGTGCGGAGCTGGCCCATGACCGCGGCCGCCCGGACCCCGCGGCCCATGACGTCGCCGATGACGAGGGCCGTGCGGCCGCCGCCGAGGGTGATCACGTCGTACCAGTCGCCGCCGACCGCGGCCTCGGTGCCGCCCGGCTGGTACGTGGCGGCGATCCGCAGGTCGTCGGGCTCCTCCAACTCCTGCGGCAGCAGGCTCCGTTGCAGGGTGACCGCCGTCTCGCGCTGTTCGCGCTCGCTGGTGCGCAGCCGCTCGGCGGCCTCCGCGTGGTCGGTGACGTCGGCCGCGAAGATCAGTACGCCGGGGCCGTCCGCGGTCTCCAGCGGGGTGCAGGTCACCGTGTACGAGCGGCCGCCGGACGTCTTGCGGGACTTGACCGTGCGGGGCTTCGCGCTGCGCAGCACCTGGTCGAGGAGCGGGAGGAGGCTCAGCTCGTCCAGCTCGGGCAGGGCGTCGCGCGCCGGTTCGCCGGCGGGGCGGTCGCCGAAGGCGGCGATGTACGCGTCGTTGACGTAGGCGATGCGGTGCTCGGGGCCGTGCACCAGCGCGACGAGGGCCGGGATGCGGTCGAGGACGGCGCGGACCGGCAGCTCGTCGACACCGCCCTCGGCGGTGGCGCCCTCCTGGGGCTCGTCGGGCAGGTGCTCGGCGCGGGCCGCCGGCACCGCGCCGTCGCCTCGCTGGGCCACACCGTGGTCGGCGCGCGCCGCCGCGCGGCGCTGCGTTCCGGGGAGCCGGGCGCTCCAGCGCGTGAAGTTCACTGTGGGACAAGCCTCGTGGGGTCGAGGGAGGGCGATGGGCCCGCCCATGGTCGTGGACCAGTCTGGCCGACCGTACTGACAAACGTCAGACGCCGGTCCGGCAAAGGGAGTTCCGTGCTCCGGTCAACCGTGCGTCGGCCGGGGCGCCCAGGGTGTCAGCAAGCCGGTCACGGCGACCCCTTCGGACGGCCGGGTGGTTCCGGTGACGGCCCCGCAGAAGGGTCCTCAGGAGGGACGGCACCGGCCGCGAGTTCGAACTCGGCGCGCGGCTGTTCCAGGGACCCGAGCGAGACGATCTCCCGCTTGAACAGGCCGGAGAGCGTCCATTCGGTCAGGACGCGGGCCTTCCGGTTCACGGTGGGCACCCTGCTGAGGTGGTAGACGCGATGCATGAACCACGCAGGGTAGCCCTTCAGCTTGCGGCCGTAGACGTGCGCGACGCCTTTGTGCAGGCCGAGCGAGGCCACGGATCCCACGTACGCGTGCTCGTAGTCGGTGAGGGGCCGGCCGCGCAGCGACGCCGCGATGTTCTCCGCGAGGGTCTTCGTCTGACGGACGGCGTGCTGGGCGTTGGGCGCGCACTCCGTACCGGGTTGCTCCGCCGTGATGTCGGGGACGGCCGCCGCGTCGCCCGCGCCCCACGCGTGCGGGGCGCCGTCGACGGAGAGCTGGGCGGTGCACTTGAGGCGGCCCCGCTCGTTCAGCGGCAGATCCGTGGCGGCGAGCAGCGGACTGGGTTTGACGCCGGCCGTCCACACGACGGTGCGGGTGGGGAAGCGGGAGCCGTCGCTGAGCACCGCGACCCGGTTCTCGCAGGATTCGAGGCGGGTCTCCAGGCGTACGTCGATGTTCCGGCCACGCAGTTCGCGGATCGTGTACTGGCCCATCTCCGGGCCCACTTCCGGCAGGATCCGGCCGGACGCCTCCACGAGGATCCACTTCAGGTCCTCTGCCTTGACGTTGTGGTAGTACTTCGCCGCGTACCGGGCCATGTCCTCCAGTTCGCCGAGCGCCTCGACGCCCGCGTACCCGCCGCCCACGAAGACGAAGGTCAGCGCCGCGTCGCGGATCGCAGGGTCGCGGGTGGACGAGGCGATGTCCAGCTGCTCGATGACGTGGTTGCGCAGGCCGATGGCCTCCTCGACCGTCTTGAAACCGATGCCGTGGTCGGCGAGGCCGGGGACGGGCAGCGTGCGCGAGATCGAGCCAGGTGCGAGGACGAGTTCGTCGTACGCGAGCGGAGCCGGGCCCGTGCCCTCTTCGTCGCTGGCCAGCGTCGTGTACATGGCCGTCCGCTTGGCGTGGTCGATCGAGACGACCTCGCCGACGATCACGTGGCAGTGCGGCAGGACGCGGCGCAGCGGGACGACGACGTGGCGCGGGGAGATGGAACCGGCCGCCGCCTCGGGCAGGAACGGCTGGTACGTCATGTACGGGTCGGGGGTGATCACGACGATCTCCACGGCACCGCTGCGCAGCTCCGGTTTCAGCTTCTTCTGGAGGCGCAGGGCCGTGTACATCCCGACGTAGCCGCCGCCGACAACGAGAATGCGCGCAGGTTCCCTCACCCTCCCATGACGCATCGGACCCTTGCGTTTGTCCACAGCCCCGGCAAATTGTGTGACCGGCCGGAAGGCCGCGCACCGGTGGGGCGGCCGACCGGCGCGAACGACAGGTGCGCAGGTCAGCAGGGAGGGGAGGGGTGGGAGGGAGGGGTGCAATCTTGGCGGAATCGCCGCGTACTCCGTTCGGGGGGCGCTCCGTGCGGAACCTGCCCCTTCTGAATTGACTCCGGCTCAACTATGTTCGTGTGCTGTCGGGGTGTCGGGGGATGCACTGACGGGACCGCAGGGACTGTCCCGGAAATCGCTGTCTGTTCCTCACGCTCCGGCTGACAATGACGGGGAGTGTCTCCGGGGGGAGACGTCATTACCGGGGGAACACATATGCACATTCAGGATTCTCATTGGACCTCAGCGTCGGCCGTGGCACCTACGGGCGGAGCGAACGGGCGCGGCGCGGGCGACAGTTCACGAGCCGCGCCGCTGCGCGTGGATGCCCAGCGCAATCTGGAGCACGTACTGCGCGCGGCCCGGGAGGTCTTCGGCGAGCTGGGGTACGGGGCGCCCATGGAGGACGTGGCGCGGCGCGCCCGCGTCGGTGTGGGCACGGTGTACCGGCGCTTCCCCAGCAAGGACGTACTGGTGCGACGGATAGCCGAGGAGGAGACCTCCCGGCTGACCGACCAGGCCCGCACGGCGCTCGGCCAGGAGGACGAGCCGTGGTCGGCGCTCTCCCGCTTCCTGCGGACCTCGGTGGCCTCCGGCGCCGGCCGGCTGCTGCCGCCGCAGGTGCTGCGGGTGGGCGTCGCCGACGAAGGGGCCGACGGCGGCCGGGACGAGACGCGGGTGCCCGAGCAGCGCAGCGGGGCGCCCGAGCTGCGGCTCGTGGAGCAGCGGACGGCGCCGGTGGACGAGGCCCTGCCCGCGGACGACGCCGGTGCCACGGCGCTGCTCGACGTCGTGGGGCGGCTCGTGGACCGGGCGCGCGAGGCCGGCGAGCTGCGGGCCGACGTGACGGTGTCGGACGTGCTGCTGGTCATCGCGACGGCGGCGCCCTCGCTGCCGGACGCCGCGCACCAGGCGGCGGCGTCGGCCCGGCTCCTCGACATCCTGCTCGAAGGGCTGCGGTCCCGGCCCGCGTGACGGCCCGGCAGGGGTGACGATGGTTGACCGCGCGTGACCGAACCGGTTGCGCGCGGTCAACTGTCCTTTACCACATGGCTGTTGGGCTTGCCCCGGACGAGTGAAAGGTAGCGCTCGGGTACGGGAAATCTCCACGGATGAGTGGTTGCTGTGCAGCGACCACCACGGTGGGGGCCCCGTGTGGCACTCTTTCCCGGTGGTCGGGTCAGAGTGTGCGGTCGGGGGCTTTCCGCGATGAGCGTTGACGGGCGGGACGAGCAGCAGTCCGACGGTGGAGGTGCGAGCAGCGACGGGCTCCCTCCGCAGCAGGTTCCGAATCAGGGCGGTCCCGGGCGTGCGTCCGGCGAGGCCGCGCCTGCGCCTGCGGACGTCGCGGACGTCTCCGTCCCCATGCAGCGGGAGGGCGCGGCGCAGCAGGCCGCGGCGGCCGAGCCCGGCGCGCCGCTGCCCTTGTCCGACGCCGATCTGATCGGCCGGATGCGCGCCGGTGACGACTCGGCGTACGAGGAGCTGTACCGCCGGCACGCCGCGGCCGTCCGCCGCTACGCGCGCACCTGCTGCCGGGACGGGCACACCGCCGACGACCTGACCGCAGAGGTCTTCGCCCGCATGCTGCAGGCCGTGCGCGGCGGCAGCGGGCCCGAGCACGCGGTGCGCGCCTATCTGCTGACCACCGTGCGCCGGGTCGCCGCGGGCTGGACGAAGTCGGCGAAGCGGGAGCACCTCGTCGACGACTTCGCGGTCTTCGCCCAGCAGGCCGCCCGCTCCAACGAGGTCTCCGACGACGACACCCTCGACCTGGGCGCCGACGTGCGCGCCATGCACGAGGCCGAGCAGTCGATGGCGATGCAGGCCTTCCGCTCGCTGCCCGAGCGCTGGCAGGCCGTGCTGTGGCACACCGAGGTCGAGGACGAGTCGCCCAGCGACGTCGCCACGCTCTTCGGGCTCGACGCCAACGGCACGCGGGTGCTCGCCAAGCGCGCCCGCGAAGGCCTCAAGGAGGCGTACCTCCAGGCGCACGTCTCGGCCACGCTCACCGAGTCCGAGGAGTGCGCCCGCTACGCGGACCGGCTCGGCGCCTACGCGCGCGGCAGCCTCCGCACCCGGGCCGAGCGGGGCCTGCGCAAGCACCTGGAGGAGTGCGCCAAGTGCCGCCTCGCGGCCGGCCAGATCAAGGAAGTCGCCAGCGGGATCCCCGGTGTCGTGCCGATCGCCGTCATCGGCTGGTTCGGCGCCGCCGGGTACGCGAAGGTGGCCGCGCTCATCGGTGGTGGCGCCGCGGGTGCGGCGGGCGCCGGGGCCGGTGCGGCCGCGGCCGCGAGCGGCGGTTCGTCGGGCGGTGGCGCGGCCGGCGGAGCGGCGGCCGAAGGGCTCGGGGCGCCGGCCAAGGCCGGTATCGCGGCGGGTGTGGTGGCGGCCGCGACGGCCGCGGCCCTGGCGATCGCACTGACCGGCGGCAACCCGAAGAAGCCCGAGCCGGAGGCGCGGCAGGAGAAGCCGCCGGTCTCGCAGCCGATCGAGCCCGAGCCGACGCCCACGCCGACCCCGACGCCCACGCCGGAGCCGCCCGCGCCGAAGCCGACGCCCACGCCGACTCCGACCCCCACGCCGACCCCGAAGCCGAAGCCCACGCCCAAGCCGACCCCGCCTCCGAAGCCGACGCCCAAGCCGACGCCGCCCAAGCCCACGCCGACCCCGAAGCCGACTCCCCCGCCGGCCCCGGCGGTCTACCAGTGGAACCAGCTGGCGTACGGCGCCGTCGGCGACGGCAGCGAGCCCGAGATGCGGCTCGGCGAGAGCAGCTGGGTGTGGCAGCGCTACGGCCTGTCGATCGCCGACAAGACCTATGCGAACGGGGTCTCGGTGCACGCCCAGTCCTCCGTCACCATCGACCTGAACCGCAGCTGCACGGCGTACGACGCGTTCGCCGGAGTCGACGACATGACCCTGGGTCTCGGCGCCGTCCGCTTCTCCGTCTACGTCGACGGGGTGCGGGCCTGGCGCTCCCAGGTCGTCCACGGCAACGATCCGGCGGTACCGGTGCACGTCGGCCTCGCCGGGGCCAGGACGATCCGGCTGGTGGTCGAACCGCACACCCCGTTCGGCGCGGTGGCGCTGGCCGACTGGGCCGACTCCCGGTTCACCTGCAGCTGATCAGCCGCCGTCCGGGCCGGGCGCCAGCTCGTCCAGGATCCGCTCGCGGCCGAGCCCTGCGCCCGCCGCCCGCTCCGCCTCGTACCGGACGTCGCCGAGTTCGTCGCGCGCGCGGGTCTCCACCGCTCCGTACTCGGCCCGCTCCGGCATCGGCCGGGGCCGGTCGCCGCGCAGCCGGTCCGCCGCGGCGAACAGCCGGACCGCCCTCTCCACGTCGCCGGCCCTGGCGTGGAGTTCGGCGCCGACGTCGACCAGACCCGCGATGACCGACTCGGCGCAGTGCTCCATCACCTCGCCGCGCAGCACTCCGACGAGGATCGCGAGACCCTCCGCGGGACCCGACTCGGCGGCCGTGATGCGGGCGTCCGCCATGCCGAGGGCCGCGGCGAACTGCGGCGGCGGGGTGCCGCCCGCGGCCACCGCCGCCGACTCGTCGCAGAGCTCGCGGGCGCGCGCCACGTCGCCGTCGGCCAGCGCGAGATGGGACCGCAGCAGCCGGATGAACGCCGTCGAGTCGACGGACCCGCTGCGGTCCGCCTCGTCGCTCGCCACGTCCAGCGCCTTCCGGGCGGTCTCGTGGTCGCCCTTGCGGTAGGCGATCTCGGCGAGCCGGGCCATCAGGAACGGCGTCTCGGCGTACGCCCCCACTTCATAGGCGAGCCGCAGCGCCTCCTCGTACTCGCTCTTGGCCTCCTCGAAGCGGCCGCGCGCCATGGCGGCCTCGCCCGCCGCGCTGCACACCTGGGCGCGCATCCAGCGGTCGCCCACCCGGGCGCTGATCTCCCGCAGCTCGGCGAGGTCGTCGTCCACGCCCCGCATGTGGCCCGGCATGTCGACGGCCATGTGGGTACGGAACATCAGCATGACGCCGATCTCCCAGTCGCCCCCGAACCGGCGGCAGTTGCGCACCGCGGCGTCCAGCGCCGGGCGGACGTCCCGCACCTCGTCCAGGAGGAACAGCGAGAACGGCCAGATGATGCCGGGGAACCGGGCGCCCTGCGGGCTCGGTGCCTCGAAGGCGGCCTGGATCCGGGCGATGTACTTCCGGTCGGCGTCGTCGCTGACGGCCTCCCGGGGGTAGGCGTCGGCGACCATGAAGAGGTCGAACAGCCGCAGGTTCATCCGCTGCCAGTACAGCGGGTGCTCCGGGTCCTCCGGGACCGCGCGGTCCGGCAGCATGTCCATCACCGCGCGCACCCAGGCGGTCGCCTCCGGCCGGTAGTTGCGCAGCCACCAGAACCAGCTCATGTGCAGGACCAGGGCGATCGCCGTCTCCTCGTCCGTCAGCTCGGGCGAGGAGGTGGCGCGCGCCAGGGCCGCCCTGATGTTGTCGAGGTCGGTCTCCAGGCGCTGGATCCACGGCAGCTGCTCGCCGGTGCGCAGCTTCGGGTCGGCCTCCGCGACCAGCGCGCGCACGTACGCGAGGTGGCGGCGCTCGGCGGCCAGGCGCAGCCCGGGGTCGGCCGCGGCGCGCTCCGTCGCGTACTCGTGGATGGTCTCCAGCATCCGGTACCGCATGCCGGGCACGCCGTCCCCGCTCGGGGCGGCGATGAGCAGCGACTTGTCCACGAGGGAGCCGATGGTGTCGGCGACCTCCTCCGGGGAGCAGACCGCCTCCGCCGCCTCCAGGTGCCAGCCGCCGGCGAAGACCGAGAGCTCGCGCAGGACGGTGCGCTCCCGCTCGTCGAGCAGGTCCCAGGACCAGTCGACGACGGCGCGCAGCGTCTGCTGGCGGGGCAGCACCGTGCGGCTGCCGGCGGTCAGCAGCCGGAAGCGGTCGTCGAGGCGGTCCGCGATCTGGCGGGGCGTGAGCAGCCTGAGGCGGGCCGCCGCGAGCTCGATGGCGAGCGGCAGCCCGTCGAGACGGCGGCAGATCTCGGCGATGGCCTGGGGATCCTGGGCGGGGTCGAAACCGGGGCGGACCGCGGCGGCCCGCTCGGTGAACAGGCGGTGGGCGGGGTCCGGGGGCAGCGGCTCGACGGGGCGGACGGACTCCCCCGGGACTCCGAGGGGTTCGCGGCTGGTGGCGAGGATCGTCAGGCGCGGGCAGTGCGTGAGCAGGGTCTCGGCCAGCTCGGCCGCCGCGTCGATGACGTGTTCGCAGTTGTCAAGGATCAGGAGCAGGCTGCGCTGGGCGCAGTGCTCTATGAGGAGTCTGGTCGGGTCGTCCTGCGGGCCCGACAACTCGCTCGTCTTCAGGACCGTCTCGCGCAGGTCCAGTGCGCTGACGACCGCGCCGGGGACCGCTCGCGGGTCGTCCAGCGGCGCCAGCTCGACCAGCCAGGCCTGGGGGGCCGGGACGGCGGCCTCCTCGGCCAGGCGGGTCTTGCCGGAGCCGCCCGGGCCCGTGAGCGTGACCAGGCGTGCTCCCTGCAAGTCTGAACGGATGGCCGCGAGTTCGGGTTCCCGGCCGACGAAGGAATTCAGCCGGGC
>NZ_JAMOLN010000261.1 GCF_024448165.1 Streptomyces longispororuber
GACGGTCCATCACAGTGCAGCGAATCCACTTGACCAGCACCGCGCCATCGTACGGCGCTCTGCGTGACGCGGGGTCACTCTCCGGGGTAGTCCATGCCGTACCAACTCGCCGTAGGGCATCGGCAGTTCGACGCTACGGACACGGACGGCCACCAAGTTGTCAGTGGGACCACGTAGCGTGTGACCAGCACGCAACACGACGCCGAGAAGGGGGAGTTCGGTGAGCAGTCTCCGCAAGGGGTTCGAGAAGGTCGAGGTCGGGTTGAAGTGGGACCCGAGCCCGATCGGCTCGCCGCCCCATGACCTGGACCTGGTCGCGGCGACGTACACGCGCGAGGACCCGCACGGCGCCCCGGCCTACATCGTCCACTTCGACAGCCGCTCCCCCGACGGGACGATTGCGCTCAACCGGGACAGCAGGACGGGCCAGGGCTTCGGCTTCGACGAGGTCATGACGCTCGAACTGGACCGTCTGGGACGGCAGTACGCGCGCGTGGTGGTGGGCGTGGCGATCCAGCAGAACGAGCAGCCGTCGGGCAGACCGAAGGCGTTCTGGAACGTGCCGAACACCGGAGTGCGCATACGCGAGGGGTACACCGACCTGTCGCAGCACGACTTCTCCGCGGTGGCGGGCCACGCGGCCACCACCATCGCCGAGTTCACCCGGGGCACCGACGACGAATGGTCGTTCCAGGAAGTCATACGTGGCTTTGACGGGGACCTCACGGCGTTCGCCGCCGCCATGGGCAACCTGTAGCGCGCAGGAACGCCGAAGGGCGGCGGGCCCCTTGGGGTCCCGCCGCCCTCGGCTCAGGCGATCGGCGCGATCAGCCCGACCTGTGCGATCAGCTGCAACCGCTGGTCGAGCCGCAGCCCTCGCAGATGTAGCAGGAGCCGGCGCGCTGCATCTTCGTGCCGCAGGAGAAGCAGAGCGGGGCGTCGGCCTGAATGCCCAGCTGCATCTCGACAAGCTCGGCGCTGGTGTGCGCCTGCTGCGGGGCGGGCTGCACGGCGGGAGCCTCGACCTTCGGCGTCTCGACGGCCTTCAGCTCCTGGGCGCGGGGCGCCGACTGGGCCAGGCCCTCGACGTCGACCTCGTCCTCGGACGGCTCGTAGGAGCCCGTCTCCAGGTGACGCTGACGCTCCTCGGCGGAGTGGATGCCGAGCGCGGAGCGCGTCTCGAAGGGCAGGAAGTCGAGCGCCAGGCGGCGGAAGATGTAGTCGACGATCGACTGCGCCATCCGCACGTCCGGGTCGTCCGTCATGCCGGCCGGCTCGAAGCGCATGTTCGTGAACTTCGAGACGTAGGTCTCCAGCGGCACGCCGTACTGGAGGCCGACCGAGACGGCGATGGAGAAGGCGTCCATCATGCCCGCGAGGGTGGAGCCCTGCTTGGACATCTTCAGGAAGACCTCGCCGAGACCGTCGTCCGGGTAGGAGTTGGCGGTCATGTAGCCCTCGGCGCCGCCCACCGTGAAGGAGGTGGTGATGCCGGGACGACCCTTCGGGAGGCGCTTGCGGACCGGGCGGTACTCGACGACCTTCTCGACGGCCTCACGGATCGTCGCCTCGGTCTTCGCGGTCACCTCGGCCTTCTCGCTCTCCTTCTTCTTCGCGGAGAGCGGCTGGCCGACCTTGCAGTTGTCGCGGTAGATGGCGAGCGCCTTGACGCCCATCTTCCAGGCCTCGAAGTAGACCTCCTCGACGTCCTCGACGGTCGCCGTCTCCGGCAGGTTGACCGTCTTGGACAGGGCGCCCGAGATCCACGGCTGGATGGCCGCCATCATGCGGACGTGGCCCATCGCGGAGATGGAGCGCTCGCCCATCGCGCAGTCGAAGACCTCGTAGTGCTCGGTCTTCAGGCCGGGGGCGTCGATGACGTTCCCGTGCTCGGCGATGTGCGCGACGATCGCCTCGATCTGCTCCTCCTGGTAACCCAGGCGGCGCAGGGCCTGCGGCACGGTGCCGTTGACGATCTGCATGGAGCCGCCGCCGACCAGCTTCTTGAACTTGACCAGGGCGAGGTCGGGCTCGAGGCCGGTGGTGTCGCAGGACATCGCGAGACCGATGGTGCCGGTCGGGGCGATGACCGACGCCTGGGCGTTACGGAAACCGTTCTTCTCGCCGAGGCGGACGACGTCCTGCCAGGCCTCCGTGGCGGCGGCCCAGATCGGGCTGTCCAGGTCGTCCATGCGGACGGCCGTGGTGTTGGCGTCGGCGTGCTGCTTCATGACGCGCTGGTGCGGCGTGGCGTTCTTGGCGTAGCCGTCGTACGGGCCGACGACCGCGGCGAGCTCCGCCGAGCGCTTGTACGAGGTACCCGTCATCAGCGACGTGATGGCGCCGGCGAGGGCGCGGCCGCCGTCCGAGTCGTAGGCGTGGCCGGTCGCCATGAGCAGGGCGCCCAGGTTCGCGTAGCCGATGCCGAGCTGGCGGAAGGCGCGGGTGTTCTCGCCGATCTTCTGGGTCGGGAAGTCCGCGAAGCAGATCGAGATGTCCATCGCGGTGATGACCAGCTCGACGACCTTCGAGAAGCGGTCGACGTCGAAGGACTGGTTGCCCTTGCCGTCGTCCTTCAGGAACTTCATCAGGTTCAGCGAGGCGAGGTTGCAGGACGTGTTGTCCAGGTGCATGTACTCGCTGCACGGGTTCGAGCCGTTGATCCGGCCGGACTCCGGGCACGTGTGCCAGTGGTTGATGGTGTCGTCGTACTGGATGCCGGGGTCGGCACAGGCCCAGGCGGCCTCGGCCATCTTGCGGAAGAGCGACTTGGCGTCGACCTCCTCGATGGTCTCGCCGGTCATGCGCGAGGTGAGGCCGAACTTGCCGCCCTCCTCGACCGCCTTCATGAACGCGTCGTTCACGCGGACCGAGTTGTTGGCGTTCTGGTACTGGACGGACGTGATGTCGTCGCCGCCCAGGTCCATGTCGAAGCCCGCGTCACGCAGGGCGCGGATCTTCTCCTCTTCCTTCACCTTGGTCTCGATGAAGTCCTCGATGTCGGGGTGATCGACGTCGAGGATGACCATCTTGGCGGCGCGGCGCGTGGCGCCACCCGACTTGATCGTTCCTGCAGAGGCGTCGGCACCGCGCATGAAGGAGACCGGACCCGAGGCGTTGCCGCCGGAGGAGAGCAGTTCCTTGGAGGAGCGGATACGGGAGAGGTTCAGGCCGGCGCCGGAGCCGCCCTTGAAGATCATGCCCTCTTCCTTGTACCAGTCGAGGATCGACTCCATGGAGTCGTCGACGGCAAGGATGAAGCAGGCGGAGACCTGCTGCGGCTGCGGCGTGCCCACGTTGAACCACACCGGCGAGTTGAAGCTGAAGATCTGGTGCAGGAGGGCGTACGCCAGCTCGTGCTCGAAGATCTCGGCGTCGGCGGGTGAAGCGAAGTACTTGTAGTCCTCGCCGGCCTTCCGATACGTCTTCACGATGCGGTCGATGAGCTGCCTGAGGCTCACCTCGCGCTGCGGGGTGCCGACAGCACCGCGGAAGTACTTGCTGGTGACGATGTTGACCGCGTTCACCGACCAGAACTCGGGGAACTCGACGCCACGCTGCTCGAAGTTGACCGAGCCGTCGCGCCAGTTGGTCATGACGACGTCACGGCGCGCCCACTCCACCTCGTCGTACGGATGCACGCCAGGAGTGGTGTGGATGCGCTCGATACGCAGACCCTTGGTGGCCTTGGCTCCCTTGGCTCGGGAACCTCGTGCCGGGCCGCTCGCCGTCTCTGTCATGCCGCCTCCCATATCGGGCTAAAACGCCCTAAAGTGCCCGGATCTTCCCGTGCACGGTGTGTGTCTTGTGTTGCGAGCGCCGCTCTTGCCGCCCGTAACAGGTCTGTGGATCGCCGCCGTCCGGCCCGGGGCCGTCAGTCGGCGGCGTGGGCGGGCACGGGGACTTCGATCGTCCCTCCGGGCCCGCAGTCGCCTTCTACGCGTTCTCCGCCGGCGCCGTCCGCGTCCGCGCCGGACGTCTGCTCTCTCAGTTCCGCGATGGCCGACTCGAAGTCCTCCAGCGAGTCGAACGCCCGGTAGACGGACGCGAAGCGCAGGTAGGCGACGAGATCCAGCTCCTGGAGTGGGCCGAGTATGGCCAGACCCACGTCATGCGTGGTCAGCTCGGCGCTTCCGGTGGCGCGCACCGCCTCCTCGACCCGCTGGCCGAGCAGGGCGAGGGCGTCCTCGGTCACGGGACGCCCCTGGCACGCCTTGCGTACGCCGTTGATGACCTTGGTGCGGCTGAAGGGCTCGGTCACCCCGCTCCGCTTGACCACCATCAGTGAACACGTCTCCACCGTCGTGAAACGGCGGGAGCAGTCGGGGCACTGGCGACGCCTGCGGATCGACGTGCCGTCGTCGGTGGTGCGGCTGTCGACGACACGGCTGTCGGGATGCCTGCAGAAGGGGCAGTGCATGAACTCCCAACCCTCCTTCACGGCACGACTCGATAGCCCCGAGCGGCTGGTCCAGCCCCTCGAAGCAGCCCCAAGCATAGGCGATGACCAAGACCTCGACGGACCAGGGACCACAACTTCTGGGCTGCTGATGCAATCCAACCACTACATCTGGGGTTTGGCCGCCTTTTGGTCCCTAGCGCGTGTCGCGCGGCCCCGAGTTCCGGTGCGCGTCACGGCAACCCCACAGGCCACAGGCCCCGACCGGCACGACGCACGGGAAGAGGGGGCGGTGCCCGGTTGACGGGGAGCGGGGTGGCAGACTGAGGGAGCCCACGGAGTGGGTCTCTGTCCCGGCGCTGAAGCGTACCGGATTGAGCCGAATTGCCTCTCCGCTCGAATGGCAGCCATACACCCAGGCGCATGATCACGACAAGTAATCTGCGATTTTTCACTCGAACGTGTGTTTGGCGCAACCTTTCGAAAGGAACTACCGTTGGCTAGCTAGGGAGACATTCTCGAGAGGGGCCGACCGACGTGACCACGACCGCAGACAGTGCCACCATCACTGCCCAGGGCCGCCCCCAGGGCCGCCCCCAGGGCCGACTCGAGCCGGTGCATGCCATGAATGACGCAGCCATGAACCAGGAGGGGCCCAAGCCCGGGCGCTCCCTGCCCGGCCGACCTCCAGGGATCCGCGCCGACAGCTCGGGGCTCACCGACCGCCAGCGTCGAGTGATCGAGGTCATCAGGGACTCCGTGCAGCGCCGGGGCTACCCGCCGTCGATGCGGGAGATCGGCCAGGCCGTGGGGCTGTCCAGCACGTCGTCGGTCGCCCACCAGCTGATGGCTCTCGAGCGCAAGGGCTTCCTGCGCCGTGACCCCCACCGCCCGCGCGCGTACGAGGTCCGTGGCTCGGACCAACCCAGCGCGCAGCCCACAGACACGACCGGCAAGCCCGCCGCCTCGTACGTCCCCCTGGTCGGCCGTATCGCCGCCGGTGGCCCGATCCTCGCCGAGGAGTCGGTCGAGGACGTCTTCCCGCTCCCCCGACAGCTGGTCGGCGACGGCGAGCTGTTCGTGCTGAAGGTCGTCGGCGACTCGATGATCGAGGCCGCGATCTGCGACGGCGACTGGGTCACGGTCCGCCGCCAGCCGGTGGCCGAGAACGGCGACATCGTCGCCGCGATGCTGGACGGCGAGGCCACGGTGAAGCGCTTCAAGCGCGAGGACGGCCATGTGTGGCTGCTCCCGCACAACTCGGCGTACCAGCCGATCCCCGGTGACGAGGCGACGATCCTCGGCAAGGTGGTGGCCGTACTGCGGCGCGTCTGACGCTCCTCCCTGACCGGGCCCCGGGACCAACTGCGCCGGTTCCGGGGCCCAGCGCTGTCCGCGCCGAGCCCCGCCAGAGTCCTGCCGGCCTACTTGTCGTCCGCCTTCGCCGCCGCGTCGATCGCGGCGAGGGAGCGCCGCACCTGGTTCCGGTCGGTCGTGTACCAGAAGTCGGGCATCGAGGCCCGCAGATAGCTGCCGTAGCGAGCCGTCGCGAGGCGCGGGTCCAGCACCGCGACGACGCCGCGGTCGCCCGTGGCCCGGACGAGACGGCCCGCTCCCTGCGCCATCAGCAGCGCCGAGTGCGTCGCCGCCACGGCCATGAAGCCATTGCCGCCCGCGTCCTCCACCGCCTTCTGGCGTGCACTCATCAGCGGGTCGTCGGGCCGGGGGAACGGGATCTTGTCCATGACCACCAGCTGACAGCTGGCCCCCGGGACGTCCACGCCCTGCCACAGCGACAGGGTGCCGAACAGACAGGTCTTCGGGTCGGCCGCGAAGTTCTTGATCAGCTCGCCGAGCGTGTCCTCGCCCTGCAAGAGGATCGGGTACTCCGGGATCCTCGTGCGCAGCTCTTCCGCGGCCGCCTGAGCCGCACGCATGGACGAGAAGAGGCCGAGCGTCCGGCCGCCTGCCGCCTGCATCAGCTCGGCCAGCTCGTCCATCATGTCGGTGCGCGTGCCCTCGCGCGCGGGGCGGGCCAGGTGCTTGGCGACGTAGAGGATGCCCTGCTTCGGGTAGTCGAACGGGGAGCCGACGTCGATGCCCTTCCACTCGGGCAGATCGTCGCCCTTGGTGCCCTCGGGGGCGAGGCCCAGCGACGCACCCACGCCGTTGAAGTCCCCGCCGAGCTTCAGGGTGGCCGAGGTGAGGATCACGGAGCGGTCGGCGAAGAGCTTCTCCCGCAGCAGTCCGGAGACGGACATGGGCGCCACGCGGAGGGACGCTCCGAAGCGCTCGTGCCGTTCGTACCAGACGACGTCCCACTCCGATCCGTTCGTGATCCGCTCCGAGACGTCGTGGATCGTCTCGACCGCGGCGAGGGCCTGCTTGCGCACGGCGTCCTCGTCCTGGACGGACTTGTCGCGCGTGGTGCCGAGGGCGGTGATCACGGTCCGCGCGGCATCGCGCAGGGCCATCAGCGCGTAGCCGAGGTCCTCCGGGATCTCCTCCAGGCGGCCTGGCAGGGCGAGCTCCATGAGCCGCTCGAAGCCCTCGGCGGCTGTCTGCAGCTGGTCGGCGGCCTTCTCGTTCACCAGCTTCGCGGCGCGGCGCACCGCCCGGTTGACCTGCCCGGGGGTCAGCTCGCCCGTGGCCACCCCGGTCACGCGGGAGACCAGCTCGTGGGCCTCGTCCACGATCAGCACCTCGTGCTGTGGCAGGACCGGCGCGCCCTCGATGGCGTCGATCGCCAGGAGGGCGTGGTTGGTCACGATGACGTCGGCGAGCTTGGCGCGCTCGCGGGACATCTCGGCGAAGCATTCCTGGCCGTACGCGCACTTCGACGCGCCCAGGCATTCGCGCGAGGAGACCGACACCTGGGACCAGGCCTTGTCCGAGACGCCCGGGGTCAGATCGTCCCGGTCGCCCGTCTCCGTCTCGTCCGCCCAGTCCCGCATGCGCAGCAGGTCCTGCCCCAGCTTGCTGGTGGGGGCGGCCGCCTCGAACTGGTCGAAGAGGCCCTCTTCCTCTTCCTGCGGCACCCCTTCGTGGAGGCGGTGCAGACACAGATAGTTCGACCGGCCCTTGAGCATCGCGAAACTGGGGCGTCTGCGCAGCAGCGGGTGGAGGGACTCGACCGTGCGCGGCAGGTCCCGCTCCACGAGCTGGCGCTGCAGTGCCAGCGTCGCCGTGGCGACCACGACGCGCTCCCCATGGGCCAGGGCCGGCACCAGATAGCCGAGCGACTTTCCGGTACCGGTGCCGGCCTGGACGAGAAGGTGGGAACCGTCGTCGATCGCCTCGGCGACGGTCTCGGCCATGGTCACCTGGCCAGGGCGCTCCGTGCCGCCGACAGCGGTGACGGCGGCGTGCAGGAGCTCGGGGAGTGAGGGCTTCGTCATAGCTCGACCACCCTAAAGGGAGCCACTGACAATCCCGCGATCAAGGCTGATGCAGGGGGTTGGGGACGGTGCCGTGCACGGCCGCGTGCGGGCGGTGGGAGCGGTCGCGGTAGCCGTCGAGGTGCAGCCGGTTGCGGTTGAGGCAGAGGCGCTCGATGCGGGGCGTGAGCAGGTCGAACATCTCGTACCGCTCCTTGAGCTCCGGGAAGCGGGAGTGGTGGCGGAGGATCTCGGCGCGCACCAGGGTCCAGAACTCCTCCTCCGGAACTCCGAGTTGGTCCTCGCACAGGGGCGCCAGATAGCGGAACACGCCGACGAAGAGGCCGGAGTGGATGAACTGGGTGAGGAAGGAAGGACGCTCCGTGAGCAGCACCTCGCGGACGTCCTGAGGCATGGCGTCGTGTTCGGGAAGGGGCTCCGAGCTGATGTTGACGTCGTCCACGAAGTCCTTGACGGCGAGGCGTACGGGAACGTCCTTCTCGTCGAAGACGACGATGGCGTTCTCGCCGTGGGGCGAGAACACGGTGCCGTAGCGGTACAGGAAGCGCAGCAGCGGCGGGAGCAGTGCCGCGAAGAGCCTGCGCAGCCAGGTGCCGGCATCGAGTCCCGACCGGGCGACCAGTTCGGCCGTGAACGCGCGTCCTTGTGGGTCGGTGTGCAACAAGGAGGCGAGCGTCCGGGCCCGCTCTCCGGAGGCGAGGTGGCGTGACACAGGTTCGCGCCAGATGGCGCCCAGCAATTCCTTGTACTGGTAGGGGACTTCGTCGAGCCCGTCGTACAGGGGGTGCTGAACGGTCACCGAGGCCACTTCGCCCAGCAGGATGACGCCGCACTCGTCCTTGAGGAACGGATCGCCGTCGCGGAGCGCCTGCATCCATGTGGTGACGGCGGGGGCGGCCAGCGTGCGCTCGGTCGGGAGTCCGCGCCAGACAAGGGTGTTGAGGACGGACAGCGGCAGCTTCACGGTGAGCCGCTCGGGGTGGGTCGTGTTCAGGAAGGTACGGATCGATTGCTGCGGCAGTCGGAGGTCACCGTCGGTGGGCAGCGGAACGATCGCGTCCGCGGCGATGGAGGGCGCGAACAGCGGCAGCACGATGTCGTCCCACTGCCAGGGGTGCACGGGCAGGTAGAGATAGGCCGCCGGGTCCAGGCCGCGGGCCCTGAGGGCGTCGGCGAACAGTTCCCTCGTCGCCGGGCTCAGTTCGCGGGAGTAGAGGGAGTCGGCGGATTCCAGGCCCCGGGCTCCGCGGTAGGTGGCGAGGCCGGTGTGCACCGCGATCCAGGGGAGGCCCGTGTGGCGTCGGGCCTCGGGGGCCCAGCGGGAGGTGTCGGTGGCGGAGAAGCCGAGGCGGCCCTTGTTCAGGACGAGCCACGGGTGGCCGGTCTGGTGCCCCTCCAGCTCGGCGTACCCGAGGTCGGCGAGCCGGTCCGCGGCGAGCGCGGTGTGGTCCAGGCGTGCGTCGGCGGCGAGGGTGACGGTCAGCTCGCGGAGCAGGTGGCCGAGCGTCGTGCCGTCGAGGCCGAGGATGTGCTTGGCGCGCAGGAGGAAGGCGAGGGGGTCGGTGAGCCGGGTGGGCTCCGTCTTCTCCGCGCCGGTCGGTCCCGGCGTCCACGTGAGGCCGGCGGGGTCGACCTGCCAGCTTCCGTACGCGCCTCGGCGGGCGCTGAAGCGGAGCTCGCCGCCGTCCGCCTCCGGCCCGTCGGGCACCGTCAGGGTGTAGGGGTGGCGGCCCGGACCTGCCGCGGCGTCGGGTTCGACCGGGACCGGCCGGAGGATTTCCTCGTACGCGAACTCGCCGATCAGTTTGGCCAGCAGTCGCGCGCCCGCCCGGTCCCAGTTCTCACGCGTGAGCTCGGGCGGGTCGTACAGCTCGGGCGATTCGGCGGAAGTCGGGACGGCGGACGGATTCGGCACGGGGACTCCTCGAGAGGGAACCGGATCGGGTCGAGCGGTGTACTAAGAGTGACCGACTCACAGCACGGTGCGCAGGGCTCGGTCACGGATCATGAGCGCGGCCCGCTTGTCGGGGAGGTCCACTTCGGCGGAGAAGCGGAAGCCGGCGCTCAGGAAGGCTGAGACGGAAGGGGTGTTGCGAAGGTCGGGTTCTGCCACGACGCGCGCGCATTGCGGGCGGTGATCGAGTACGAGGTCGGCGACGGTTTGGAGGAGCGTGGTTCCGAGGCCTCGTCCGCGGTTGGCGACACCACCGATGAGGAGGTGGATTCCGGTGTCGTGCGGGCGCGCCGGGTAGTGGCGGGCCAGCGGGTCGAGGTCGGCGCGGTAGATCTCCCAGTAGCTCATCGGTGTGCCGTCGAGGACGCCGAGGCAGGGCACGCTGCGTCCGTCACCGTCGAGTTGTGGGCGCAGATGGTCCGCTGTGACGGCTTCCGGGCCGGCGAGTTCCCAGAAGAGGGCGACGGCGGGGTCGTTCATCCAGCGGCTGATCAGCGTCAGATCACGCTCGATGCGTACGGGGACGAGGTGGAACACGCCGGACGGAGTGGTGACCGGCCCCCACTCCCCCACGTTGTCGAGCAGATCGTGCTCGGTCAGCGCGGTGGGGTTCGGGGAGGTGATGGCGTGGCGGGCGCCGTCCGGGCCGTGGGCGGCGGACATCTGCCCGTCCTGTTCGGCGATGAGCGCGATCAGTTCGTCGGGCAGGCGCAGGTCCAGGGTGTCCTGGCAGTCGGTGTTCTCGGTGCCGGTGACGGTTCCGCTCGGATCGGCGACGGGGGTGGCACCGGCGCCGGTGCTCGCATCGGTGGGGGGCACGACGACGCTCCTCTCAGAAGGTGGTCCGGGGTGTGGTCCTCGGTTCTCCGGGGTTCAGGAATGGAGGGGGTTGGTGATGGTGACGTAGACGGACTGGGTGTCGACGGGGCCGATGAGTTCGTCGAGGCCGTGCAGGCGCGTGAGCAGGTTCGCCTTGCAGCGGAGGGTGGGTGAGTCCAGCAGCAGGCCGGGGAGGGGGCTGCGCAACCGGGAGGGTCCGGCGGCGGCTTCGCCGAGGAAGCGGCGGAAGGCGGCGAGCAACAGCCGCTCGTCGGCCAGTTGTTGGGAGCCGAAGGCTCCGATCAGGCCGAGGACGTTGTTGATGGCGAGGTAGTAGGCGAAGCGTTCGTCGGTCACTGCGTCGGAGACGAAGGTGTCGCTGTCCGCGCCGATCCCGGGGAGTCGCTGGTCGAGTTCGGCGCGTCGGGACTCTCGGAAGTAGTAGCCCTGGTTGTCGCGGTAGTAGCCGCCGATGGGCCAGCCGTCGGAGTCGAGCAGCAGCAGCGTGTTCTGCTGGTGGGCTTCGAGGGCGATGCCGGCTTCGCTGTCGAGCCAGAGCACGGGGCGTACGACGTGTTCGAGGTAGCGCAGGAACCACTCGGTGGCCACGGCTCCGGCGGGCCGTCCGGTCAGGGCCGCGAGCCGGGTGATCGTGTCGGCGAGCCGGGAGCTCATGGGGGTTCGGCCGCGGCGGCCCGCCGGGGTGGCGGTCGGCCGGGGCGAGACGAAGCCGGCGATGCAGGCAGCGTCGTCGCCGGGTCCGAAGGGGTTGTTGCGGATCATGACGTCCAGGCCGGGGACGGGGTTGCCCGCAGCGTCGTCGACCGCGAGCCAGGCCGGGTCGCGGACGATGTCGAAGCCGGGGTGGGCGGCGTGCCACTGCTCGGCCAGGCCGGTGCGGAGCAGGCGGTGGACCTCGACGCCTCGGTGGAGTTCCTTGCGGAGGTTCTCGCGGCGGGAGTTGGTGATGCGCAGGCCGAGCGAGAGCTTCAGCATGGCGGGCGCGCCGGGGCGGTACAGGGTGCGGACGGAGGAGGTGGGGTACCAGGGTGTGCCGAGCGTACCGAGATCGCGCAGCAGGCCGGCGTCCAGGAGGGCGGCGGTGGCGGGCCGGTGCTGAAGTTCGCGGATCTGCCAGGGGTGCATGGGCAGGGCGGCATGGCCGTCGGGCAAGGAGAGTTTGGGGCCGGCGAGTTGGGAGGTGAGGTGGGCGGCGGTGATGGTGCGGCCGCGTTCGGTCCAGGCCGAGTCCTGGGCGAGGAGTTCGGGGGCGACCGAGATCCACTGGAGCGGGAAGGAGCCGCGCAACTCCGGTGAGTAAAGGCGCGATTCGCCCTCGGAGAGTCCCTCACGGCTCTTCGGCGTCGGGTGCAGGGGGTGGCCGAGGAGGAGCGACTGTTCCGCGGCGAGGAAGCGGTCCGGAGTGTCGGACGGTCGGCGGCGTCGGTCGGCGATGAAGTCCGCGGTGCGGCGCACCGAGTCGGCGACCCGGCCGACCAGGTCGCCACCAT
>NZ_JAMOLN010000262.1 GCF_024448165.1 Streptomyces longispororuber
AGGCGATGACGACGAGTTGCGCCCGATCGCGGGCCTCGAGCTTCGTCATGGCGCGCTGCACATGGGCGCGCACGGTGAACGGGCTGAGGAACATCTGCTCGGCGATCTCCTGGTTGGACAGCCCCGTCGCGACCATCGCCACCATCTCGCGTTCGCGCGGGGTGAGTACGGCGAGCTGATCACGGTGGTGCGACGGGGCCTCCTCCGGCGTGGCCAGGAAACGGGCGACCAGGGAGCGGGTCGCGGCGGGCGACAGCAGCGTGTCGCCGGAGGCGATCGTGCGCACGGCGTCCAGCAGGTCCTCGGCCCCGATGCCCTTGCCGATGAACCCGCCGGCACCCGCGCGCAGCGCCTGCGCCACGTTCTCGTCGGTCTCGTACGTGGTGAGGATCAGGATGCGGCTGCCCCGCAGTTCCGGGTCCGCACAGATCTGCGTCGTGGCGGCCAGACCGTCCACCTCCGGCATCCGGATGTCCATGATCACCACGTCCGGGCGCAGCTCGCGGGTCAGGCGCACCGCTTCCCGCCCGTCGGCGGCCTCACCGACCACAGTGATGTCGTCGGCGGATTCCAGCAGCAACCGGAAGGCACCGCGCAGCAGTGCCTGATCGTCGGCGAGGACCACCCGGAGGGTCATCGTGCCTCGCCTGCCTCTCCCCGGTTCGCGCTGCGTGCCGCGTCCCGGGCGGGTGGCAGGGGCAGTTGGGCGCGTACGAGGAAACCGCCCTCCGGACCACTGCCCGCGGAGAGCAGGCCGCCGACCGCGGTGGCACGTTCCCGCATCCCGATCAGACCGTAGCCGGGCGCCCGGTTCGCCCCCGTGCGAGTGGCGCCGCCATGTCCGTCGTCCGCAACGGTGAGGGTCACGCGCTCACTCAGCCAGGCGAGGCGCACGCTGGCGGTGCAGGTGGAACCGGCGTGCTTGGTCACGTTGGTCAAAGCCTCCTGGACGATGCGGTACGCGGTGAGGTCGACACCCGGCGGCAGCGGCCTGGCCGTGCCCTCCTCGTGCAGCGACACGTGCAGGCCCGCGCGACGGAACGAGTCGAGGAGCGTGGGCAGTCGGGACAGTCCGGGGGCGGGCTCGCCCGGTGCGGCCGGGTCCCCCGACTGCCGCAGCAGACCGACCGTGGCCCGCAGGTCGTCGAGCGCGTCACTGGTGGTCGCGACGAGTTCGCCGAGGCTCTTACGAGTCTGCTCCGGGCGGGAGTCGAAGAGGTGCGCGGCGACCGTGGCCTGCGCGTTGGCCAGGGTGATCTGATGGGCCACCAGGTCGTGCAGTTCCCGGGCGATGCGCACCCGTTCCTCGGCCACTCTCCGGCGCGCCTCGCTCTCCCGGTCGTCCTCGGCCCACCGGGCCCGCTCCTCCACGGCCGCCAGGTAGGCCCGCCGGTTCTGCACCGAGTTCCCCAGCACGCCCGCCACCAGCGGAAACGCCGCCACAGCCGCCATCCGGCTCGCGTCCTTCCACGAAAGATCCCCGAAGAACGGGGTCGGGGCGACAAGGAGCACCGCGGACGCCGGCAGCACCACACTCGCCACACGCCGTCCGGTGCGTACGGCGAACGAATACGCGGTCATCACGACGGGCGCCACGATGAGCGGGGTGAGCAGCAGGCCCAGAGGTTGCACCAGCATCCCGCAAGCGGTCGTGGCCGCCACGGCGCCCGCCGGCGAACGGTGCCGCCACGGCAACACCGCGCAGGACACCACGGCGATGACGTAAGCCACGGGCTTCGGCGCTGACAGCGTGTCATCGACCTGCATCACGCCACCGAGCAGACAGAACACGAACGCGGCCACCACGACCGCACCCTCCCGCCACCACGTGCCGCGAGACGGCGGAAGAGGGCCGAGTAAGTTCGTCATGACCGACTCGGGCTCAGTGCCGGTGGCTGTGGCTGTGGCTGTGAACACGGTGGCGCTGCGCCGCGACCGCGATCTTCGCCCTCGACATCCACGTTCGGCAGCATGCGGTTCAGGATAGTGGGGCTGCGAGCGGCCCGAGTTCCGTGTCAGCCGCGGCCGAGGACGCAGAATTCATTACCCTCCGGGTCGGCCAGAACGACCCAGGAGACATCACCCTGGCCCACGTCGGCCCGGGTTGCGCCGAGCCCTTCGAGCCGGGCGACCTCCTTCGCCTGATCGGAGACGGGGTTGGACATCACATCGAGGTGAATGCGGTTCCAGGTGACCTCGCCGTCCGGCGTGCGGCGGAACTCCAGATACGGCCCGACGCCCTTGACGGAGCGCAGCAGAGCGCGGTCGTCGGTCAGCTCGTGAACCGTCCAGTCGATGGCCTCGCCCCAGAACCGGACCATGGCCCGCGGGTCGGCGCACTCGACGACCACGGCGCCGATCGGCCCGGTGTCACGGTAGAGCTCACGGGGCTCCAGGACGCTGAACATGTTGCCCTCCGGGTCGGCCATCACCGTCCACGGCACGGCGGCACCCTGAACCTCGTCCGCGGATGTCGCCCCGAGCCCCTTCAGGCGTTCGACCAACTCCGCGTGATGGGCCTCGGAAGCGGTGGCGAGTTCGAGGTGCACGCGGTACTTCACCGTTTCCGGGTTGGGAACGCGCACCAGATCGACACACACGGCAGCCGGATCCGGCCAGTCGAAGCCCACGGGCTCCAGATTGGTGACTCCGGGCGCCTCACTGGAAATCCCCCAGCCGAGCGCCTCCGCCCAGAACCGCCCGAGCGCCGAGTCGTCCCCTGCCTTGAAGTTCACCTGAACAAGTTGCAGCGTCATGCCACACACCCTAAGTCGTACTTCAACTCGGCCGGGTGGGAAGCCACTTGGGCGTCGGGGCACCCGTCAGGTCGCCGCGGCGAAAGCGTCCACGCCCGTGAGTTCGGCCGACAGGGCCCACAGGCGCGCGGCCTGCTCGGGGTCGGTCGCGTGTGCATGCACGCCGCCCTCCGAGCCCTCGGTGGCCGGTTCGGCGATGTCGCAGTCCTCGCAGTACACGCCGCCCATGCCCGTCAGCTGCGGGGAGGTCGCCGCCCACACTTGCGTCGCCGCGCCTTGCCCGGGCGTCTTGAAGGTGGGATCGGTCGCGTTGCCCTTCTCGTCGATCCAGCCCGCGTCGACCATCTCCGCCTTCGCCAGGTGGCGTTGCAGTGGGGTCAGGATGCTGCCCGGATGCACCGCGAACGCCCTGACTCCGGCGTCGCGGCCAAGTGCGTCGAGGTGCACGGCGAACAGCACGTTCGCCGCCTTCGCCTGGCCGTACGCCTGCCACCTGTCGTAGCCGCGCTCGAAGTGCACATCGTCCCAACGCACACCCATGCCGTGGGCGCCGGAGGACACGGCGATCACCCGCGCGCCACCGGGCGCGATCGCAGGCCAGAGACGGTTGATCAGCGTGTAGTGGCCGAGGTGGTTGGTGGCGAACTGCGCTTCCCATCCCGGGCCGACCCGTGTCTCGGGGCAGGCCATGATCCCCGCACTGTTGATCACGATGTCGACCTTGCGGCCCGAGTCGAGGAACCGCTCGGCGAACCCTCGGACACTGTCGAGGTCGGACAGGTCGAGGTCATCGGTCTCGACGCCCTCGATGCTCTCGACGGCTTCCTGAGCGGCCGCCCGTCGCCGGGCGGGTACCACGACGCGGGCTCCGGCAGCCGCCAGGGCGCGGGTCGTCTCCAGACCGAGTCCCGAGTAGCCACCGGTGACAATCGCGGTGCGGCCCGACAGATCGATCCCGTCGAGGACGTCCTCCGTGGTGCTCCGGGCGCCGAAGCCCGATCCGATCTTGCGCTGCGGTGTCGTCATGACGAAGACGCTAGATACTGAACTGCACTCTAGGGCAAGGCAGTTACTCGCATTCGTCTCCCCTGTTCCCGTCCCCCTCTTGGGAAACGGCGCACCGGACGCAACCATGTCGGGGTGACTCGTTCCGACCCACGCCCAGCTCACCTGGTTCGGCGCGGCGGTGTGTCAGGCGGAGTGTCCGGGAAGTTCCGGGGCACTCCCTCTCCGACCACACCATCCGCCCTTGCTCCAAGACGGACAGCTCTGCCTCGATGTCGAGGAGCAGCACCTCCGGCGGAGCTTCCTGCGGTGTGAGGCCACGCCTGGGCATGTCCGACAGCCCGAAGTCCCGGCAGACGAATCACACTGCTCCCCAGCCTCCGACGGGTCCGCAGCCACTCATCAAACCCGGCGTTCCGGATGCCGGGACGACGTTCAGTTGATGATCTCGGCGCGGTCGTCCACACGAATGGCGGCCAGGCGGTCCTGCCACATCTTGAGCGCCTCGGGTGTCTGCCGCGTCCAGTCGGTGACCTCGCCGACGACCCGGAGCGGTGCCTTGCTGCGATAGGAACGGGTGGGGTTGCCGGGGAACTTCTTGTCGGTGACGTTCGGGTCGTTCTCGAATTCCCCGGTTGGTTCGACGACGTACACGTGTGGGGTGCCGTCGCCGGCGGCGAGCTCCGCGGCGAGTCCCGCGCCGTCGCGCAACGCGGTGAAGTAGATGTGGTTCATCACGATTTCGGGCCGGTAGTTGGAACGGAAACCGGCAGTGAGGTGATCTCCGGCCCGCAGGTCAGCCTTTGTGCCGTGAAAGAACGGCCCCTCGTCCAAAACCTCGTCCATCACCGCAGACTATCAACCAGGATTACGGAGACCGGAAAGCAGCAGTCGTCACCAGAATCAGGACCGAGCAGAAGCGGACGCAGAGCGAGAAGGAGAAGGCAGCATGGGGATTCAGCGAATGGACAACGTCGGCATCGTCGTCGACGACATGGACGCCGCCATCGCGTTCTTCGGGGAACTCGGTATGGAACTGGAAGGCAGGACGGAGATCGAGGGTCCCGTCGCCGACCAGTGCACCGGGCTCAAGGACGTCCACTGTGACATCGCGATGCTCCGGACCCCGGACGGTCACGGCCGGCTGGAGCTGTCGAAGTACCGCAGCCCCACGGTGATCAGCGACGAGCCGCGCGACCGGCCGCACAACGTTCTCGGTACGCACCGCGTCATGTTCGCCGTCGACGACCTCCAGGACACCGTCGCCCGCCTGCGCCCGCACGGCGCGGAGATCATCGGCGAGATCGCCCGCTACGAGGACAGCTATCTGCTCTGCTACCTGCGTGGCCCGGCGGGCATCATCGTCGGGCTGGCCGAGCAGCTGGACTGAGCGGGAGCGCCGGCCGACCGGCCGCCTCAGGTGTTGGTGCCGTCGGGCGGTACGTCGTCCGGGAGTTCGGCCGCGGCCCCACTGCCGTCGTTCGCACCGGGGCAGTCCACGTCGAGGGTGTAGGCCGTCATCGACAGCGATCCGTAGGAGTAGCCGTCGACCAGGACGTCGGTGCCGTGGCCGGACGCGGCGGCGAGGCCCGCGATGTAGAGCAGGGGGATGAAGTGGTCCGGGGTGGGGACGGCGTTGCGGAAGTCGCCGTGGGTCTGGAGTCCGGCTGATCCGGCGGGGTCGTGGAGCATCAGCTCCTTGGCGCTGTCGTCGAAGCGCCGCGCCCAGTCGAAGCCGTCCTCCGGGAGCCGTGGATCGATGCCGCGCAGGTTGTGCACGACGTTGCCGCTGCCCAGGACGAGCACGCCGCTGTCCCGCAGCGACGCCAGCTTGGTGCCGAGATCGAAGTGGTAGTCGAGCGGCTTGTCGGCATTGATGCTCAACTGCACGACCGGGATGTCCGCGTCGGGGAACGCGTGCCGCAGCACCGACCACGAGCCGTGGTCGATGCCCCAGCTGTCGGCGTCGGCGCCCACCCAGGTGGGCTTGACCGCCTCGCTGACCTCCTCGACCAGTTGTGGCAGTCCCGGAGCCGGATATTCGACGTCGAACAGTTCCTGCGGGAAGCCGTAGAAGTCGTGGATGGTGCGCGGTCGGGGCATCGCCGTCACGGCGGTGGCGTTGATGTACCAGTGGGCCGAGACGACGAGGATCGCGCGGGGCCGGGGCACGGCGCGGCCGAAGGCCTGCCAGGCGGTGGTGTAGCGGTTGTGCTCGATGGCGTTCATCGGGCTGCCGTGACCGAGGAAGGCCGCGGGCATCGCCGCTCCCCCGCGGGCCGGGTCGGCCGGGCTGTCGACTGTCACGATCGGCTCCCTCGTACGGGACGGGACGGGAATGGTCGGAGCGCCAGTGTCGGTGCCGTGCCGCTCAGTTCGTGGCGCGGCTCGCCGGGCCGTACGGGCGGTGCGGCCCGGCGAGCCGTCCTGGCCTCAGGCGTGTCGGGTGGGATGCAGCCCCAGCCGGCGACGTCTGCAAGTGCGTGACGTCCGCGACCAGGGTGCCGGTCTCGATCTGCCGGTCGATGCGTACGTCGTGGTACTTGCCGTAATCCACGATCATGTTCAGCTCGATGTCGGGGAACGCGGCGCGGAAGGCGGTCACCGTGGCGTCCTGCTGGCCGGCGAAGTCGCCGCCCGCGTACACGGTGAGGGTGCCGCCCTCGGCAATGTTGTGGTGAAAGTGAGAAACGCAGCTATGGGTGCGCCTTCCGCGCTGTCGGAGCACGAGGTCGACACCGCCGGCTGTCTGCCGACCCCCGGCCCGGTGGACGGTATGCGCGTGGACCGGGTGCGCGACATCCCCGGCGTCGAGACCCGCCTCGACGTCACCCGCCCCCACCACATCCGGTCGCCACCGCGTTCCGCGCCGCCGTCGAAGCGGACTTCGCCCAGACCCGTAGCGTCACCGAGTACGCCCACCGCAGGGCACGGGGCACACGCCCAAGGAGTACATCGACGCACGGGTCGTACTGGAGGCCAAGCGGCTGCTGGTGCACACCCGCATGCCGGTCGCCCACGTCGGTGCGCGCGTCGGATTCCTGGACGCCGCGAACTTCAACCGCTCCTTCCACGACCGGACAGGCGAAACCCCCGCGGTCTTCCGCGCCACCCGAGCCTGAACGGCGACGGAGCGCGCGGACGGTACAGGCGCCTACCGCCGGGCGGCAGGCGGGACCGCTTCGGGGGCGGGGGTGTCACGCAGGCCGAGGCGCAGGTGCTCGACGTGGAAAAGGGCCTGCTCCAGCAGCTCGGCGACGTGGTTGTCGTAGAGGGCGTAGACGATGGAACGCCCCCGGCGCTCTCCGGTGACGAGCCCGAGATTGCGCAGCAGACGGAGCTGGTGGGAGCAGGCGGAGGCTTCCATGCCCACCGCCTCGGCGAGATCGCCGACCGCGCAGGGGCCCTCCCGGAGGCGGGCCAGGATGTACAGCCGCGAAGGGGTGGCCAGGGCCTGAAGGGTGGCGGCGACATCGGTGGCCCCCGCCGCGTCCAGGCGCTCGCGAGGGGTGGCGTGGCTCATGTCGTCGGCTCCGTGACCCATGGGTCCCATCCTACTGGTGACACCTGAAGACCTGTTCAGATGTTCCTGTACGGTGGGTGCGTCGCGTCGTCTTCCGCCCCGAGGGGTTGCTCCGTCATGCCTTCCGACCTGATCCAGCGCGCCGAGCGGGCAGCTCCGGCTGCCCCGTCCACGGCGCCGAGGCGGCGCACCCGGGTGTTCGCCCTGGCCGAGGCGCGCTGGGCCGCCGCGGCGCTGGCCCTGTTCCTGGTTGCTCTGCCGCTCCAGTTGACCGGTGCGCCTGTCTGGTCGTGGGGGACGCTCTACGCCGCCGCCTACATCACCGGAGGGTGGGAGCCGGCCTGGGCAGGGCTCACGGCGCTGCGCGAGAAGACCCTGGACGTGGACCTGCTGATGATCGTGGCGGCGATCGGCGCGGCCTCGATCGGGCAGGTGATGGACGGCGCGCTGCTGATCGTCATCTTCTCCACCTCCGGCGCGCTTGAGGCCCTGGCCACCGCCCGTACCCAGGAAGCCGTGCGCGGACTGCTCGACCTCGCGCCGGCCGTCGCCACGCGCCTGGCCGACGACGGGAGCGAGGTGACGGTCCCGACGCAGGACCTGGTGGTCGGGGACACCGTCCTGATCCGCCCCGGCGAGCGGGTCGGCGCGGACGGGCGCGTCATCGGCGGGGCGAGCGAGGTGGACCAGGCGAGCATCACCGGCGAGCCGCTGCCCGTCGCCAAGGAGCCCGGGGACGAGGTCTTCGCCGGCACGCTCAACGGCACGGGCGTGCTGCGGGTGAAGGTCGAGCGGGACGCCTCGGACTCGGTGATCGCCCGGATCGTGGCGATGGTCGAGGAGGCGTCGGAGACCAAGGCGCCCACCCAGCTGTTCATCGAGAAGGTCGAGCAGCGGTACAGCCTGGGCATGGTCGTCGCGACCCTGGCGGTCTTCCTGGTCCCCCTCGGGTTCGGCGCTGATCTGACCGCCGCGCTGCTGCGGGCGATGACGTTCATGATCGTGGCCTCGCCCTGCGCCGTGGTCCTGGCGACGATGCCGCCCCTGCTGTCGGCGATCGCCAACGCCGGACGCCACGGTGTGCTGGTGAAGTCCGCCGTGGTGATGGAGCGCCTCGGGCAGGTCGACGCGGTCGCCCTGGACAAGACCGGCACGCTGACCGAGGGCACGCCTCGCGTCACCGAGATCCGCTCCCTGCCCGGCTCAGAGTTGACGGAGGACGCTTTGCTGGCCCTGGCGGCCGCGGCCGAGCAGTCCAGCGAACACCCCTTGGCCCGTGCCGTGGTCGACGCCGCCCGCACCCGCCACCTGTCCCTCGCCGCCACGCGGGACTTCACTTCCACGCCCGGGGTCGGTGTCACCGCCACCGTCGACGGACACCGGGTCGAAGTCGGCGCACCCGCCCGCCTCCTGGACAACCACGACGGTCACGACGGTTACGACAAGGCCCTCCCGGCCCGCGCAGCGAAGGAAGCGGCCGATCTGGAGGACGGCGGCCGCACGGCCGTCCTGGTTCTGTGTGACGGTGTCCCCGTCGGCGTGCTGGGCATCGCCGACCGGCTTCGTCCCGACGCCGCCGCGACCGTGGCCGCCCTGACCGCCCTGACCAGCAGCACCCCGCTCCTGGTGACGGGTGACAACCCCCGTGCCGCCGCCCGCCTCGCGGCCGGCGTCGGCATCACCTCCGACGCGGTCCACGCGGGCCTCCTGCCCCAGGACAAGGTCGACGCCGTACGCCGTCTGGAGACCCGAGGCCGCAGAGTGCTGGTCGTGGGCGACGGCATCAACGACGCGCCCGCCCTGGCAGCCGCCCACACGGGTATCGCCATGGGCCGCGCAGGCTCCGACCTCGCTCTCGAAACCGCCGACGCCGTCATCGTCCGCGACGAACTGGCCACCGTCCCCAAGGTGATCGCCCTGTCCCGCGCGGCACGCCGCCTGGTGGTGCAGAACCTGGTCATCGCCGGAGTGTTCATCTCCGGCCTGGTCGTCTGGGACTTGGCAGGCACCCTGCCGCTGCCGCTCGGTGTCCTCGGTCACGAGGGCTCGACCGTCATCGTCGGCCTCAACGGACTGCGCCTGCTGCGGGACGCCGCCTGGAACCGCGCCGCGCAGGACATCCGGTGAGCCGCCGCGCCAAGAAGACCGCACCTGCCCCGGGAGCGGCCCGCCCCACCGTCACGGTCTGCCGCGGCTGCTGCTGCGGCACCCCGGCCAAGGTCCCGTACCTGGACCACGAGGCACAGCTCGCCGATCTGCGCACCCAGCTGGCAGGAGTCGCGATGGTCCGGCGGACCGACTGTCTGGACGCGTGCGAGCGCGCCAACGTCATCGTCATCCAGCCCTCCGCGGAAGGCCGCAGGGCCGGCGGACGCCCGGTCTGGCTCGGACAGGTCAACGACCCGGGCGCCGCGGCCGATATCACCGCCTGGGTCAAGGCCGGCGGCCCCGGCCTCGCCGAGCCGCCCGGCATCCTCGACCTCTACACGTTCAGCCCGTCCCGACGCGTCCGCCACGAACTCGAAGACTGACCGGGCTCTTCGGGGTTCCGGACCACTGAGCGACGCGCACCCGGCTGCTTTGCCTCCGGCGGGGTTCAGTTCGTCATGGGCCGCACGGGCGGCGAGGTCTCCTGCGTGGCGGCCCAGGAAGCCAGCAGACGCAGGCCCTCCTCGGATGTCGAGCCGGGCTCGGCGGCGTAGATGGTGAGGGTCAGGCCGGGTTCCGCGGCCAGTTCCAGGCCCTCGAAGGCGAGGGTGACCTCGCCGACGATCTCGTGGTGGAAGCGTTTCGTGCCGGTGCCGTGGTGGCGGACGTCGTGGGCGCCCCAGCGGGTGCGGAACTCCTCGCTGCGGGTGGACAGCTCACCCACGAGGTCGTGGAGGTCCTTGTCGTACGGATTGCGACCGGCTTCCGTACGCAGGATGGCGACGGCGACGTCCGCGAACCGGTCCCAGTCGGGGTAGAACCGCCGCGAGGCGGGGTCGAGGAACTGGAAGCGGGCGAGGTTCGCCTGGTTGCCGGGGGCGGCGTAGAGGTCACGGTAGAAGGCGCGGGCGAGGCGGTTGGTGGCGAGGACGTCCATGCGGCCGTTGCGCACGAACGCCGGACCCGCGGTGATCGCGTCCAGCGTCCACTGCAGGCTGCGGTGCACCTTCCAGCCCTCTTTGGCCCGGCGGCGCCTGGGGCGAGTGAGGGCGTCGGTGCCGTCGGCGGCCTGCGCCAGGTTCAGCAGGTGGGCGCGCTCGGCGTCGTCGAGCTGGAGCACGCGGGCGACCGCCTCGAGGACGGCCGGGGAGACACCGGCGAGATTGCCGCGCTCCAGCTTGGCGTAGTACTCGACGCTCATGTCGGCCAGCGCCGCGACCTCGCTGCGCCGCAGGCCCGGCACCCGGCGCCGGGAGCCCGCGGGCAGTCCGGCCCGCTCGGGGCTGATCTTGGCTCGCCGCGAGGTCAGGAACTCGCGGACCTCGTCACGGTTGTCCATGTCTCGACCGTACGGCCCGTACGGCGCCGGAGCGATGTACTGCCAGTACACCCCTCATCAGTGACTCGCAGCGCGCGCCGAAGCGCGGTTCCCTGGGAGAGGCAGGACATCCCCGGCCCCGGACCCCGGAAGCCGGGAGACACACATCGGCCGTCCTGCCCGATCGCCCGCGAGCCCCAGCGGCCCGCCCTCCCCTCAGCACGTAAGGAAGCACCCTCATGCGCGGAGCAGTGATCCACGCCCCCGGCGACGTCCGCTTCGAGACGCTCGCCGACCCGAAGATCCTCGAACCGACCGACGCGATCATCCGCACCGCCGTGACCTGTGTCTGCGGATCGGACCTGTGGCCCTTCCGCGGCCTGGACACGGTCGACGAACCGCACCCGATGGGCCACGAGTACGTCGGCTTCGTCGAGGAGGTCGGCAGCGAGGTCACCGCGGTGCGGCCCGGCCAGTTCGTCGTCGGCTCGTTCGCCACGTCGGACAACACCTGCGCCCATTGCCGCAACGGCTTCCAGTCGAACTGCCTGAACCGTGCGTTCATGGGCACCTGCCAGGCCGACTACGTCCGCATCCCCAACGCCCAGGGCACGCTCGTCGCCACCGACGAGGTCCCCGACGAGAAGTTCTGGCCGGGGCTCCTGGCCGTCTCCGACGTGATGGGCACCGGCTGGTGGGCCGCCGACGCCGCAGAGGTGCGGCCCGGCTCCACGGCCGTCGTGGTCGGCGACGGCGCGGTCGGTCTGTGCGCGGTGATCGCCGCCAAGGAGATGGGCGCCGAGCGCATCATCGCGATGTCGCGGCACGAACCTCGCCGGCGGCTCGCCCGCGAGTTCGGCGCCACCGACATCGTCACGGAGCGTGGCGAGGAGGGGGTGGCCCGGATCAAGGAGCTGACCGGTGGCATCGGCGCCGACAGCGTCCTGGAGTGCGTCGGCACCGAACAGTCCATGCAGCAGGCCCTGCACTCGGCCCGGCCCGGCGGCAACGTCGGCTTCGTCGGCGTCCCGCACGACGTCGCCGTCGACGGCCAGCAGCTGTTCTTCTCGCACGTCGGCCTGCGCGGCGGTCCCGCGCCCGTGCGCCGCTATCTGCCCGACCTGATCGACCGGGTCCTGACGGGCGCCATCGACCCCGGCAAGGTCTTCGACCTCACCCTGCCCCTGGATCAGGTCGCCGAAGGCTACAAGGCGATGGACGAGCGACGCGCGATCAAGACCCTCCTCAAGCCGTGACCACCGGGCCGGCCCACGAACCGACCGAGTGCTGCGA
>NZ_JAMOLN010000263.1 GCF_024448165.1 Streptomyces longispororuber
CGCGGCCGTCCGCGTCGGTGATCGGCAGCACGTCCGCGTCCGAGGCCCGCACCAGGCGCGGCCCCTCGGGTCCGTACACGCCGCGCGGCTCGGGGAAGGCGACGAGCAGGCCGAGGTAGACCACGGCGGCGAGGGCCAGGCCGACCGGCAGGGAGATGTCGGTGCCGCCCGCGAGGTCGCCGAGCGGGCCGACGAACTGGCCGGGCAGGTTGGTGAACATCAGGGCGAGGACGGCCGAGACCAGCCAGGCCATCAGACCGCGCCAGTTCCAGCCGTGCGCGAACCAGTAACGCCCGCCCTGCTGGCGCCGGTTGAAGACCTGGAGCGCCTCCGCGTCGTACCAGCCGCGCCGGGTGACGTAGCCGAGCATCATGACGATCATCCACGGCGCGGTGCAGGTGATGATGAGCGTCGCGAACGTCGAGATGGACTGCGCCAGGTTCAGGGCGAAGCGGCCGATGAAGATGAACGCGATCGACAGCGAGCCGATGAAGAACGTCGCCTGGACGCGGCTGAAGCGGGTGAAGACGGAGGAGAAGTCGAGGCCCGTGCCGTACAGGGCGGTGGTGCCGGTGGCCATGCCGCCGATCAGGGCGAGCAGGCACAGCGGCAGGAAGTACCAGCCGGGCGAGATGGCGAGCAGCCCGCCCACGTAGTTCGGGGCGGCCGGGTCGAGGTACTTCTCCGCCTTCGTGGCGATCACGGACGCGGTCGTGAGGCCGAACAGGAACGGCAGCAGCGTCGCGATCTGGGAGAGGAACGCGGCGCCCATGACGCGGCGGCGCGGCGTGGCCGCCGGGATGTAGCGCGACCAGTCGCCGAGGAAGGCGCCGAAGGAGACCGGGTTGGAGAGCACGATCAGCGCGGAGCCGATGAAGGACGGCCAGAACATCGGCGTCGAGGTGGAGGCGAACGCGCCGGTGTAGCCGGCGTCGAAGTCGCCCGCGAACGCGAAGACGCCGAGCACGAACAGGGCCGAGGCGGCGACCACCGCGATCTTGTTCACGAACAGCATGAACTTGAAGCCGTACACGCACACGGTGAGCACGAGCGCCGCGAAGACCGCGTAGGCGGCGGCGTACGAGAAGTCCGACTCGGGCAGTCCGACCAGTCGGTGCGCGGCGCCGATCAGCGCGTCGCCGGAGGACCACACGGAGATCGAGAAGAACGCGACGGCGGTCAGCAGGGAGAGGAAGGAGCCGACGACGCGGCCGTGCACGCCGAGGTGCGCGGAGGAGGAGATCGCGTTGTTGGTGCCGTTGGCCGGGCCGAACAGCGAGAGCGGCGCGAGCAGCAGCGCGCCCGCGACCAGGCCGAGGACGGTCGCCGCGAGGCCCTGCCAGAAGGAGAGCCCGAACAGGATCGGGAACGCGCCGAGGACACAGGTCGCGAAGGTGTTGGCACCGCCGAAGGCGAGCCGGAACAGGTCGAGCGGGCGGGCCGTGCGGTCGGCGTCGGGGATGCGCTCGACGCCGGCGGTCTCGACCTCGGTGATGCCACCGGAGTGTGCGGAGTCGGTGCTCATGGCACGCACTCCCTTCGGGTCCGCCCGGAATCTGACCTTCCGGGGATGCGGCCCTCAGTTTGCGGAACGCGACGGGCACGGACAATTGGGCTTGCCACGAAGCATTACCGTATGTGTTGTGGCTGAAGACGAAAGCAAGGGGGAGAGTGGCGGCCGTCACGCCGTCACCGTCGAGGACCTGCTGACGTTCCCCGCCCTTCAGCTGAGCGTCCTCGCGGGCGCCGACGGCCTGCGCCGGTCCGTCTCCTGGGCCCATCCCAGCGAGCTGGAGGACCCCACGCCGTGGCTGCTCGGCGCCGAGATGATCATGACGACGGGTCTCGCGCTGCCACGCACCGCCGACGGGCAGCGGGCCTACCTGGAGCGGCTCGACGACGCCGGGGTCAGCGCGCTCGCCGTCTCCGCCCAGCTGCACATGCCGCCCCTGCACCCGGCCTTCCGCGCCGCGGCCGAGGAGCGCGCCTTCCCGGTCCTGGAGGTGCCGCTGTCGGTGCCCTTCGTCGCGGTCTCCCAGGCGGTGTCCGCGGCGGTCGCGGACGACGCGGGGCAGCGGGTGGGCGCGCAGCTCCAGGTGTTCGGGGCGCTGCGCTGGCTGGCCGCGGAGGACCTGGACACCCGCGGCCTGTTCCAGCGCCTGGAGCGGCTCTCCGGCTACGACGTGTACCTCAGCGCGCCGCGCGGCGGGCCGCTGCTGCCCGGGGTGCCGCCCGCCCCCGACCCGGCCGTCCTGCCGGACCGTGCCGAGGACGCCCCGCCGACCGTGCCCGGCGGCTTCGTGCTGCCGGTGCCGGGTCCCGGCGGGCCCGCCGGGTTCCTCGTCGCGTACGAGCGGCAGGGCGCGCGGCCCGCCGGGCTCTCGGTGGCCCAGCACATCGCCACCGTCGCGGCCCTGCGGCTCGCGATGGTCCGCAGCGAGCGGGAGACGGCACGCCGCGAGGGCGCGGAGACGCTCGCCGAGATCCTCCAGGAGGACCTGGACCAGGACGTGGTGCGGCGCCGGCTGCTGCGGCACGGCATCGACGGCGACTGCGTGCTGCTTCGGGTGCGCGGCGCCACCGACGACGAGCTCCTGGCCGCGCTGGCCGGCCACCCCCATCTGCTGCTGCACCGCGGCGGCGACCACCACGTGCTGGGCGCGCCCGGCCTGGGCGACACCGCGGCGGCGCTGCCCGGCGTCTCGGTCGGCCGCAGCCGGCTCTTCCCCGCGGGGGCCGTGCTGCGGGTCGCCCAGCGGGAGGCGGCCTGGGCGCTGACCAAGGCGGTCGAGTCGGGGCGCACCCTGGTCACGTACGGGGACGGCGATCCGGGGCGCTGGCTGCCGCGCGACCCGGCGGTGCTCACGGCGCTGGTCGAGCACGTCCTCGGGGCGGTGATCGCGTACGACGCGGCGCACGACTCCCGGCTGCTCGCCTCGGCGCGTACGTGGCTGGAGCGCGACCGGCGCACCGATGCCGCCGCCGCGGCGCTGCACATCCACCCGAACACGCTCGCCTACCGGCTGCGCCGCTTCTCCGAGATCAGCGGCCGTGATCTGACGGCGACCGGGGTGCTGGCCGAGGTGTGGCTGGCGATCCAGGCGGCGCAGGCGCTCGGCTTCACCGAGTAGCGACGGTGGGCGCGGGCTCAGCGCCCGAGCACCACAGTGCCCGCCGAGCAGAACCAGCCGCCGGTCCCCGACGCCACGGCGAGGGCGGGCGGGGACCCGTCCGGGCGGTGCACCTGGTGGTCACCGGCCTCGCCGCGCAGCTGTCTGGCCGCCTCCACGAGCAGGAACAGGCCGCGCATCCCGGGGTGCTGGGCCGACAGGCCGCCCCCGTCGGTGTTGGTCGGCAGTTCCCCGTCGCGCAGCAGCCGTCCCTTCTCGACGAACGCCCCGCCCTCGCCCTTGGCGCAGAAGCCGAGGTCCTCCAGGGTCACCAGCGTCATGTACGTGAAGGCGTCGTAGATCTCCGCGACGTCGATCTCGGCCGGGGTGACGCCGGCCCGTTCGAAGGCGAGCCGGCCGCTGACCGCCGCGGGGGAGACGGTGAAGTCGTCCCACTCGGACATGGTGGTGTGGGAGACGTGCTCGCCCGAACCCAGCACCCAGACGGGGGACTTGGCGCAGTCGGGCAGCAGGTCGTCGGCGACCAGCAGGACGGCGGCGCCGCCGTCGGAGCGTATGCAGCAGTGCAGTTTGGTGAAGGGGTCCGCGATCATCGGTCCGGACAGGACGTCCTCGACGGTGACCGGGTCGCGGAACATCGCGTCGGGGTTGCGGGACGCGTTCTCCCTGGCCTGGACGGCGACCTGGGCCAGCTGTTCCAGGGTGGTGCCGTACTCGTGCATGTGGCGGCGGGCGGCCATGGCGTACTTGGCGACGAGCGTGTGGCCGTACGGGACCTCGAACTGGAGGGGGCCGCGGGCGCCGAAGGAGAGGTTCGACGTGCGGCGCTTCGCCTTGATGTCGGCGCGGGCCGTCGAGCCGTAGACCAGGAGGACCGCGCGGGCGTGACCGGCGGCGATGGCGTCCGCCGCGTGGGCGGCCATCACCTCCCAGGTGGAGCCGCCGACCGAGGTGGAGTCCACCCAGCGGGGTTTGAGCCCCAGGTACTCGGCGACCTCGACCGGGGCGAGGGTGCCCAGGCCCGCGCTCGCGAACCCGTCGACGACGCCGGGGGTGAGGCCCGCGTCGGCGAGGGCGCGGCGGGCGGCCTGGGCGTGCAGGGCGTAGGGGGTGGCGTCGTCCACCCGGCCGCAGTCGGAGAGCGCGATGCCGGCGATGGCGACCTTGGGGCGTGAACCACTGCTGCCAGTCATGGATCTGACGGTACATCAGATAATGGGCGGGGCGCAGTGTCGCGCGGGCCTTCCCGCTGGTCCCCGCGCGCCCTAATATGACGCCCCGTCAGAAAGGGGACCGCATGGACGCCAGGTTCACCGAGGAGCAGCAAGAGATCCGTCGCACCCTGCGCGAACTCGCCACCAAACGCTGCACCCCGGACGACGTGAAGGCCGCCACCCGCACCCCGGCCGGCCACGACCCCGCCCTGTGGGGCACGCTCAGCGGTGAGCTGGGCCTGCCCGGCCTCGCCCTGTCCGAGGAGTACGGCGGCATCGGTGCCACCGTGACCGAACTCGCCCTTGCCGTGGAGGAATTGGGGCGCACCCTCGCCCCCACCCCGCTGCTCGCCACCAGCGGGCTCGCCGCCCCGCTGATCCGCGCCCTCGGGACGGACGGGCAGCGCGCTGCGCTGCTGCCGCGGATCGCCGACGGCACCCTCACCGCGACCCTCGCCGTACCGGGCACCGGCCTGGCCACCGCCCTCGGCCTCGTCGCCGACAACGCGGGCGACTGGGCCGGCGGCGGGCGCGCGGGCGGCGTGCAAGCCCGCCGGGGCGAGGGCGGCTGGCGGCTGTACGGGCAGGCCGAGCAGGTGCTCGACGGACACAGCGCGGGACTGCTCCTGGTCGCCGCCCACACCGGCGGCTTCGCCCGCTCCCGGACCCTCCTGTTCCTCGTGCGGGACGACGCCGCCGGACTGGTGCGGACCCGGCAGACCTCCCTCGACGAGACCCGCCCGCAGGCCCGCGTCGAACTGCGGGACGTGGCGGCCGAGTTGCTCGGGGACGAGGAGCGGGACGTGCCCGCCGCGCTCGCCGCCACCGGCGACACCGCCGCCACGCTGCTCGCCGCCGAGGCCGTCGGCGCCGCCGACCGGGCCCTGGAACGCACCGTCGAGTACGTCAAGGAGCGCGAGCAGTTCGGCCGGCCCATCGGCTCCTTCCAGGCGGTCAAGCACCGGCTCGCCGACGTGTACGTCCAGGTGCAGGCGGCCCGCTCGGCGGCCTACTACGCGGCCTGGGCGGCGGGCGACGGAGCGCGGGAGCGGGTCGGCGGGCTCGCGCTCGCCCAGGCCGTCGAGGCGCTGCGCACCGCCGCCGCCGAGGCCGTGCAGCTGCACGGCGGCATCGGCTTCACCTGGGAGCACGACGCGCACCTGTACCTGAAGCGGGCCACCGGCGACGAGCTGCTCTTCGGGCCCGTCCACCTGCTGCGGGCCCGCGCCGCACAGGCCGCCGACCTGTTCGCGGCCGGCGCCGGGGCGGCGGTCTGATGGCGCCGCCCGGGATCAGACTCGTCCAGAAGGTGTCGTCGACCAGGACCTTCGCCCGGGTCGCGCCGCACGTCATCCCGGCGCTCGACCGCGCCGTGCACCGGCTCACCCGGGGAAAGGTGCTGCTCAGCGCCCAGATGCTGCCGGGCGTCGTGCTCAGCGTGCGCGGTGCGAGGAGCGGCACGCTGCGGCGCACCCCGCTCGCCTGCATGCCGGAGGACGAGCGCGGCACCTGGCTGCTCGTCGGGTCGAACTTCGGGCGCCCGGGACACCCCGCGTGGACGGCGAACCTGCTCGCGCACCCGGACGCCGAGATCAGCTGGCGCGGCGAGGACGTTCCGGTGACCGCCCGGCTGCTCAACTCCGGCGAACGGGAGGAGGCTTGGGCCGCCGCACTGAAGTTCTGGCCGCCGTACGCCGCCTACCAGGAGCGGATCGACCGGGAGATCCGGCTGTTCCGTCTGGAGCGGCGCACCTAACTGCAACGGCGGCGGCTCACGCTGATCACGCGAACCGCCGCCGTACGACAGGATCAGATGAAGGGGGAAGGCCGGGAAGGCGCTACTTCGTCGGCTTCTTCCCGGTCACCCCGAGATGGACCAACAGCGCCAGATTCGGCTTGAGTTCGGCCTGCTTGACGCCCCAGGTCTGGAAGCCGCGCTGGTGCGAGGCGACCGCCGCGAGCATGGCGACCAGGGAACCGGCCACCGCCGCCGGGCTCACGTCCTTGTCGACCTTGCCCTTGTCCTGGAGCTCCTTGACCGCGTCCGCAAGGGAGTTGTTCACCGAGTTCAGGATCTTCATGCGGATCTTGTAGAACCGCTTGTCGCCCTCGGCCGCGCCGAGGTCGACGACGCGCAGGATCGCGTCGTTCCTGCGCCAGAACTCCAGGAAGCCGTCCACGAGTTCCTGTGCGGTGGTCCAGCCGGCCTTGCCGACCCAGGAGCGGTCGGCGACCAGCTCGGTCAACCCCGCGCCCTCGGTGGCCATTTGCTCGGCGATCTCCAGGACGGCGCCCTCGACGTCCGGGAAGTACTGGTAGAAGGTCGCGGGCGAAGTGCCCGCCTTCCGGGCGACATCAATGACTTTGACGTCCCGGTAGGGCGAGGAGCTGAGCATCTCGCCGAGGCAGTCGAGCAGCTTCTGACGTGTTGCCTGACCACGCCGTCCGGCCACACGGCCGTCGACGGTACGTACTTGTCCTGTCATGCCGTCAGCTTACCGAGGGGTGATCGGAGCGCGATCTGACCGACTGCAAATGGGGTTGGGCCCGGTGACCTCCGGTCAAATGACGCGCCGTGAGGGACGGGAATTGGCCAGACGTTCGAATCTCAACCTCCGGCGCCCCGCAGCCGTGGCTAGCGTGAGGCATATGCGCCCCGTTCCCCGCAGCTTCCCCGAAGGCACCCCGTGCTGGGCCGACGCGGCGCTGCCCGACGTCGAGGCGGGCAAGCGGTTCTACGGAGACCTCTTCGGGTGGACCTTCGACGAGGGCGCGGGCGCCGAGCGCGGCTACTACACGGCGGCGTACAGCGCGGACCGCGGCGTCGCGGCCCTGGCCCCCGGCCGGGCCGCCTGGACCGTGCACGTGGCGGTCCAGGACACCTACGCCGCCGCCGAGCGGACCCTCGCCGCGGGCGGCCGCATCCTGGCCGCGCCCGTCTCGGACGGCACCGTGGCCACCGTCGCCCGCGCCGCCGGGCCCGAGGGCGCCCCGTTCGGGCTCTGGCAGCCCGGCAGCCACCAGGGCTTCGAGCGGACCGGCGCCCCCGGCACCCTGTGCCACGTCGAGCTGCGCACCCCGGTCCCCGCCGCGAGCGACCCCTTCTACGAGGGTGTCTTCGGCTACCTGACCGACGAGCGGGCCCCCGGGGTCCGCGACTGGCACCCCCGCACCCCGCCGGAGCCCGGCGCCCCCGGCCTGGCCCGGCTGTACGCGCCCGGCGAGGCCCCCCGCTTCCTGCTGCACTTCGGCGCCGCCGGCGTGGCCGCGGGCTGCTGGGACGCGACCCGGCTCGGCGCACGCGTCCTGGTGGCGCCGCACGACACCCCGTACGGACGAAGCGCCGTCCTCGTCGACGACCAGGGCGCGGAGTTCGCCCTGTGGGAGCCGTTCGGCGGCTGAGAGCGCCTGAGACACCCCGAAATGCACCCGGGTTCGCAACCGGGGCCCCGGACAGGAAGAATCGGGGTGCGTGCCGCCGTAGCGCTTCGGTGGTGAGACGCTGGCGGGGGCCGTGAGTACGGTGGCCCCGTACGGGGAGGTGGCAGGCGAAGTGGTGGATCAGCTGACGCAGCACGATCCGAGGCGGATCGGTCCGTTCGAGGTGCTGGGACGGCTCGGTGCTGGCGGCATGGGTCTGGTCTATCTGGCGCGCTCGGCGTCCGGCCGACGCGTGGCGATCAAGACGGTGCGCACGGAACTGGCCGAGGACCAGCTGTTCCGGGTGCGGTTCACGCGCGAGGTCGAGGCGGCCAGGGCGGTGTCCGGCTTCTACACGGCCGCCGTCGTCGACGCCGACCCGCGCGCCGCCGTCCCGTGGCTCGCCACCGCGTACGTCCCCGCGCCCTCCCTCGAAGAAATAGTGAATGAGTGCGGGCCGCTGCCGGCCCCCGCCGTCCGCTGGCTCGCGGCGGGCGTGGCCGAGGCGCTGCAGTCGATCCACGGCGCGGGCCTGGTCCACCGCGACCTCAAGCCGTCGAACGTGCTGGTCGTCGAGGACGGCCCCCGCGTCATCGACTTCGGTATCGCGTCCGGCGTCTCCAACACCCGGCTGACCATGACGAACGTGGCCGTGGGTACACCCGCGTACATGTCGCCCGAGCAGGCGAAGGACTCCCGCAGTGTCACCGGCGCCAGCGACGTCTTCTCGCTCGGCTCCACGCTGGTCTTCGCGGCGACCGGACACGCGCCGTTCCACGGGGCGAACCCGGTCGAGACCGTGTTCATGCTGCTGCGCGAGGGCCCCGACCTGGAGGGGCTGCCGGACGAGCTCCGTCCGCTCATCGAGACCTGTATGCACATGGAGGCGGCGATGCGGCCCTCGCCCGCCGACCTCCAGGCCCAGCTCGCCCCGCACCTCTTCGGCCCCGGCAGCGACGACAGCGGTACGGCGTCCGCCTGGCTGCCCGAGCGGTCCGTCGCGCTGATCGAGTCCCGCCGCGGCAGCCGCACCACGGTCAAGCCGCAGAGCCGCACCCCCGGCCACGAGGCGCGGATGCCCGCGATGCCGCCGCAGCCGCCGGGCCCCGTGTCCACGGAGGGCTGGCGCGGCTCGCCCGCCGCGTCGCCGGTGGCCGCCCCGGCCGCCCGCAGCGTCGCCGACGGGCCCGTCCACCTGGCCGGCGCGCGCGTGCCGATCGGTCCGGGCCCCCGGGTCGCCGACGCCCGCGCCGCCGCCGTGAAGGCGCCGCCCGCGGAGTCCGGCCTCGCCGCGTCCTGGTCCCGTTCCAAGCCGTCCGTGAACGGGACGGGTCAGGACGGCGGCCCGGCCTCCGCCGTCGTCCCCAGCCCCGCCGCCGCGGAGACGTCGTCCTGGCGGCCCTGGCGGTTCCGCATGTCGAACGACGTGTGGGGCACGCCCAAGGTGGCCGCCGACCTCGTCTACGTCACGTCCTTCGAGGTGCACGCCCTGGACGTGAGCACCGGCCGGCGCCGCTTCAAGACCCGCGACGTCGCCTGGGCCATGGCCGTCGCCGACGGCCGCATCCACGCCTCCGACGGGCCGACCCTGTGGGCGCTCGACGCCCGCGAGGGCGGCGACCTGTGGCGGGTCGCCACCGACGCGTGGGTGTACTCCCTCGCCGCCGACCGCGGCACCGTCGTCACCGGCACCCGCGGCGGCGGCGTCCAGGCCCGCGAGGCTGTCAACGGCGACCCGCTCTGGGAGATCACCGGCTGCCAGACCGACTTCGAGGCGCCCGAGGCGGGCCCCGTCGTGCACGACGGCACGGTCTTCGTCTGGCAGGACGCCCGGCTGCGCGCCCTGGAGGCCCGCACCGGCGAGGAGCGCTGGTCGTACCCGGTCGGCGACGCCGCGTCCTGCGGCGGGGTGCCGGTCCGGCTCACCCCCGCCGACGACGGCTACGTGTACGTCGCCGCCGGCACCCGGGTCCTCGCCATCGAGGTCGGCTCGGGGCGCGTGCGGTGGCACTTCGAGGCGCCGGCCGTCTTCCTCTGCCCGCCCGCGTACGCGCCGGGACCGGCGGTGACGGGCGGCGGCATCTACCTCGCCGACCACCACGGCACCGTGTACGCGCTCGACGCGACGGACGGCCGCGACCGCTGGCGGATCGCGACCGAGCCGCGGCCCTCGTCCATCGACCCGGTGCTCGTCTCGCACGGGCACGTCCACGTGGGCAGCGGCCAGGGGCTCTACACGCTGGACGCGGTGACCGGGACGCCGAAGTGGCGGTTCCAGGCGGGCGGCGAGATCGTCGGCTCGCCCGTCGTCGCCGACGGCCGGATCCACTTCGGGTCGACCGACCACCTGCTGTACACGCTGAAGGCGGACGACGGGCGGCTGCGCTGGAAGCTGGCCACCGGCGGCGAGATCACGGGGACCCCGGTCGTGACGGACGGGGTCGTGTACGCGTGCAGCAAGGACCGGTGCGTGTACGCGCTGGACGCGGAGAAGGGGACCGGGACCAGTCGGTAGCGCCGGGTGCGCGGCATCTGACGGACGCCCCGGATCAGGGAGCCGCGTGCCGGGTAGGGTGCCCGGCGTGATGAAACGGGGAATGAAACTCACGGCGGTGGCGACCCTGGTCGTCCTCGCGCTGACCGGCTTCTCCACGGGGCGCGGGCACGGGCGGGGGCACAGCAGTGGCGGCGGGGGCGGGTGCAGCAGCTCGTCGCAGAACCACGGCGGATCGTCGTCCAACTCGTCGACGTCGGGCGGCAGTTCCGGCTACGGCTCGGGGTCGGGGTCCACGTACGACGACGGGGACGACACGACCGGCGGCAGCAGTGGCGGTACCACCGACCGGCGGCCCCGCCACCGGTCCACGCCGACGTCGTCGGCGAGCGGCAGCAGCACCGACGACCTGGTGGACGCCACGGTCAGGCTCGTGAAGTGCGCGAGCGCGCGGGCGCCGTACGCGACGGTCGAGATCAGCAACCCGAACCGGAGCACCGCCCGGTTCTACGTGTCGGTCGAGTTCCAGGACGCGAGCGACGTGCGGGTGACCTCCGCGCTCGACACGGTCAAGGTGAAGGGCCGGGGCACGACCACGGCCCGGCTGAAGGTCGGCGGCGAGGGGCTCGTCTCCGAGGTCGACCACTGCGAGGTCGACCCGGCCGGGACGGTCGTCCGCTAGCGGACCCGGAAGTCCTTCCCTGTACGGGAGTTGAAGAGCTCGGCCTGCCGTTCCGGCGGCAGGTTGCCGAGGGCGATCAGGTGCGGGGCCTGGGCGAAGGCCTGGGCGCGGCCCGCCTCCGTGGCCGCCCACACCGCCCGCACCGTGCCCTGCACGGCCTCCGTCGGGTGGCCCGCGATGACCGTCGCGCAGCGGGTCGCCGCCGCCAACGCGCCGCCGGGCGGCGTGACTTCGCTGACCAGGCCCGTCTCGTGGGCGCGTCGCGCGGAGAGCCGTTCGGCGGTGCCCATGAGCGCGAGCCTGGCGACCTCGCCCGGGGGCATGCGCTGGGCGAGGTACATCGCCTCGTACGCGTTGACCATGCCGTACGTGGTGTGCGGGTCGAAGAACGTCGCCGTCTCGTCCGCGATCACGAACTCAGCCTCGCCCAGCAGGTAGAACGCGCCGCCGCACGCCATGCCGTTGACGGCGGCGACGACCGGTTTCCACAGGTCGTTCGCCTTCGGGCCGACCGTGAGCAGCGGATCGTCCATGGAGTAGGGGGAGTTCGGCTGGGGCGCGTCGGTGTCGCGGTCGATGCCCGTGCAGAAGGCGCGGTCGCCGGAGCCGGTGAGGACGACGGCCCGTACGTCGTCGTCGAAGCGGAAGTCCCGCCATGCGGCGCGGAGTTCGTCGGCCGTGGCCCGGTCGATGGCGTTGTGGCGGTGGGGGCGGTCGAGGGTGACGGTGGCGACACCGGTCTCCTTGTCCGTCTCGGTGCGCAGGGTCATGGGCGCTCCAGGACCCAGCGGGGGATGGTCGTGCCGTCGACGTCGGTGAACACGGCCTGGACCCGGGCGCCGATGCGGATGCGGTCGGGGGCGACGGAGTCGAGGGGGGCGTCGGCGGAGGTGACCAGGTTGCCGACGAGGCGGATGCGGGGCGCGTCCGCCAGTTCGACGATGATCGCGTTGTACGGGGCCTGGGCGGCGTAGGCGGGGAGGAGGGGCGGATGCGGGACGA
>NZ_JAMOLN010000264.1 GCF_024448165.1 Streptomyces longispororuber
CCGGTCTAAGCGGATGCGTCCTCCGCATGGAGGCTCATCGGGCCGTAGATGACCGTGCTGTCCTCGGAGAGGGTGACCTGGTCGGCGCCGCCCTCCGCCAGTTCCTTCCAGTACTCGCCGATCCAGGACTCGGCGTCCCCCTGCGTCGTGAACTCCTCCGGCTGCACCGCCGGAGGCACCTCCGTGCCGTCGGACTTCTCGAACCGCCACGTCCATGCCGCCATGTCAGCCTCCAGAGGTCGTTGTCCCTGGAAGCCTAGCCGGGCGCGCGGCGCCGGAAGCCGCGCGGGAGGATCTTCCTGTGGAACTGACTCTGCTCGGCACCGGTGCCCCCGACGGACTGCCCCGCCCCGACTGCCCGTGCGCGGCCTGCGCGACCGCGCTCGGCCCGGCCGCCCGCGCCGCGACGGCCCTGCTGATCGACGGCACGCTGCTGCTCGACCTGACGCCGGGCGCCGCGTTCGCCGCGGCCCGCGCGGGCCACAGCCTGGGCGGCGTACGGCAGGTGCTGCTCTCGCATCCGCACGACGGCCCCGCGGTCGAGGTCCCGGCGGGCCTGCCGCAGCCGGGCCGGGTGCCGGACGGCCGGGAGCTCGCGCTGATGAGCGGGCACCGGGTGCGGGCGCTCGCCCTGGACGCGCCGGGCACCGGGTACGAGGTGGTGGGTCCGGACGGCCAGCGGTTGCTGTACCTGCCGCCGGGGGCCGCGCCCGCCGGTCTGGAGGAGACGCGCAAGCCGTACGAGACGGTCGTCGCCGACGTGGTCGGGCGGCCCGACGCGCTGGCCAGGCTGCGGTCCGTGGGCGCCGTCGGGCCGACCACCGACGTCCTCGCCGTGCACCTCGACCACGACGTGCCGCCGGGCCCCGAGCTGACGCGGCGGCTCGCCGCGGCGGGCGCGCGGGCCGTGCCGGACGGGACGACGCTGGACGTCGGCGTGTACGAGGACGTGCCCGACGTGCCGCGCCGGACGCTGGTGCTCGGCGGGGCCCGGTCGGGGAAGTCGGTGGAGGCGGAGCGGCGCCTGGAAGCGTTCCCCGACGTGCTGTACGTGGCGACGGGCGGCACCCGGGGCGGTGACACGGAGTGGGCACAGCGGGTCGCCACGCACCGGGAGCGGCGCCCTGGCTCGTGGCGGACCGCCGAGACCTGCGATCTCGTCCCGCTCCTGACCGACGCGGAGGACACCGCGCCGCTGCTCGTGGACTGTCTGTCGCTGTGGCTGACGTACGCCATGGACGAGGTCGGGGCCTGGGACGACGCGGAGTGGGCCGGGGGCGGGGAGCGGGCGCTGCGGGAGAAGGTGGCCGCGCTCGTCGATGCCGTGCGCCGCACCCGGCGTACGGTCGTGGCCGTCTCGAACGAGGTCGGCTCGGGGATCGTGCCCGCGACCGCGTCCGGGCGCCGCTACCGCGACGAACTGGGGCGGCTGAACGCGGCGTTCGCGGGCGAGTGCGAGCACGTGCTGCTGGTCGTGGCGGGCCAGGCGCTGGCGCTGCGCGGCTGACGGGGGCTCAGCCGGCGTCGGGGTTGCGGCGCGCGATGACGCGGTAGGCGTTGGCGAAGCCGGTGCGGCTGACCAGGGGGGCCAGCAGCCGGTCGGCGGACCGGGCGGCGAGGAGGGCGGGCGCCGAGGCGTGCGTCAGGACCCGGCGCAGCCTGCGCTGGGCGTCACTGGGGGTCCTGGTGCGCCACGGGCTGTCGGCGGCGGGCAGGCAGTGGCCGAGGAACAGGGCGCAGGCCGCCGTCAGGTCGAGCGGGACGTGCGGGGCGCGGCGGTCGACGGCGACGACCGTGTAGCCGAGGGCGGCGAGTTCGGCGCGGAGGTTGGCCTGCGGGATGAAGTGCAGGTGCTGCGGCTGGAAGTAGGAGACCCACCACTTGCCGAGGAGCGCGGCGTAGCGGCTCTCGGGGTCGGGGACCTCGATCATCAGGTGGCCGCCGGGGCGCAGCACGCGGTGGGCCGCCTTGAGCTCCTCGCGCGGGTCGAGGGAGTGTTCCAGGTAGTGGAACATGCTCATCGCGTCGTAGCGGCCCGCGAGCCGGGGCGCGAGTTCGGTGAGGAAGCCGCGGTGGGCCTCCTCGATGCGGCCCTGGCGGCGGCCCTCCTCGACGCCGTCGCCGATGTCGAGGCCGTCGAACGCCGTGTACGGCAGGACCTCCTTGGCGGCGGCCGGGAAGTGGGCGTGGCCGGTGCCGACGTCGAGCCAGGCCTCCGGCTCCAGGAAGTGGGCGAGGGCGTGGGTGGCGGCCCGGTGGCGCCCGGTGGAGGTCTGCGCGCCGAAGATCCGCTCGGCCTGGTCGGCGCCGAGGCCGTCGTAGAAGTCGCGGTAGTAGAAGTTGAGGCCCTCGGGGGTCAGGCGGGGGTTCTGGAACGAGTGGGCGCAGCTGCGGCACTGGTCGATCGTGAAGGTGCCGGGCTTGTGCTGCAGGAGGTCGGTGGTGCGCAGCCGCGTGCCCAGCTTCGTGGAGCCGCACCAGGGGCAGTCGGGGCGGCGGGGCTCGTGGAAGCGTTCGGTGCCCCGGGCGAGTTCGGTGAGGTAGGCGGGGCGGCGCTCGGCCACGGCCTGGGCTGAGGGGGACATGGGTGACTCGACTCCTGGTGCTGGGACGGGGACCGGGGGCTCGGGTGATCGGGAGACCGGAGGGGACATCGCGGTACGACAATCCGATATGAACCGGAACGTAAGGGATCCCCGACGCCCATGCAATGACGCTGTGGAGCCAGTGCATCGCATGGCGTAACCGGCCGCAGGAAGCCCGCCCCACCGACCGCCGTCGCGGCCGGTACTGTTCGGCGAATGAGCTCGCTGAATCTCGACGACTTCACCGATCTGATCGAGCGCCCCGACGGCGGGACCCGCCGCGACGCCGAGGAGCGCAGGGCCCGGTTCGCCGTTCCGCCCGGCGCGCTCGGCCGCCTCGACGAACTGGGCGAGTGGCTCACGGCCGCCCAGGGCGCCGTGCCCGTACGGCCCGTCACGCAGCCGCGCGTGATCCTCTTCGCCGGTGACCACGGCGTCGCCGAGCTCGGTGTGTCGGGCCGGCCCGCCGGGACCGCGGCCGATCTGGTCCGCGAGACCGTCGAGGGCGCGAGCGCCGGCGCGGTGCTCGCGCGGCGGCTGGGCGTCGAGGTGCGGGTCGTCGACGTGTCGCTGGACTGCGAGCCGGAGGAGCTGCCGAAGGCCGTGGTGAGCCATCGGGTGCGGCGCGGCTCGGGGCGCCTCGACACCGAGGACGCGCTCACCCTGGAGGAGGCCGAGGCGGCGTTCCGCGCGGGCATGGCGATCGCCGACGAGGAGGCCGACTCCGGTACGGACCTGGTGGTGCTCGGCGACCTCAGCGTGGGCGGCACGACGGCCGCGGCGACGATCATCGCCGCGCTGTGCGGCACCGACGCCTCCGTGGTGACGGGCCGCGGCGGCGACCCCATCGACGACCTCGCGTGGATGCGCAAGTGCGCGGCGATCCGTGACGGACTGCGCCGGGCCCGCCCGGTCCTGGGCGACCAGTTGCAGCTGCTCGCGACGGTGGGCGGCGCCGATCTCGCGGCCGCGACCGGGTTCCTGCTGCAGAGCGCGGTGCGCCGTACGCCGGTGATCCTGGACGGCGTCGTGTCGGCGGCCTGCGCGCTGGTCGGCCAGCGGGTCGCGTTCCGGGCGCCGGACTGGTGGCTGGCCGCGCACACCAGCGGTGAGCCCGGCCAGGCGAAGGCGCTGGACCGGATGGCCATGGACCCGCTGCTCGACCAGGGCGTCCGCCTCGGCGGCGGCACGGGCGGGTTGCTGGCCCTGCCGCTGGTGCAGGCCGCTGCCGCGCTGGCCGCGGAGTTGCCCGTGTCGTCCGACTAGGGCGCGCTCAGCCGTCAGAAACGCCGCGGTCGCGTCTGCTCGTCTACCGAGCAGATGCGACCGCGGCTTTTCTGTGGCTGAGCGCACAGTTCCCCGCGGCCCTTTCGGGGCGCCGCAGCCGGGAACCCCTCAAATGCCCCCATATGCTCCCAGGTCATGGGAGATACGCGGACCAGTACACCGACCTCACGACGCGCCGCGGGATTCACCGTCTGGTATCTCCGGGTCGTCACCTTCCTCAATCTGCTGAGCGCCGTCTGGGTCTCCTTCGGGCAGGACCTGCGCCGCCACAACGAGGAGAACTACTTCACCCCCTACCTCCTCGCGGCGGGTTTCTCCTCCGCCGTCGTGGCCTGGTTCCTGGCGGTCACGATGCGGCGCCGCAAGCGCGCGGCGTGGATCCTCAACCTCGTCCTGAGCGGGCTGTTCTTCCTGCTGTTCGCCTTCGTGATGGTCTTCCCCGAGGTGCGGCAGTACGCGCAGAACTGGATCTCGCTGGTCCTGACCGCCGCGTTCGTCGTCGCGCTGCTCCTCGGGCGCCGCGAGTTCTACGCGAAGGGCGACCGCTCGAACGCGAAGCTGGCGGCGCTCGTCGCGGTCGGCGGCCTGCTGGTCACCTCGCTCTTCGCGACGTTCCTCGTCACGGTCACCAACCACGCGCACGACGAGCACCGTTCGACGTTCCTGGAGCGCTGGCGGTACGGCACCCTGCGGCTGATCTCGGTCGCGTCGAACGACGCGCACTACCCCGGCATCACGACGCCGAACTGGGTGAACGTCGTCATCAACATCCTGTCCACGGCGCTCCTCATCGCCGTCGTCTACGCCGCGTTCCGCTCGCGCAGGGCCGTCGATCCGCTCAGCCCCGACGACGAGGCGAAGCTGCGCGCCCTGCTCGACAAGGACGGCGAGCGCGACTCGCTCGGCTACTTCGCGCTGCGCCGCGAGAAGAGTGCCGTGTGGTCGCCGACCGGCAAGGCCGCGGTGACGTACCGGGTGATCGGCGGGGTGTCGCTCGCCTCCGGTGACCCGATCGGCGACCCGGAGGCCTGGCCGGGCGCGATCGAGCCGTGGCTCGCCGAGGCCCGGGTGCACGGCTGGATCCCGGCCGTGATGGGCGCGAGCGAGGAGGCGGGCACGGTCTACGCCCGGCACGGCCTGGACGCGCTCGAACTCGGTGACGAAGCCATCGTGGAGACGGACGAGTTCACGCTCGATGGGCGGGCGATGCGCACGGTCCGCCAGGCGTTCAACCGCGTCAAGCGCGCCGGCCACACGGTCCGCATCCGGCGCCACGAGGACATTCCCGCCGACGAGATGACGTACCTCCTGAAGCGGGCCGACGACTGGCGCGACGGGGCGACCGAGCGCGGCTTCTCGATGGCGCTCGGCCGGCTCGGCGACCCGGCGGACGGCCAGTGTGTGATGCTCGAATGCACCGACGGGGAGGGCGAGTTGAAGGCGGTGCTGTCCTTCGTGCCGTGGGGTCCGAACGGTCTCTCGCTGGATCTGATGCGCCGTGACCGCGACTCCGAGAACGGCCTGATGGAGTTCATGGTCATCGAACTCCTGCAGCGCGCACCGGAGATCGGGATCACACAGGTCTCGCTCAACTTCGCGATGTTCCGGTCCGTCTTCGAACGTGGCTCGCGACTCGGCGCGGGCCCGGTGCTGCGCCTGTGGCGCTCGCTGCTCAGCTTCTTCTCCCGGTGGTGGCAGATCGAATCGCTGTACCGGGCCAACGCCAAGTACCGGCCCATCTGGGAGCCCCGCTTCCTGCTCTTCGAGAAGAGCGCCGACCTGCCGCGCATCGGCATCGCGTCGGCCCGCGCCGAGGGCTTCCTCGACGTGCCCGGACTGCCGAAGTGGCTGCGCCGCGGACGCCTGGAGCGTTCGTGAGGGAAGCGGCCCGCAGGGAGTGGGGCGCGCTGTACGCCGCGGTGCGGGACGGGATCACCGCCCGCGGCCCGCGGGCGATCCCGCTGACGATCGCCGCGGTCTGTCTGACGGCCGCGTTCCAGTACGTCCAGAACCAGCCCTGGGGCTATCAGTTCGTCCAGGACGTCGGCTCGGTGCGGGCCGACGACCCGCTGTGGCTGGCCCTCCTGCGCACCCCGCTCTCCCTCTTCGTGCCGGCCCTCGACCTGCCCGTGTGGGGTGCGCTCGCCCAGATCCTGCTGGTGTTCGGCATCGCGGAGCTCTGTCTGGGCTGGTGGCACACGCTCGTGATCGCGTACGTCGCCACGCTCGCGGGCACCCTCTACGCGCGCGTCGGCATCGCCATCGGCCCGGACAGTCCCTTCGGGCTGCCCGCCTCGGACGCGCAGGTCGTCGACACCGGCCCGTCGGCGGCGGTCGTCGGGCTCGCGGTGTACCTGTGCTGGCGCTACCGGGCCCGGTTCACCGGCGCGCTCGTCGTCCTCGCGATGGTCGTCGAGTGCGCGGTCAAACCGAACCTCGCGGGCAAGGAGCACCTCGCCGCGATCGGCGCGGTGCTCATGGTGTGCGCCGTGCGCTCGACGGCTCGCGGAAGCCTCCGACCAGATCCTGGAAACGGCGGCTGACCCGGTTCCAGCGGCGGTCGTGCCGGAAGGCCCGCAGCGTCGCCCGGGCCCTGGCGCGGGGGCGGCGCCGGTACCGGCGGCGGGCCCAGAGCGAGGTGGGGCGGGCCAGCCGGACCGCCCCGACCCAGGCGACGACCGGCACCAGGACCCCGACGAGCGCCAGCCTCGGCTTGCCCTTCAGCAGCGTCACCACGACGAACAGGAAGTTCAGGACCAGCGTCGTGATGAGGGTGCCGCGGTCGTGCTGCTCCTCCTGCGTCATGTCGTTCACGCCGAGCGGGGAGAAGCCGCAGACCACCAGGCCGCCCAGCGCCGCCGCGAGCACCACCACCTCGACGCTCTGCCGCCCCTGCTCGCTCCAGTACACGTCGTCCAGGTGCAGCACCAGCGCGAACTCGTCGAGCACCAGACCCGCCCCGACGCCGAAGACGACCGCGCACACGCACGCGGTGATGCCGTGCCGGCCGCTGCCGACCGCGCCGAACCCGCCCGCGACCATCAGCACGACGCCCGGCACCACGTGGTGGATGTGCGTGCCGCCCGGCGCGATGTCGCGGAACGGGCCGCGGCCGGCCCGGATCAGCCGGGTCACGGTCCTGGTGAGCAGGAAGGTCGCGACGAACGACAGCAGCGCGAGCAGCAGCGGCAGCTTGCCCGGCTCGGTGATGTTCCGGTACCACCAGTCGCCCATGGGTCCATCGTGCGGGCGGGGAGCGGGCGCCGCCCGTCGGCACGGCCGTGCCGGGTAGCCTCCCCCGGTGTCCGCAACGAACTCCCGTGTCTCCCTGCCCGACGGCCTGCGCTTCGCCTTCGGCACCCTCACCGTGCTGCCCGTCACCGTCACCCGCTGGGACCGGGAGGCCGCCCGCGGCGGCATGCTCTGCGCGCCGCTGGCCGGTCTGGTCGTGGGGCTGTGCGCCGCCGCGCTCGGCGGGGTGCTGACGCTGCTGGGCGCGGGTGCGCCGCTCGCGGCGGTCGCCTCGGTCGCGGTGCCGGCCGCGCTCACCCGGGGCCTGCACCTGGACGGGCTCGCGGACGTCGCGGACGGGCTGGGCAGCGGGAAACCGGCGGCGGACGCCCTGCGGATCATGAAGCAGTCCGATATCGGCCCGTTCGGCGTCGTGGTGCTGGTCCTCGCGCTGCTCGCGCAGGTGGCGGTGCTCGCCCAGCTGTACGGGGAGTCGTGGGCGCACGGTGCCGTGGCGGCGGCGGTGTGCGCGGTGACGGCCCGCCTCGCGCTGACGTTCGCGTCCCGGGCCGGGGTGCCCGCCGCCCGTCCCGAGGGGCTCGGCGCGGCGGTCGCCGGGACCGTGTCGGTGCGGGCCGCGCTGCTCGCCGGGGTGGCGGTCGTCGCGGTGACCGCGGCCGTCTCGGTGCCGGGGGCGGTCGCCGTCGTCGTGGGCTGCGGGGTGGCCGAGCTGCTGCTGCGCCGGTGCGTGGCACGGTTCGGCGGGGTGACCGGGGACGTTTTCGGGGCGGTGGCCGAGGTGGCGGGGACGGCGGCGCTGGTGGTGCTGGCCCTCTGACGGCGCCGGACGGTCCCGGGCCCTGTCGGGGCATGGATCGAGCCATCGGCGTAGGCTCGGCCCCGGCGGGCCAACTACCCCACGGCCCCGGCAACGAAGCCAGCCTCACCGATGAAAGAGGGACCTCACCACCGTGACTGCTCTGACTCTCAGCACCGCCGCGGCCACCGACCTGCGCGCCGACGCCGTCGTCGTCGGTGTCGCCAAGGGCTCCGCCACCAAGACCGGGGGTCTGGTCGTCGCGCCCGGCGCCGAGGCCGTGGACAAGGCGTTCGACGGAAAGCTCGCCTCCGTCCTGGAGACCCTCGGCGCCAGTGGCGGCGAGGGTGAGGTGACCAAGCTCCCCGCGCCCTCCGGCTGCAAGGCGCCGGTCGTGCTGGCGGTCGGTCTCGGTGCCGAGCCCGAGAAGACCGACGACGGTGGCGCCTTCGAGGTCGAGGCGCTGCGCCGCGCGGCCGGTGTGGCCGCCCGCGCGCTCGCCGGGTCGAAGAAGGCCGCGTTCGCGCTGCCCGTCGAGGACGCCGAGGACGCCGGTGCGATCGCGGAGGGCGCGCTGCTCGGCGCGTACTCCTTCGACGCCTACAAGGAGTCGGCGCAGGACCCGAAGAAGGCCAAGGCGCCGCTCGCCGAGGTCGCGATCCTCGGCGGCAAGCCGCGCGACAAGGCGTACAAGGCCGAGGTCGAGCGCGTCCTGGCGCTGACCGAGGAGCTCAACCGCGCCCGCGACCTGGTCAACACCCCGCCGAACGACCTGAACCCGGAGGCGTTCGCCACCGTCGCGCAGGTCGCGGCGAAGGAGCACGGCATCAAGGTGCAGGTGCTCGACGAGAAGGCGCTGGAGAAGGGCGGCTACGGCGGCATCCTCGGCGTCGGCGCCGGTTCCGCGTCGGGCCCGCGCCTGGTGAAGCTCTCGTACAAGAACTCCAAGGCGAAGAAGCACCTGGCCTTCGTCGGCAAGGGCATCACGTACGACTCGGGCGGCATCTCGCTGAAGCCGGCCGGTCACAACGAGACGATGAAGTGCGACATGGCCGGCGCCGCCGCCGTGTTCGCCGCCGTCGTCACCGCCGCGCGCCTGGGCCTCGAGGTGAACGTCACCGGCTGGCTGGCGCTCGCCGAGAACATGCCGTCCGGCTCGGCCACCCGCCCGGGCGACGTGCTGCGCATGTACTCCGGCAAGACCGTCGAGGTGCTGAACACGGACGCCGAGGGCCGTCTGGTGCTGGCCGACGCGATCGCCAAGGCCTCGGAGGAGACCCCGGACGCGATCGTCGACGTGGCGACGCTGACCGGCGCGATGATGCTGGCGCTCGGCAACCGCACGTTCGGCATCATGGCGAACGACGACGCCTTCCGTACGTCGATCCACGAGGTCGCCGAGGAGGTCGGCGAGCCGTCCTGGCCGATGCCGCTCCCGGCCGACCTGCGCAAGGGCATGGACTCGTCGACCGCCGACATCGCCAACATGGGCGAGCGGATGGGCGGCGGCCTGGTCGCCGGTCTGTTCCTGAAGGAGTTCGTCGGCGAGGGCATCACGTGGGCCCACCTCGACATCGCCGGCCCGGCCTTCAACGAGGCCGGCCCGTTCGGGTACACGCCGAAGGGCGGCACGGGTTCCGCCGTCCGTACGCTGGTCCGCCTCGCGGAGCGGACGGCCGCGGGCGACCTCGGCTGATCCCTTCCTGACGTCGGCTCCCACGTCGGCTCTCACGTCGTCGAACGGCCCCGGGTGCACCGCACCCGGGGCTGTTCGCTTTCGACGAAATCCGCAGGGTTCGCACCACTTGGCACACCTGTTTCCGGTGTAACCGCCGTCTCAGACCCCGGCCCGACGTCCCGCATGCCTTCGACAAGTGCGAGGATGGGGGACGGCAGGACAGGGCCCCCACCACAGGGCCGAAGCAAAAAAGCGGCCGGACACCAGCCGCCGCCCGGTCACTGGAGACCGGCGTACGGCGCACATGCATGGAGGACGTGACGTGGCGAACGACGCCAGCACCGTTTTCGACCTAGTGATCCTCGGCGGTGGCAGTGGCGGTTACGCCGCGGCCCTGCGCGGAGCGCAGCTGGGCCTGGACGTCGCCCTGATCGAGAAGAACAAGCTCGGCGGCACCTGCCTGCACAACGGCTGCATTCCGACGAAGGCCCTGCTGCACGCCGGCGAGATCGCCGACCAGGCGCGCGAGGCCGACCAGTTCGGTGTCAAGGCCACGTTCGAGGGCATCGACATCAACGCCGTCCACAAGTACAAGGACGACGTGATCTCCGGCCTGTACAAGGGCCTGCAGGGGCTCGTCGCCTCCCGCAAGGTGACGTACATCGAGGGTGAGGGCCGGCTGTCCTCCCCGACGTCCGTGGACGTCAACGGCCAGCGGGTCCAGGGCCGCCACGTCCTCCTCGCGACCGGCTCCGTGCCGAAGTCGCTGCCGGGTCTGGAGATCGACGGCAACCGCATCATCTCCTCGGACCACGCGCTGACGCTGGACCGCGTCCCGCAGTCCGCGATCATCCTGGGCGGCGGCGTCATCGGCGTCGAGTTCGCCTCCGCGTGGAAGTCCTTCGGCACCGACGTCACCGTCATCGAGGGCCTCAAGCACCTCGTCCCGGTCGAGGACGAGAACAGCTCCAAGCTTCTTGAGCGCGCGTTCCGCAAGCGCGGCATCAAGTTCAACCTCGGCACGTTCTTCGAGAAGGCCGAGTACACGCAGGACGGCGTCCGCGTGACCCTCGCCGACGGCAAGACCTTCGACGCCGAGGTACTCCTCGTCGCCATCGGCCGTGGCCCCGTCTCGGCCGGTCTCGGCTACGAGGAGCAGGGCGTCGCGATGGACCGCGGCTACGTCCTGGTCGACGAGTACATGCAGACCAACGTGCCGACCATCTCGGCCGTCGGTGACCTCGTCCCGACGCTCCAGCTCGCGCACGTCGGCTTCGCCGAGGGCATCCTGGTGGCGGAGCGGCTGGCCGGTCTGAACCCGGTGCCCGTCGACTACGACGGCGTGCCGCGCGTGACCTACTGCCACCCGGAGGTCGCCTCCGTCGGCATCACCGAGGCCAAGGCCAAGGAGATCTACGGTGCGGACAAGGTCGTCGCTCTGAAGTACAACCTGGCGGGCAACGGCAAGTCCAAGATCCTGAAGACCGCGGGCGAGATCAAGCTCGTCCAGGTCAAGGACGGTGCCGTGGTCGGCGTCCACATGGTCGGCGACCGGATGGGCGAGCAGGTCGGCGAGGCCCAGCTGATCTACAACTGGGAAGCGCTGCCCGCCGAGGTCGCCCAGCTCATCCACGCCCACCCGACGCAGAACGAGGCGCTCGGCGAGGCCCACCTGGCCCTCGCGGGCAAGCCGCTGCACTCGCACGACTGACCCTCGCTGCCGCCTGTCGCATCTGGGCGCGACGACCGACCACCACAGACTTCCGCACTGCGCGCCGCGCATTGCACATTCGTAAGGAGCAACAGAAACCATGGCGGTTTCCGTATCCCTTCCGGCGCTCGGTGAGAGCGTCACCGAGGGCACTGTCACCCGCTGGCTGAAGGCCGAGGGCGAGCGCGTCGAGGTCGACGAGCCGCTGCTCGAGGTGTCGACCGACAAGGTCGACACCGAGATCCCCTCGCCCGCCGCCGGCATCCTGGCCTCCATCAAGGTCGCCGAGGACGAGACGGTGGAGGTCGGCGCCGAGCTGGCCGTCATCGACGACGGCACCGGTGCGCCGGCTGCCGCCCCCGCCCCGGCCGCCGGTGGCGCCTCCGGTACCGACGTCGTGCTGCCCGCGCTGGGCGAGTCGGTCACCGAGGGCACCGTCACCCGCTGGCTGAAGGAGGTCGGCGAGGAGGTCGCGGAGGACGAGCCGCTGCTCGAGGTCTCCACCGACAAGGTCGACACCGAGATCCCCTCCCCCGTCGCCGGCGTTCTCCTGGAGATCACCGTCGCCGA
>NZ_JAMOLN010000265.1 GCF_024448165.1 Streptomyces longispororuber
ACGGTGACGGGGGCGCCCGGCGCGTACTTGGCGGCGTTCGTGAGGGCTTCCTGGACGACGCGGTAGGCGGTGCGGTCGTCCGTCTCCGGGGCGCTGACCAGACGCACCGGGAGACCGGATCCGGCGGCCCGGTCGACGAGTTCGGCGACGGTCTCGCCGGGGGGTGCAAGTGGTGCCTGCTCGTCGTCGTCCTCGCGCAGCAGGCCGATGATGCCGTGCAGGCGGTCGGTGGCGTCGGAGGCGGCGGCGCGCAGTTCGGCGGCGGCCGTGCGGTGCTCGTCGGCGAGGCCGGGCGCGACCTGGAGGGCGCCCGCGCGCAGGGCGATGAGGCTGAGTTCGTGGCCCAGGGAGTCGTGCATGTCCTGCGCGATCCTGGCCCGCTCGCGCAGCCTGGCGCGGTCCGCGACGATACGGTGCTCGCGCTCCAACTGCTCGGCCCTGGCCCAGCCGGCGGCGGTCAGTTCCCGGCTCTGCCGCCAGTAGCGGCCGATGAGCCAGGGGAAGACGGCGCCGAACAGCAGCGTCCCCATGAGCACGAGCCATTCGGCGGCCGGGTCGACCTGCCGGACCGCGATCTTGGCGGTGCCGCCGGCGGCGAGCGCGGCGAAGGCGAGGAGGGAGGGGCGGGCGGCGGGTGAGCGCAGGCCCATCAGGTAGGCGAAGGCGGCGAGTGCGCAGCCGTAGGAGAGCGTGAACAGGGACGACGCGACGGCCAGGCCCGGCGCGGCCGCCAGCAGGAAGGCGGTGGCGGGCAGGCGGCGGTGCAGCGCGGTGGCGGCGCCGAGCGCGGCGATGCCGGCCAGCTGCTGCCAGGTGCTGTCGGGTTCGTGCAGGTGCAGCCACTCGACGGCGAGGACCGGCAGGGCGAGCACCGCCCAGAGCGCCAGGTCCGCCACGAGGGTTCCGCGTCGGGCTCTCACTCCGTCGACGGTACAAGTGCGGAGCCCGCGCGCACCGCTGTCGATCGTCAGGGGTGGTGCGCCCGCCGTGGCCACCGGGGGCTCCCCCGCCGAGGCCCCCGTCCGTGGCAGGATCGGAACCGCCATGACTGCGCCCACGAAGACCCCCACGCATCCCGATCTTCACGAACCCGTCATCGACTGGTTCACCGAGCACGCCCGCGACCTGCCCTGGCGGCGACCCGACGCAGGGCCGTGGGGCGTGATGGTCAGCGAGTTCATGCTCCAGCAGACCCCGGTGAACCGGGTGCTGCCCGTCTACGAGCAGTGGCTGGCCCGCTGGCCGCGCCCCGCCGACCTCGCCAAGGAGGCGCCCGGTGAGGCCGTGCGCGCCTGGGGGCGGCTCGGCTATCCGCGGCGTGCGCTGCGGCTGCACGGCGCGGCCGTCGCCATAACGGAGCGGCACGGCGGCGACGTCCCCACGGTCCACTCCCAGCTCCTCGCGCTGCCCGGCATCGGCGAGTACACGGCGGCCGCGGTCGCCTCGTTCGCGTACGGACAGCGGCACGCGGTCCTCGACACGAACGTGCGGCGGGTGTTCGCGCGCGCCGTGACGGGCGTGCAGTACCCGCCGAACGCGACCACCGCCGCCGAGCGGAAGCTGGCCCGCGCGCTGCTGCCCGAGGAGGACGAGGTGGCGGCCAAGTGGGCCGCCGCGTCGATGGAGTTGGGCGCGCTGGTGTGCACGGCGAAGAACGAGAGCTGCCACCGGTGTCCGATCGCCTCGATGTGCGCGTGGCAGCAGGCCGGGAAGCCCGCGCACGAGGGGCCCGCGCGGCGCGGGCAGACGTACGCCGGGACGGACCGTCAGGTACGGGGCAAGTTGCTGGCCGTGCTCCGGGAAGCGGTGAATCCGGTTCCGGGTGCCGTGCTCGACCGGGTGTGGGACGAGCCGGTGCAGCGCGCCCGCGCCCTGGACGGCCTGGTCAGCGACGGTCTGGTGGAGCCGCTCGCAGGCGGTCTGTACCGGCTCCCGATGAGCTGACCGGGGCCCGTATTTAGGTCGTCCTTAGGTTCGTTACACAACCGACGGACAGCCGTGCGTTCGTCGAAGGCTGGAACGGACAACGCCGTGACAACGCCTCCGTAGCTTCTTCCTCGTCACCGCACAGGACCGGTGCGGACGGGGAACAGGCAGGAATCGGGAGGCGGTTGATCATGGCGCACGGCGGTGAGGTGCTCGAGTTCGAGGAGTACGTCAGGACGCGACAGGACGCCCTGCTGCGCAGTGCCCGTCGTCTGGTGCCCGACCCCGTCGACGCCCAGGACCTGCTGCAGACCGCCCTCGTGCGGACGTACGGGCGGTGGGACGGCATAGCGGACAAGCGCCTCGCCGACGCCTATCTGCGCCGCGTCATGATCAACACCAGGACCGAGTGGTGGCGCGCCCGGAAGCTGGAAGAGGTGCCGACCGAGCAGCTGCCCGAGTCCTCGGTCGACGACTCGACCGAGCAGCACGCGGACCGCGCCCTGCTGATGGACGTCATGAAGGTGCTGGCGCCGAAGCAGCGCAGCGTCGTGGTGCTGCGACACTGGGAGCAGATGTCCACAGAGGAGACGGCCGCCGCCCTCGGAATGTCGGCCGGAACCGTGAAGAGCACGCTGCACCGGGCGCTCGCCCGGCTCCGCGAGGAGCTGGAGAGCCGTGACCGCGAAGAGCTGGTGTCCCGCGCGCTCGAACGTGAGGAGCGGGAGCGTTGCGCGGCCTAGGCATACGTGCCTCTCGGATCCGTAGGGCCTTGAGACTTCTGAAGGCGGGGAGTTCGGCGATCGCCGGGCTCGCCGCCCTCGGGCTTTTTGTCGGGGCTCTGGCGTCCTGCTCGGCGGGCGGCACCGGCGCCCGTGACGAGGGCCCCGCCCGGACCGACCCGGTCGGCTCCACCCAGCCGACCACCACGCCCAGCGAGTCGGCCCCGGCGGCCTCCGACTCCCCGACGACGGTGAACGCGGTCCGTCTGGTGAAGGCCGACCCGCAGGTCAGCACCGACATCAAGCGCGACCTGAAGCCCTGCGTGGCGAACGAGTACCCGGTCGACGTGAGCTACGGAAACCTGACGGGCGGCGCGTCGAACGACGTGGTGGTGAACGTGATGACCTGCGGCGACGCCGTCGGCATCGGCACGTACGTGTATCGCGACGAGGGCGGAAAGTACCAGAATGTCTTCCAGACGGAGGAGCCCCCGGTCTACGCGGAGATAGACCGGGGTGATCTGGTGGTCACCAAGCAGGTGTACGAGAAGGGTGACTCGGTCGCCTCTCCGTCGGGCGAGGAGGTCCTCACGTACCGCTGGAGCGGGGACCACTTCGCGCAGGAGAGCCGGATCCACAACGACTACAGCCACGCGGTGGACGGCGGGGCGTCCCCCGTCCCCACGGACGAGGGCTGAGACCGACCGAGCACGCACGAGTACCGAACGGAACGGGAGACCGCATGGCCGCCATGGGCGAGCGCAAGGGGGAGCAGACCCACGTCCTGTTCGTCGAGGACGACGACGTCATCCGCGAGGCCACGCAGCTCGCCCTGGAGCGCGACGGCTTCGTGGTCACCGCCATGCCGGACGGGCTGGCGGGCCTGGAGGCGTTCCGCGCCGACCGGCCGGACATCGCGCTGCTCGACGTCATGGTGCCGGGCCTGGACGGGGTCTCCCTGTGCCGCCGGATCCGCGACGAGTCCACGGTCCCGGTGATCATGCTGTCGGCGCGCGCGGACTCCATCGACGTCGTGCTGGGCCTGGAGGCCGGGGCCGACGACTACGTGACCAAGCCGTTCGACGGGGCGGTGCTCGTGGCCCGGATCCGCGCGGTGCTGCGCCGCTTCGGGCACGCGGGCGGCCCGTCGGCGGCCGGGGCGGGCGCGGCCGACGCTCCCGCCACGGAATCCGGCGCCGTCCTGCACTTCGGCGATCTGGAGATCGACACGGAGGGCATGGAGGTGCGCAAGGGCGGCGAGACGGTGGCCCTCACACCCACCGAGATGCGCCTCCTCCTGGAGTTCTCCTCGGCGCCCGGCACCGTCCTGTCCCGGGACAAGCTCCTGGAGCGGGTGTGGGACTACGGGTGGGGCGGCGACACCCGTGTCGTCGACGTCCACGTACAGCGGCTGCGTACGAAGATCGGCCAGGACCGCATCGAGACGGTCCGCGGCTTCGGCTACAAACTGAAGGCCTGAGCGGCCGATGGGGAAGCGGATATGAGGGGGACGGCGGACACCCCGCACCCACACGACCCGGCCGACGACGGCGGCGGGTCGAAGCACACGGCTGCCCGGCGGCCGGCCGGACCCGACCCGGCCAGGTCCCCCTGGCCCCGCGTCCTGTCACCGTCGACCGGCCTGCCGGGCCCGCCGGCCCCGCGCAAGGGCGACGGCACGGGCGGCACCGGCGGCCCAGGCGGCTCCGACGGCACGGACGGGGCCGCGGAGACCGGCGGGGGCGGGCTGCTGCGGCGGCGGCTGCCGCGCCGGCTGCGCACCGGACTGCGCACCGGCGTGCGCTGGAAGATCAGCGTGGCCATCGCGCTGGTCGGCGCGCTCGTCGCGGTCGCGCTCAGCCTCGTCGTGCACAACGCGGCCCGCGTCTCGATGCTGGACAACGCACGGGACGTCCAGGACGAGCGGATCCAGTTCGTCCAGCGCCAGTACGAGGCGCGGGGCGGCAATCTGCCCGTCGGCTTCAAGGTCAACGATCCGACGATGCCGCGCGAGCTGCGCGCCAAGGCGCTCGACGGCCGCCGCGCCACGTACGTCTCGGAGCCGGCCAACGGCGTGCCCGACATCTGGGCCGCGGTCCCGCTGAGCAACGGCGACCTGCTGTCGGTGCACACCCGTTTCACCGACCGCAGCGCCACCGTCATGAAGGACCTCGACCAGGCACTGATCATCGGGGCGATCTCGGTCGTCTTCGGCGGCAGCGCGCTCGGCGTGCTGATCGGCGGCCAGCTGTCCCGGCGGCTGCGCAAGGCGGCCAGCGCCGCCCGCGACGTCGCGCGAGGCCAGACCGAGGTCCGGGTGCGGGACGCGATCGGCGGCGTCGTGCGCGACGAGACCGACGATCTGGCGCAGGCCGTGGACGCGATGGCCGACGCCCTCAAGCAGCGTCTCGAGGCGGAGCGCCGGGTCACCGCGGACATCGCGCACGAGCTGCGCACTCCGGTCACCGGTCTGCTCACGGCGGCCGAGCTGCTCCCGGAGGGCCGGCCCAGCGAGCTGGTCAAGGACCGGGCGCAGGCGATGCGCACCCTCGTCGAGGACGTGCTCGAAGTGGCCCGGCTCGACAGCGCCGCGGAGCGCGCCGAGCTGCAGGACATCATGCTGGGCGAGTTCGTGAGCCGCCGCGTCGCGGCCCGCGCCGCGGACGGCGTCCGGGTCGACGTGGTGCACGAGTCGGAGGTGACCACCGACCCGCGCCGCCTGGAGCGCATCCTGTTCAACCTGCTGGCCAACGCGGCCAAGCACGCCAGACCGCCGATCGAGGTCAGCGTCGAGGGCCGGGTGATCCGGGTGCGCGACCACGGCCCCGGCTTCCCCGAGGAGCTCCTGGAGGAGGGCCCGAGCCGCTTCCGCACGGGCGCCGCCGACCGCGCGGGCCACGGCCACGGGCTCGGTCTGACGATCGCGGCGGGCCAGGCCCAGGTGCTCGGCGCCCGCCTCACGTTCCGGAACGTACGCCCGCCGGGCGGCGCCCCTGACACCCCCGCGGAGGGGGCGGTGGCGGTGCTGTGGCTGCCGGAGCACGCGCCGACCGCGACCGGCAGCTTCCCGATGCTGCGGCTGCCCGACACGAAGAAGTGACGGCGGCGAAGAAGTGACGGCGGCGGCCGGGGCGTTGCTCCCGGTCCGCGTCACGGGCGTGGCCCCCGGTCCGCGTCAGCCGCCCTGCCGTACGAGGGAGTCGGCCAGGCATACCGCTTCCTCCTCGCCCAGCGGGGCGTGCCCGAGCAGGAAGCGGTACCAGAAGACCCCGTAGACCTGGTCCACCATCAGGTCGAGGTCGCAGTCCGCGGCGAGTTCGCCGCGCTCCCGCCCCCGGGCAAGGACCTCGCGCAGCGCGGACCGCCGGGCACCGGTGAACTCCCGCATCAGTTCGGCGAGATGCGGGTCGCGGGCGGACTCCCGCACCAGCGTGCGCAGGGCGGGACCGACCGGTTCCGCCTGCGCGCCCGCGAACGTCGCCGCCACCACCGCGCGCAGATCCTCGCGCAGCGAACCGGAATCGCGCGCCGGCACGTCCTGCTCGGCCCGGCCCGTCAGCGCGTCGAGCAGTACCGCGCCCTTCGAGGGCCACCACCGGTACAGCGTCTGCTTGCCGACGCCCGCCTCCCGGGCGATCGCGTCCACGCCGACCGGCGCGCCGTCCGCCTCCGCGAGCAGCCGAAGGGCCGCGTCCAGGACGGCGCGGCGCGCTTCCTCATTGCGGCGGCGCCCTGTGTGGACCCGTTCGTTCATCCGTCCGCTCCTTGGGTCGATCTCTCGATGCTCATGACTCAGAGCCCCTTGACGAGACTATCGGTCTCGGCAACACTTACTTTATCGAGACCGACGGTCTCGTCAATAACTGAACCCCACGGGACACCGAGGACAGGGTCACCATGACTTCTGCAACACCCTCCACCACTCCCACCCACGCCGTCGTGATGGGCGGCAGCTCCGGCATCGGCGAGGCCACGGCCGCGCTCTTCGCCCGGGGCGGCGCCGAGGTCACGATCACCGGCCGCGACGAGAAGAAGCTGGCCGACGCGGCCGCCAGGATCGGCGGCAGCACCAGCACGCATCGCATGGACGCCACCGCGCAGGAGGACATCGACGCCTTCTTCGCCGCCACGGAGCCGATCGACCACCTCGTCGTCGCGGTGAGCGGCGCGGCCGGCTCCGGCGCGTTCGCCGACCTCGACCTGGCCGAGCTCGCCCACGGCTTCGACGCCAAGTTCTGGCCCCAACTGCGCATCCTGCAGGCGGCGTTGCCCCATCTGACCGAGCACGCGTCGATCACCCTCATCACCGCGGCCTCGGCCCGCGCCGCCTTCCCCGGCACCTCGGGCCTGGCCGCGATCAACGGCGCGCTGGAGGCCATGATCCCGCCGCTCGCCGTCGAGCTCGCGCCGCGCCGGATCAACGCCGTCTCCCCCGGCGTCATCGACACCCCCTGGTGGGACCGGGTACCGCCCGAGCAGCGCAAGCAGCTGTTCGCCGGGCTCGCGGCGACCACCCCGGTCGGCCGCGTCGGCGCCCCCGGGGAAGTGGCGGCGGCCATCAACTCCCTGGCCACGAACGGCTTCATCACCGGCGTGGTCCTGGACTGCACCGGCGGGGCGAACCTGCCGACGGGCCGCTGAACCGGCGGCGGCCGGGTTAGCCTCACGCCCATGACAGCACCGAGACCGGCCGAACAGCCGCCTGCCATACGGGAGTTGCCGCGCCGCGCCACCTGGTTCGAGCTCTTCTGCGACCTGGTGTTCGTGGCGGCGGTCGGACAGCTCACCCACCGTCTGGGCCACCATCCGAACGCCGCCACGACGGCGGCCGCCGCGGCACTCTTCGTACCGCTGTGGTGGACCTGGGTCCTGTACACGGTCCGCGCCAACCGAGCGGATCACGACCGCACCGTGCAGCGGCTGCTCACCACGGCCGGGCTCGCCGCGGTGGCCGGCCTGGCCGTCTTCCTCGGCCGGGTCGGCCACGACCAGGGGGCCGACACCGGCTTCGTCGTCTCGTACGTCGGCGCACGGGCCGGTGTCGCCGCGCTCTACGCCTGGGACCTGCGCAGCGAGCCCCGGCTGCGCCGCATCACGACGGCGTACGTGACGGGCTCCGCGGTCACCGCGACGGTCTGGCTCACGGCCACGTTCACCCTCGAAGGACCGGCCCGTTACATCACCTGGGGCGTCGCCATGACGGCGGAGCTGGCCCTGCCGCTGCTCGCCGGCCGGCGCCTGGCCGACAGTCCGGGCGACGCCGAGCACCTGCGCGAACGGTTCGGCCTGTTCACCATCATCGTGCTCGGCGAGTGCGTACTGGGGTTCACGAGCGGCCTGATCACGGCGCACCCGGCACCGGCCGCCGCGCTCACCGGGGCCGCCGCGTTCGCCCTCGCGGCGGGCCTGTGGTGGTCGTACTTCAGCGCCTCGGGCACCCGTCCCGGCGGCCACGAGGAACTCGCGGCGGGCGGCCGCCACCTGCACGTCTACGTCTTCGGCCACCTGCCGGTCCAGCTCGCCGTGGCGATCACCGCGGGCGCGGTCGGCGCGGCGGTGACCACGCGCGGGCCCCATCTGACCACCCCGCTCGCGGCCTGCGTCCTGGGCGGCACGGCCGTGTTCCTCGCGGCGACGGCCCTCATCAGGGCGAGCTTCACCGGCGTAGGGGAACGCGTGGTCCTGATCCGCCTCGCGACATCGGCGGCCACGCTGTGCGCGCTGCCCCTGGCGGCACGCCTCCCGGTGGCGGCGGGACTGGCGCTCCCGGCGGCGCTGCTGGCGCTGTCGGTGGCCGCGGAGACCCCGGCCCACAAGAAGCGCCTCGAAGGGGCGCGAGCCACCGCGGTGGACGCCGCACCCACCGACACCGCCGAGGCCCCCGTCTCCTAGGCGCACGGCACACAGCGCCTCCGGAGCACACGGCAAACGGCCCCCGGTGCACAAAGCACCGGGGGCCGTTCAGGCCGGGGGCAGCAGCTCCGCTCAGACGACGTCTGCCGTCGTCCCACTGCTCCGCGCGGCGTCCCCGGCCGCGCGCCCCTCGGCCGGCTCGCCGTCCTGCTTCGGCGCCTTGTCCGGTCCGGCGCCGCGCAGCGTGACCTCCTTGACGAAGACCGCCGCGATCAGTGCGCCGATCGCCACCACGGCGCCCAGCATGAAGGCCGAGTGCGTACCGGACGAGACGGCGAACTGGTAGGCCTCCTTCACCGGCACCGGCAGCTTCGCCAGGCTCGCCGCGTCCAGCTGCGCCGAGCTCTCGGTGACCTTGCCGCCCAGCGCGCCGGCCTTCTCGGCCATGACGTCCTGCACCTTGTTGTTGAACAGGGCGCCCATGATGGCGACGCCGAACGAGGAGCCGAGCGTACGGAACAGGGTGGTGGACGAGGACGCGACGCCCATGTCCTTCATCTCGACGCTGTTCTGCGCGACCAGCATCGTGATCTGCATCAGGCAGCCCATGCCGGCGCCGAGCACCGCCATGTACAGGCCGGAGGTGAAGCGCGAGGTCTCGGTGTCCATCTGCGCCAGCAGGAAGAGCCCGCCGATCATCAGGACGCTGCCGACGATCGGGAACACCTTGTACTTGCCGGTGTTCGTGGTCACCCGGCCGGCGATCAGCGAGACGACCATCATGGCGAGCAGCATCGGGAGCAGCAGCAGACCGGAGTTGGTCGCGGACGCGCCCTGCACGGACTGCTGGTAGAGCGGCAGGAAGAGCACCGCGCCGAACATCACGAAGCCGGTGATGAAGCCGATCACGGACATCAGCGTGAAGTTGGCGCTGCGGAAGATGTGCAGCGGCATGATCGGCTCGGCGGCCTTGGTCTGCGAGAACACGAACCCGACGAGCGCGGCGACGCCGATGCCGATGAGCTCCATGATCACGGCGGAGCCCCAGGCGTACTCGGACCCGCCCCAGGTGGTGACCAGGACGATCGAGGTGATGCCGACGGTGAGCAGGGCGGCGCCCAGGTAGTCGATCTTGCCGCTGGACCGCTTCTTCGGCAGGTGCAGCACGGCGGTGATCATCATGAGGGCGACGGCGCCGATGGGCAGGTTGATGTAGAACGCCCAGCGCCAGCCGAGGTGGTCGGTGATGGTGCCGCCGACCAGCGGTCCGCCGATCATGGCGAGGGCCATCACGCCGGCCATCATGCCCTGGTACTTGCCGCGCTCCCGGGGCGGGATCAGGTCACCGATGATGGCCATGACGCCGACCATCAGACCACCGGCACCGAGGCCCTGGACGGCCCGGAAGCCGATCAGCTGGCCCATGTCCTGGGCCATGCCGCTGAGCGCGGAACCGATCAGGAAGATCACGATGGAGGTCAGGAAGGCGCCCTTCCTGCCGTACATGTCGCCGACCTTGCCCCAGATCGGGGTGGAGGCCGCGGTGGCGAGCGTATAGGCGGTGACCACCCACGAGAGGTGCTCGAGACCGCCCAGTTCGCCGACGATGGTGGGCATCGCGGTGCCCACGATCATGTTGTCGAGCATCGCGAGCAGCATGGCGATCATCAGCGCCATCAACACGACCCGCACACTGCGTGGCTGCTTCACCTGCTCTTTGTCCTGTATCGCTGTCTGCGCCATGATCCCCACTCCCCCACGACCCGGATGAGATCCGGGACTTACTTGCCGCCCGGCTAGTTGCTTACAATGGGGACGGTAGAGCTCTAACTAGCCGGGCGTCAAGTAAGTTTTCTCCCAAGGGGCACGACATGGGCACGGGCATCAGCAAGCCGCAGCAACGGCGGGGGAACACCCGTCAGCGCATCCAGGACATTGCGCTCGAGCTCATCTCCGAACAGGGCTACGAGAAGACGTCGCTGCGGGAGATCTCGGAGCGCCTCGGCGTCACCAAGGCCGCGCTCTACTACCACTTCAAGACCAAGGAAGACATCGTCGTCAGCCTCTTCAGCGACCTGATGACGCCGATCGACGACCTGATCGCCTGGGCCAAGGAGCAGCCGCGGCCGATCTCCCTGGAGACCAAGCACGAGATCCTCGCCCGCTACAGCCTCGACCTCGCCAACGCCGCGCCGCTCTTCCGCTTCATGCAGGAGAACCAGGCCACGATGCGCGAGCTGAGCATCGGCGAGAACTTCAAGGACCGGATGAAGGACCTGCTCGACCAGCTGGTCCCCGAGGGCGTCTCGCTCACCGACCGGGTGCGCTGCTTCAGCGCGCTGTTCTCGATGCACGCCGGGATGTTCGTCCTCAAGGACGTCGAAGGCGACCCCGAGGAGAAGCGCAAGGCCATCCTCGAGGTCGCCACGGACCTGGTCACCCAGGCCCATCAGGGCTGAGCGCCGCAGGTCAGACGCGCACGCCCTGCTTGTTCAGGAACGCGACCGGGTTCACGGCGGAGCCGTAGTTCGGCGTCGTACGGATCTCGAAGTGCAGGTGCGGGCCGCTGGAGTTGCCGGTGTTGCCGGACAGCGCGATGTGCTGGCCCGTGGACACGGTCTGGCCGACGTGGACGTCGATCCGGGACAGGTGCGCGTACTGCGAGTACGTGCCGTTGGCGTGCTTGATCACGACGGCGTTGCCGTACGCGGGGCCGTCACCGGCGCCGTTCGGGCCGGTCTTGACGACGGTGCCGCCGTGCACGGCCTTGACGTTGGTGCCGATCGGCACGGCGAAGTCCTGGCCGGAGTGCTTGCCGGTGGACCACATGCTGCCGCCCTGCGCGTAGCCGGCGGACAGGGTGTAGCCGGAGACCGGGTCGATCCAGGAGGCGGCCTTCTTGGCGGCGGCCTGCTGGGCCTGCTTCGCCGTGGCGGCGGTCTTGGCGGCGGCCTTGGACTGGGCGGTGGCCTGGGCGGCGACGGAGGCGGCGGCCGAGTCCGGCAGCGCGGTCGCCTGGGTGTCGGCGGCGAACGCGGCCCCGGTGCCCAGTACGGCGGAGACTCCGAAACCGGCGGCCACGACGGCGGCACGCTTGCGGAGCATCGACGTACCGGAACGGTGGGACAGGGTGCGCTTCGACATGCGGGAGACCTCTTCGAGCTGGGGGACATTCGGGTCCTGACACCCGCCGGAACATGAGCGGACCCGGCGGGCACGAACGGACCCGGCACACGTCCTCGTGCTGCCGGGTCGGCCATCCCTTGGTAACCCCCACCCCGCCCCCCGCCCAAAAGCCCCATCTACTACGCAACCTCGTACCGCACCGCTCGCCCGAAGGACGCTTGACACCCCCGCCGCACCCTTCGCACG
>NZ_JAMOLN010000266.1 GCF_024448165.1 Streptomyces longispororuber
TGCCGCTGGCCGACGTCGACCTCGCCGACCTGAACAACTTCGCCGACCCGACCACGCCCTGGCGGATGTTCCACACCCTGCGCCACGAGGACCCGGTCCACTGGCAGGAGGAGGACGCTCCCAACTCGGGCTTCTGGGCGGTCACCCGGCACGCCGACATCGCCACCGTCGACCGCGACGCGCAGACGTTCACGTCGACGAAGTTCGTCAACCTCGAAGAGGTCGACGAGGACCAGATCAAGAAGCGCGCCTCCATCCTGGAGATGGACGGCGTCCGCCACCGCGCCCTGCGCAGCGTCATCCAGCGCCAGTTCGGCGCGAGCGTCATCAACGGCTACGCGGACTTCCTGCGCGGCCTGACCGCCCAGACCCTGGACGCCGCCCTGCCCAAGGGCCGCTTCGACTTCGTCCAGGAGATCTCCGCCGACTTCCCCATCAACGTGCTCGCCCGCCTCCTCGACGTCCTGCCGGAGGACAACCAGCAGCTCATCGACTGGGGCAACCGCATCATCGGCAACACCGACCCCGACTACGCCGACGTCCTGCTCCACAGCGCGGAGAGCGAGCAGTACCGCGACCTGCCGTTCCGCTCCCCGGCCTCCCTCGAGGTCTTCGAGTACGGGAGGGAGTTGGCCCGCGAGCGGCGCGGCAAGGACGGCACCGACATCGTCTCGCGGCTCGTCAACGAGACCCCGCGCGACGGGGTCCCGCTCTCCGCCCAGGACTTCGACAACTACTTCCTGCTGCTGGTCGTCGCCGGCAACGAGACGACCCGCCACACCATGTCCCACGCCATGCTGGCGCTGCTCCAGCACCCCGAGCAGCTGGCCCGCCTCCGGGACGACCCGTCGCTGATCCCCTCCGCCACGGAGGAGTTCCTGCGCTGGGCCTCCCCCGTCTACCACTTCCGCCGCACCGCCACCCGCGACGTCGAGCTCGGCGGCAAGCGCATCAAGGAGGGCGACAAGGTCGTCATGTGGTATGCGTCCGGCAACCGTGACGAGGCCGTCTTCACCGACCCGTACGACCTGGACGTGGCGCGCGAGAACAACGACCACGTCACCTTCGGCAAGGGCAGCCCGCACCTGTGCCTGGGCAACCTCCTCGCCCGTACCGAGATCCGCATCATGTTCGAGGAGCTCGTCCCGCGCCTGGCCGACATCAAGCTGGCCGGTGACGTGCCGCGCGTGCGCTCCAACTTCGTCAACGGCATCAAGAAGCTGCCGGTCGAGGTCACCCTGGCCTGACCCCGGCCCGGTGGAGTGCGGCAGGTGGCGAGGGGGGCCACCTGCCGCACTCCCCCACTCCTCCGTCGCTCGCGTCGTCCCGGGTGTCCTGTCAGCGCACCATGTCCGCCCGCACCAGATATCCGGCCAGCTCAGACCTCGAACGCACTCCGAGCTTTCGGTACACGCGGGTCAGATGCGCCTCCACGGTCTTGCGGGACACGAACAGGGCGGCGGCGGCCTCGCCGTTGCTCAGCCCGTCTCCGATGGCCAGCGCCACCTGGAGTTCCTGGGCGGTGAGGCGGTCGATCGGGGGCACCGTGGGCCGTGCCTCGACGGCCCGGTGACCCGCCGCGGCGAGCTCAGTGGCCGCCCGCGCCTGCCAGGTCCCCGCGCCGAGGCCGGCGAAGGCCAACTGGGCGTCGAGGAGCAGCCCGCGGGCGGCCGCCGGCCTGCGGAAGCGGCGCAGCAGAGTGCCGCACGTCAGCTTGGTCCGTGCACGTTCGAACACCATCTCCGTTCGCGCGTGGAGGTGTTCCGCGGTGCGGAACCAGACGTCCACCTGGTCCGCGGACTCGGCGAGCATGATCCGGCAGTGTGCGTGTGCGGCGGCCGGCCAGACGAGGGCGGTGGTGCGGGCCCATTGATCGAGCCGGTCGGCGAGTGCGGCCGCCGCGGCGGGATCCCCCACGCGTACGTGGGCCTCGGCCAGTTCGCTGAGGAAGGGCATCAGATTGGGGTTGTCGAGGCCGATCTCGTCCGCGATGGACAGGGCCCGCACCAGGTGTGCGCGGGCTGTCTCCGGGTCGCCCGCGGTGAGGGCCGCCGAGCCGAGTGCAGCCTGCGCGAAGAGCTCAAGACCGCGCAGGTCGTGGCCGCAGTGGCGCTCGTAGTCGGCGATGCGGTCCTCGCAGCCGGCCCGGTCGCCACGCAGCCCGTCGAGGCGTGCCATCAGCAGCTGCGCGTATCCGGCCATCGCACGGTGCCCGAGTTCCAGTGCCCAGTGCAGGGACTCGGTGCCGGCGGCCCTGGCCACCTGCCACCGGCTCCAGGAGGTCACCTCGCACCGCCCGATGAGGGCGTACGGCAGCAGGGCCGGGACCCCCTCGCGACGGGCCCGGTCGATGACGGCGTCGAGCACGCTCATGGCGGCGTCCCGCTCGTCGACCCAGGACAGGGCCTGACCGATCTGCACGCCGAACTGCTGTTCCTCCAGGGGCCAGTCGCCGTGCAGCCCCGCCCGCCCGGCGAGAAGCAGCCTCCGGCCCTCCTGGACGCCGCCGGCCAGTGCCTGGGCGCAGCCGTGCATCACGTTCGCGAGGTGCCGCGAGGGAAGGACGCCCGGCGCGCCCCCCGCCTCCTTCTCGATCAGGTCGGCCAGGGCCGCCGACCGTGCGGCGGTGTCGACCGCGGCTCTCATCCGGCCGTCCATCGTCGCGGGCAGGGTGGCCGTGGCGTACAGGGCGCAGGCCCGCGCACGGTCCACGGGTTCCACCGCTTCGGCGGCCGCGACCAAGGCCCGGTGGGCACGGGCCGGCTCACCGAGCCAGCCGCAGGCCTGGCCGCGGAGCAGTTCGATGTCGGCGGTCAGGCGCGCGTCCCGGCTCCAGCGCAGGGCCTGTTCGCACCAGTCGACGGCGTCGCGGGACGCGCCGCTGTAGAAGGCGTCGCGGGCGGCGTTGAGCAGTCGCTGCGCCCTGGCCCCGGCCGACGGCGACAGTTCGGCGGCGCGCCGCCAGGCGTGGGCCGCCGCGCCGAGGGCGCCGCGGCGGCGGGACCGTGCCGCCGCGTCGGCCAGCGCCTCGGCGACCTTCTCGTCGGTGCCGACCGTGGCGGACGCGAGATACCAGGTCCGCAGTTCTCCGGCCGACAGGTCCGCCAACGTCCGGTACACGTGCAGTCGTTGGGCGACCGAGCTGCGCCGGAACACCAGGGCCCTGAGCACGGGATGCCGCAGCTCGTACGCGGCGCCGCGGACGTGGATCAGCCCCGCCTCCTCGGCCTCGTCGAGAGCGGTGAGCGGCATCCCCTCGGCGGCCAGGGCCTGTGCCAGGACGCCCAGTTCCGGTGTGTGGCACGCGGCGACGTACAGGAGTGCCGTGCGTGTCTCGGGGGACAGCGTCCGCAGTCGGCTCCACCAGGCCCGTTCCACGAGCGGCCCGGGAGTCTCCCAGGCCGTTTCCGACACCTCGTCACCGCTCTCCTTGGCGGCCACCAAGGCCTTCGCGTACTCCACGAGGACCAGCGGATTTCCCATGCTGAGCCGCACCAGGCGGGTCGAGGCCGGCTCGGCGGGGTCCACGCCGTCCCGCGTGAGCAGCCGCAGGCAGTCGCCCTCGTCGAGTGGGGCAAGGGTCAGTCGGGGCACGCCCTCCCAGGTGACGTCGTCGTCCGGGGACGGGCGTGCGGCCAGCACCAGGGCCACACGCTCGGTGGCCAGGCGGCGCGCGACGAACTGCAGGGCGCGCCGCGACGAGGGGTCCGCCCAGTGCAGGTCGTCCACGAGCAGGACGAGGGGGTGGGTCTCACCGGCGGCCGCCAGGACGCCGAGGGTCGCGGCGCACACGGCGTACGGATTGGGTTCGTCGGCCTCCACCAGGGCGAAGCAGGTCTCCAGGGCCCGACGCTGGATGGACGGCAGTTCGGCGAAGTACGGTCGCAGCGGCAGGAGCAGGTCGGCGAGCACCGTGTACGGGAGCACGGCCTCGGACTCGACGCCGCGAGCCCGAAGGATCCTGTGCCGGGCACACCCTGCGACGTAGTCGAGCAGCGTGCTCTTCCCGATGCCGGGGTCACCGAGCACCAGCAACGCGGCCCCTCGGTCGGACAGCGACTGCAGCAGGCCGACGAGCAGGGCACACTCCGCGTCACGTCCGACCGGGCTCTGCGCCCGGGACGCGCGGTGGTCCGCGGTCGACGCTCCGCGTGGACCGCCCGGCCGTGTCGGTTCGCCCATGATGCCCCCGTGATGCCGCCGTGATGCCCCGCACGCGCGAACAGCACGACTCCGTGTCGCCCGACCAGCATGCTCCGCACGCACCGGCCGTTGGAGACCGCCGGAAGCCGTTGGTCCCGCACTAAGACATCCGGCGTATCCCCCGGTCCTGCAGAAATCCGGGGGAGTTCCCCGATGCGCCGCCGCGTACGCGGGCGGTCATCTGTCGGCAGGTGCGTGCTCTCCCTAGGAGGCGGCGTGGTGAGTGCTCAACGAGGGGTGGATGTCGTCGAGCTCAAGGTGACCGTCTCCCTTGAGCAGGCGCGTACGGCGGGGATCTGGGATGCGCTTCCGGGGAGCGGGCATGCCCGGCGCCTCTGGTTCTGCGAGCTCTCGGGCGCGCGTCCGACTCGTCTGCCCCTTCAGGATTCCGGCGTCACCCTGCGCCTCGGCGAGACCCGTGGTCACACCGATGAGGCCACGGTCCGGCTGCGCCCGTGTCTGCGCTCCCGGCTGACCGGCCGTTGGAGCGAGCCGTGGCACAACGGTCGCGAGCGGCTCGGATTCGTGTCCGAGTGGTGCGGCGACCGACGGATGCTGTCGGCGTCCGTGACCGCCCGTCATCCGCCGGGAACGGTGACCCTTGTGACGCCCGGCGGCGGGCCGCCGGACGCGCTGTTCACGTACACGCAGCGGCAGTTCCTCGCCGACTGCGCCGACCGTCCGGTGCCGTTGACCGAGTTGACGGTCTTCGGTCCCGTCGTCGCCCGCCGGTGGCCGGCGTCGATGTGGTCACGGATGCCGCTCACCGTCGAGCACTGGGCCGTGACGGCCCCTTCAGGCGCCCGTGCGGACCTCGTCGAGCTGTCGCGCCACGTCGACCGGCAGGGCGCGGAGATCGCCCAACTGGCTCTGGAGAGCGGCCTGCGCCGACGCGGCGTGGACCCCGCGGAGTGCGCCGAGGTCCCCAGGACGAGGCGCGTCCTGGAACTGCTGACCGCGGCGGCGCCCGCAATGTAGGGGATTCCCGGAAGCCTCCGGCCACGCGGACAGGGTCCCCTTGACTACGCGGACCGAGAACGACGAAGCCTGAGATCCACGACGACCGGGGCCCGCCAAGGCCGAGGTCCCGGCTGGACGGAGGTCCCCGAACTGTCCGTGCGCCACCACAGGGAGGGTGCTTCCACCATGACCGCACGCACTGGACGCATCCGGGACGCGCTCGCGAAGGCGCCGTCATGACGGCGCCCCAGTCCTCGCCCTCGCTGCACCTCCTGGGGTACTTCCGCCTCGCCTACGGCAATGAGGCCACCGACGTCTGTGTGGGCGAGCAGCGCCGCATCATCAATCGGAGCACTCATGAACGACGCCCTCATCGCCGCCATCCTCAGCGCCGTCGGCGGCGTACTGATCACCGCGATCGTCGCTGCCATCAAGGCAGCACTCAACAGCCGTGCTGTCATCAACGAATCCCTGCGCAACCTGCGACTGGAGAAGTATCCGGAAGTCTGGCGGGCGACCTCACACCTCTCACGCTGGCCCCGCCCGAGGCTCACCGATCACGAACTCCAGGAATTCCACACGTCTTTACAGTCGTGGTACTACGAAAAGGGCGGACTGTACCTCTCCTACAGCGCACGTGATCGATACGACGAGATGCAGCAGTCACTGGAAGCGTGGCTCGAAGGCGGCAGGCGTCCTGCGACGACGCCCGTACCGGCCGATGTCTACGACCGTCTCCTGGGCGTCTGTAGCTCACTGCGTACGGCATTGACCGAGGATCTGGAGACCCGGCGTGCCCGCTCCATGATCCGGGCACTGGAGCGCACGAGGAATCACCGCATACAGGCCAAGAAAGCGGCGACGTTCATAGAAACCCTCACGAAAAAGACGAAGGAACTCCCCACGGCCGACTGACCATTGAGGAGCGGCAGATGGAACGGATCTACGCGGTCTTCTTCGACATCGGCGACACGCTGGCGAGCGCGATCGTGGAGGGAGGGCACCTTGCCCGTCTCGACGTGTACCCGTTCGTTTCCGAAGTCCTGGCCCGGCTGAAGGCAGGGGGTGAGGGAGTCTCCGTATCGCTGGGGTTGATGTCCAACACCGGGGACGAGAGCGCGGCACGAATGAACCAACTGGTCGCCGATGCCGGATGGTCGGGCCTGGTCGAGCCTCACCTCTGTTTGTTCAGCTCGGTGGAAGGGCTGGACAAGTCCCAGCCCACCTTCTTCAAGCGCGGACGAGAGCGCGCCGGCGTCCCCGCCACCCGCTGCCTGTTCGTAGGAGAGAACGCGGCGGAGAGGGCGGTGGCGGCCACGGCCGGATTCCGCGTATCACCCCACCCACTGCACGCCTTGTACATCGCCGAGACCGAACTGTTCGGCAAACCGCACACACCGACCGGGAAGGAATAGCACCATGCCCGACCAACAAGACACACGGAACGGCCTGATCGCCTTCTCCTTGCACACATCCGACGACTCTTCGTCCCACGCCGTCGCGCAACTCCACGAGGAGCAAGCGGAATACTCCGGGATTCGCCCGGAAGGGCTCGACAGTGAACGCGACCTCGATCCGGAAATGGCGGCGCGCCGCTACCTCGACCAGGCCCTGGAAAGCACAGCAGTGCCGTCCTTCAGCGCTCCCGTGGTGAGCGGGACGACCAGCCGGTTCAAGATGCTCGGCACGGAGACGATCCCGCTCACCGACACGCGCACGGTGAAATTCCGTCAGATGCTCAACGACATTCCTGTCTACGGTTCGCTGGTGACCGTCGAACTCGACAAGGCCAACGACCTGGTGAGCATCGACTCCGCTCTCGGCGAGCCCGAGGCCATCGCCCCGGTCGCCGCCGTCTCACCGAAGGACGCCCTCGCGGCGGCCGCCGCCGCGCCGGATGGATACGTCCCCGACTTGGCCGGTGTGGTTCCCCGCCTGAACCACTACTTCGACGCCGGCGCGTCTCGCTGGCGGCTCGTGTACATCCTCGAGGACGTGCCGGTGACCTCGGATCGTGTGACCCCGCCCCGGTCGGGCCAGGAGAGCGAACCCGAACCGCCCCGGCTGGTCGACTACGTGGTGGACGCCCACGACGGGCAGGTCGTGACCGTCTTGCCGCGCACGCCCAGCATGGCCGCGGGTGAGGAGCAGACGGCGACCGACAGCTACAACGTCAAACGCACGTTCCTCGTCTCCCGGCGAGGCGAGGCCCTGGAAATGAACGACCCCGTCCACAACGTCCAGACCTTCGACTTCGACTTCGGTGACCCCTCTGTCGACGACGGCCGGTTGCCCGGCGACCCCATCGTCAATCCTCCCGCCTGGACGCCGGGTTCGGTCAGCGCCCACGCGAACGCGGTCGCCGTGTCCGAGTTCCTGCGCACGGTGCTGCGACGGGACAACATCGACGGGCGCGGAGGCCCCATACAGTCGACCATCAACTGCGTCGTCGCCGACAGCAGCCCCGGCCCCGAGCAATGGGTCAACGCCTTCTGGAACGGCCGGCAGATGGTCTACGGCCAGGTACTGCGGCGCGGCGAGAAGGACGAACTTCGCTCGCTGTCCGCCAACATCGACGTGGTGGCACACGAAATGTTCCACGGCGTCACGGCCCACACATCGCGCCTGGAATACGCCTTCCAGTCGGGCGCGCTCAACGAGTCCTACTCGGACATCTTCGGAACGATTGTCGCCAACGCGGGGAAGGAGGACCCCCGGACCTGGGACTGGCTGCTCGGAGAGAACCTCTTGGCCGGGGACAAGCCGTTCCGCGACCTCTCGGATCCACCTCGCTTCGGGCAGCCTGCCCACATGGATCAATTCCGCGTACTGCCCTACACCCGGGAAGGCGACTGGGGCGGCGTGCACGTCAATAGCGGGATCCACAACAAGGCCGCCTTCCACCTGTTCACCGGCCAGGCCGAGGGCGACACACTCGCGCTGAGCCCGACCGAGGTGGCGGCCGTGTTCTATCTGGCCCTCACGCAACGCCTGTCACGAACCTCGCAGTTCGCCGACAGTCGACGCGCAGTGGTGGCCAGCGCAAGGACCCTGTTCCGCGCCCTGCCCGCGGACCAACTGGCCCGCAAGGTCGCCGCGGTCGAGGGCGCCTTCGATGCGGTGGGAATCCACTGATCGGATCTGCTTCTCAGACTCTTCAGAGCCCAGTACTGCCCAGTCCTCCCGACCGACCCGACCCGACCCGACCCGACCCACATCAGGGAACTCTGCACGGTCCGGCGATCACGTGCCTGTCGGTGTCGGTGTCCAGCGCGCCGCCGCGCCCTGCCCGGGCCCCAACCGGCCGGTGCCGGCTTGCACCGGCGCCGGCCGCTCGGATCAGATCAAGGCCCCGACATGCGCGAGCACCTGCCGCAGGAGCACGCCGCGTCCGCCCTGCATCTCGTTCTGCACCGCCTCGGACACCGCCTCCTGCGGTGTGAACCACACCAGGTCGAGGGCGTCCTGCCGAGGTGCGCAGTCGCCGCTGACCGGAACCACGTACACCAGTGACACCGCGTGCTGGCGCGGGTCGTGGAAGGGGGTCACCCCAGGCGTGGGGAAGTACTCGGCGACCGTCACCGGCTGCAGTGAGGCCGGGATGCGGGGCAGCGCCACCGGGCCGAGGTCCTTCTCCAGGTGGCGCAGGAGCGCGGTGCGCAGCTGCTCGTGGTGGAGCACGCGCCCGGAGACCAGGCTCCGGCTCACCGTCCCGTCGGGGCCGATGCGCAGCAGCAGGCCCACGTGCGTGACCTGGCCACTGTCGTCCACCCGTACCGGGACGGCCTCTACGTACAGGATCGGCATGCGGCCCCGCGCGGACTCGAGCTCGTCGCTCGCCAGCCAGCCGGTCGCGCTCTCGGTCGTCATCTCAGACATCTGGTGATCATACGTTTCCCGGCAGCTGATCGGGCCGCACCGACGGCCGCGTCACCGCCGAGCAGCAGCCGCGGGTCACGTGCGTACGCACCAGACGTCTGCGTGGCTGGTGCGTACGCACCAGGGGCAGACGGCTTCGGGGGACGATGCCCGGCACGGGTGCCGGAAGGAAGGGTGGAAGGCGCGCGCATCTCGCGCATTCCCTCAGCCTGACGGCGTCTGGAGTGATCCACGCGTGTGGAATGACTCGTCCGTATCCGAATCCGTATCCGACTCCGCATCAGTTTCCGTATCCGAATCCACGTCCGAAGGGCGGACCTCATCCGTCGGCCCGGCTCGCATCGGCAAGCTGTCGATCGCTGCCCTCGGTCTCCTGGCCCTCGCCCTCGGCACCCTCCAGTCAGTGCTGGAGCCCGCACTTCCGCTGCTGCAGGGCGAGTTGGGGGTCAGTCCCGCCGAAGGGGCCCTGATCGGCAACACTCTGCTCGTCACCGGCGCGGTCGTCGCACCCGTCGCGGGCAAGCTCGGTGACCGCTACGGCGGGAAGCGGGTCCTGATCCTGCTGATGGCCGTGGTGTCGGCCGGTGGTCTGCTGGCCGCCCTCGCACCGATCCTGCCGGTGCTGTTGCTCGGCCAGGTCCTGCAGGGCGTCATGGTGGGCGCCCTGCCGCTCTCCTTCATCCTGGTGCGCAGGCACCTGCCCGCAGCGGGCTCGCAGGTGGCGATCGGTGTGGTCATGGCACTGTTCACGGGCGGCGGCATGGTGGGGACGTCGTTCGCCGGGCCGATCTCGGAAGGCCTGTCCTGGCACTGGATGTTCGCGCTGCCGACGATCGTGATCGTCGCGGCGACGCTCGTCCTGACCCGGCAGATGCCGCATGATCCCCCGTCCCGGTCGGACGACGGGATCGACTGGCCCGGTGTGCTCCTGCTGAGCGGAACCCTGCTCGTGTTCATGGTCGGGCTCGTCAAGGTCACCGGCTCCGGCCTGCCGCCCCTCGCGGTCGTCGCCCTCGTGCTGCTCGTCGCCGCCCTCGCGACCGCGTGGGTGGCCGTCGAGCGCCGGACAGCATCGCCGATGGTCGATCTGCGCATGCTGGCCAAGCCCGCCATGTGGCACGCGTGCGTGCTCACCCTCGTCACAGCCGCCGGCTTCGGCATGGTGGTCTTCCTGCTCCCGCAGCTGTTCGCGCTGCCGGCGGAGGGCTACGGCTTCGGCGCGAGCACCACCGACATCGGACTGTTCCTGCTGCCGGGCGCGCTCGCCGGATCGCTGAGCGACTCGGTCGGCGGGGTCGCGGCGCGGCGCTTCGGCGCACGTGCCGTGGTCGCCACGGGCGCCGTCGTGACGGCGGCCACGATGTTCGCGCTGGTGTGGCTGCACTCCGCACCGTGGCAACTCGTCCTGGCGAAGGTGCTGGTCGGGTTCGCCGCGGCCGTCGCTTCCACGGCCCTGCTGTCCAGCGCCGCCACCGCTGTCGCCACCAAGGACACCGGCATCGCCACCAGCCTGCTCGTCGTGACCCGCGTGATCGGTGTCGCCGTGGGCGCCCAGATCGGCGGCGCGATCCTCGACGCCGGAGCCGACGCGAAGACGGGCCTGCCGGCCGAATCGGCGTTCGTCACCGGGTTCGCCGTCGCCGGACTCGTCGCCGCGCTGTCCCTGCTCGTCGTCCGTGTCACGAAGAAGGGAGCCCAGGTATGACCCCCACCAAGGTTCTGATCTCCGGGGCCAGCATCGCCGGACCCACCCTGGCGTACTGGCTGCACCGGTACGGATTCGCGGTCACGGTGGTGGAGAAGGCGGACGCGCTGCGCGCCGGCGGCTACCCGATCGACATCCGCGGCACCGCGATCGAGGTGGTCCGGCGGATGGGGATCCTGCCGCGGCTGCGCGACGTGCACATCGACGCACGCCGCTACACCTTCCTCAACCCCGATGGACTGCAGGTGACTTCGGTCCCTGGCGCGATTGCCGGGGCCGTCAACCGGAGCCAGGACCTGGAGGTGCGTCGCGGAGATCTGGCCGACGCCCTGTACGCGTCGATCCGCGACGACGTGGAATTCCTCTTCGGTGACGCCATCGACAGGCTGGACCAGTCCCCTCCGGACGGACCGGGCGTCGAGGTCGGCTTCCGCAGCGGGCGCCGGCGCATGTTCGACCTGGTGATCGGCGCCGACGGAATGCACTCACAGACCCGTCGGACCGTGTTCGGCGCCGAGGAACAGTTCCACCGGTACCTCGGTTACTGCTTCGCCCTGTTCACCATGCCGAACACCTTCGGGCTCTCTCGCGAACTGATGATGTGGAACTCCCCGGGCAGGGCCGCGGCCCTCTACGCCGTCGGCGGCCACGACGACGTGCACGCCTTCCTGACCCTTCACCGGCCACAGCCGCCAGTCGACGCCCTCCGAAACCCGGCCGCACAGCGGGAGTTGGTCGCCGCTGCCTTCTCCGGGGCGGGCTGGGAGGTCCCTGCCCTGGTGGACGCGATGGACGACGCCACCGACCTGTTCTTCGACCTGGCCGGCCAGATCCGTATGCCGCGCTGGTCCAGCGGCCGCGTCGCGCTCGTCGGCGACTCCGCGTACGCCCCGTCGTTCCTGACCGGACAGGGTTCCAGTCTGGCCCTGGTCGGCGCCTACATGCTCGCCCACGCCCTGGCCACACACCCGGACCACTCCTCGGCATTCGCCGCCTACGAACGCACCGTGCGCCCCTTCGTGAGCGCCAACCAGGCGCTGGTCGACAACGGCGCGGCCACCCTCTTCCCCACCACGGTGCGGGCCTTGGAGCAACGCAACTCCATGCTGC
>NZ_JAMOLN010000267.1 GCF_024448165.1 Streptomyces longispororuber
GGCTGCATGATCCTCTGAGCTGCAGTGATGCGTGATGCGTATTGCGCGATGCGGAACAGGCTTTGGACGCGTCGGGGCCCGCTGCGAACGATGGAGGCAGGGAAAACCACCGCACCGACAGGAGCGCACCATGCGTGTTTTCGTCACAGGAGCCACCGGATTCGTCGGGTCGGCCGTGGCCCGCGAACTCCTCGGAGCCGGGCACCAGGTCGTCGGCCTGGCCCGGTCCGACCGGGCCGCCGCCGCGCTGACGGCCGCCGGCGTGGAGCCGTACCGGGGCTCGCTCGACGACCCGGACGGCCTCGCCGCCGCGGCGAAGGACAGCGACGGCGTCCTGCACCTCGCGTTCGACCACAGCTTCACCGACCACGCCGCCGCGGCCGTCGCCGACCTGCGGGTCGTCGAGTCCATGGGCACGGCTCTGGAAGGGACGGACAAGCCGTTCGTCGTCACCTCCGCCCTCCAGCTGGCGCCAGGCCGCCTCGGCACGGAGGACGACCCGATGAAGTCCGGCGCCTCCCGCAGCGCCACCGAGGACGCCACGCTGGCCCTCGCCGGCCGCGGCGTGCGCTCCGTGGTGCTCCGCCTCGCGGCGTCCGTGCACGGCCGCGGCGACCACGGCTTCGTACCCCGGCTGATCGAGATCGCCCGCGAGCGGGGCGCCGCAGCGGTGATCGGTGACGGCGCCAACACCTGGCCCGCGGTGCACGTCTCGGACGCGGCCCGCCTGTACCGGCTGGCGCTCGACACGGCCCCGGCGGGCACCCGGCTGCACGCCGTCGCCGAACAGGGCGTGCCGCTGCGCGCCGTCACCGAGGCGGTCGCCCGCGGCCTCGACGTCCCGTTCGTGGAGCTCACCGCGGAGCAGTCGCCCGCCCACTTCGGCTGGATCGCCCCCTTCGTCGCGCTCGACGTCCAGGCCTCCAGCGCCCGGACCCGCGCGCTCCTGGACTGGCGGCCCACGGGGACGACGCTCCTGGCCGACCTGGCGGAGGACCACTACTTCGCACCGTGAGACGGGCCACCCGCCCGACGGCAAACAGGCGATTGGGCGGGACACCTGTCCGCCGCACGGCGACCGCACGCAAGAATGGGGGAATGACCGACAGCCCTGCCAGCCCTGCCAGCCCATCCCCCCTCGCGGACCCGCACCTCGTCTTCGACCCGGCCCCCGACACCGCGCCCCGGGACATCGTCGTCCTCGGCAGCACGGGCTCCATCGGCACGCAGGCGATCGACCTCGTCCTGCGCAATCCGACCCGGTTCCGGGTCACGGCGCTGAGCGCGGCGGGCGGCCGCGTCGCCCTCCTGGCCGAGCAGGCGCACCGGCTGCGCGTCCGGACCGTCGCCGTGGCCCGCGAGGACGTCGTACCCGCGCTGCGCGAGGCGCTCGCCGAGCAGTACGGTCCCGGCGAGGCGCTCCCCGAGATCCTCGCGGGTCCGGACGCCGCCACCGAGGTCGCGGGCCGCGGCGACTGCCACACCGTGCTCAACGGCATCACCGGCTCCATCGGTCTGGCACCCACGCTCGCCGCCCTCCAGGCGGGCCGCACCCTCGCCCTCGCCAACAAGGAGTCGCTGATCGTCGGCGGCCCCCTCGTCAAGGCGATTGCGAAGCCGGGCCAGATCATCCCGGTCGACTCGGAGCACGCGGCGCTCTTCCAGGCGCTCGCCGCGGGCACCCGCGCCGACGTCCGCAAGCTCGTCGTCACCGCGTCCGGCGGCCCGTTCCGCGGCCGGACCAAGGCGGACCTGGCGGACGTCACCGTCGAGGACGCGCTCGCGCACCCCACCTGGGCGATGGGCCCGGTCATCACCATCAACTCGGCGACCCTGGTCAACAAGGGCCTGGAGGTCATCGAGGCGCACCTCCTCTACGACATCCCGTTCGACCGCATCGAGGTGGTCGTCCACCCGCAGTCGTACGTGCACTCCATGGTCGAGTACGTCGACGGGTCCTCCATCCTCCAGGCGACGCCGCCCGACATGCGCGGCCCGATCGCCATCGGCCTCGGCTGGCCCGAGCGGATTCCCGACGCGGCCCCGGCTTTCGACTGGTCGAAGGCGTCGAGCTGGGAGTTCTTCCCGCTCGACAACGACGCGTTTCCTTCGGTGGGGCTCGCCCGGCACGTGGGGGAGCTCGCGGGCACGGCTCCGGCGGTGTTCAATGCCGCCAACGAGGAGTGCGTGGACGCCTTCCTGAAGGGCGCCCTGCCGTTCAACGGCATCATGGAGACCGTCACCCGGGTCGTCGAGGAACACGGCACACCGGGAACGGGAACTTCCCTGACCGTCGCGGACGTCCTCGAAGCGGAGACCTGGGCACGCGCCCGGGCCCGTGAACTGACGCTTACGGACAAGGCAGCCGCGGAGGCTCGTGCATGACGACCTTGATGATGATCCTCGGCATAGTCGTCTTCGTGGTGGGTCTGCTCGTCTCCATCGCCTGGCACGAGCTGGGCCACCTGTCGACGGCGAAGCTCTTCGGCATCCGCGTCCCGCAGTACATGGTCGGCTTCGGCCCGACCATCTGGTCGCGCAAGAAGGGCGAGACCGAGTACGGCGTCAAGGCGATCCCGCTCGGCGGCTACATCCGGATGATCGGCATGTTCCCGCCCGGCGCCGACGGCAGGATCGAGGCCCGCTCGACCTCGCCGTTCCGCTCCATGGTGGAGGACGCGAGGGCCGCGGCCTTCGAGGAGGTCAAGCCCGGCGACGAGACCCGCCTCTTCTACACGCGCAAGCCGTGGAAGCGCGTCATCGTCATGTTCGCCGGACCGTTCATGAACCTGGTCCTGGCCGTCGGGCTGTTCCTCACGGTCCTGATGGGCTTCGGCGTGACCCAGCAGACCAACGTGGTCAGCTCCATCTCGCCGTGCATCATCAAGGCCAGCGAGCACCGCGACACCTGCAAGAAGACCGACGACGAGTCCCCGGCGAAGGCCGCGGGCCTGCAGGCCAAGGACAAGATCGTCTCGTTCGCCGGGGTCGGCACGGACAAGTGGAACACGCTGTCCGACGAGATCCGCAGGAGCGCGGGCAAGACGGTCCCGATCGTGGTCGAGCGGGACGGTCAGCGGAAGACCCTCACCGCGAAGATCGCCACGAACCAGGTGCCGAAGAAGGACGCGAGCGGGCAGATCGTCGACGGGTACACCACGGCCGGCTGGCTCGGCTTCACCGCCGCCACCGGCGTCGTGCGCCAGGACTTCGGCGACTCCGTGACCTGGATGACCGACCGGGTCGGCGACGCGGTCGACTCCATCGTCGCGCTCCCGGCGAAGATCCCCGCGCTCTGGGACGCGGCGTTCGGCGACGGCCCGCGCGAGCAGGACTCCCCGATGGGCGTCGTCGGCGCGGCCCGGGTCGGCGGAGACATCGCCGCACTCGACATCCCCGCCACCCAGAAGCTGGCGATGTCGCTGATGCTGGTCGCGGGCTTCAACCTGTCGCTGTTCCTGTTCAACATGCTGCCGCTGCTCCCGCTCGACGGCGGGCACATCGCCGGCGCCCTGTGGGAGTCGCTGCGGCGGAACGTGGCGCGCGTCTTCCGGCGCCCCGACCCGGGCCCGTTCGACGTCGCGAAGCTCATGCCGGTCGCCTACGTGGTGGCGGGAATCTTCGTCTGCTTCACGATCCTGGTACTGATCGCCGACGTTGTTAACCCGGTGAGAATCTCCTGATCGCACGGCATTCACGACGGCCGGACACCCTGTGTGTCCGGCCGTCCACCTTTGAGTGGAGTTGCGGGGCGCGATGTGCTGGGGCGCGCGCCGGTGACGTAATCTCGGAAGCCTCTGGACTCGATCCTCGATCCACACCTTGGGGTTGCACAGCAGATGACTGCGATTTCACTCGGCATGCCGGACGTACCGACCAAGCTCGCCGAGCGGCGCAAGAGCCGGCAGATCCAGGTCGGCACGGTCGCCGTGGGCGGTGACGCCCCGGTCTCGGTGCAGTCGATGACGACGACGCGCACCTCGGACATCGGCGCCACGCTCCAGCAGATCGCCGAGCTGACCGCGTCCGGCTGCCAGATCGTGCGTGTGGCGTGCCCCACGCAGGACGACGCCGACGCGCTGCCCGTCATCGCCAGGAAGTCGCAGATCCCGGTGATCGCCGACATCCACTTCCAGCCGAAGTACGTCTTCGCCGCCATCGAGGCGGGCTGCGCCGCGGTCCGGGTGAACCCGGGCAACATCAAGCAGTTCGACGACAAGGTCAAGGAGATCGCCAAGGCGGCGAAGGACCACGGCACCCCGATCCGCATCGGCGTGAACGCGGGCTCCCTGGACCGCCGGCTGCTCCAGAAGTACGGCAAGGCGACCCCCGAGGCCCTCGTCGAGTCCGCCCTCTGGGAGGCGTCGCTCTTCGAGGAGCACGACTTCCGCGACATCAAGATCTCGGTCAAGCACAACGACCCGGTGGTCATGGTCAACGCCTACCGGCTGCTCGCCGAGAAGTGCGACTACCCCCTCCACCTCGGCGTCACCGAGGCCGGCCCCGCCTTCCAGGGCACGATCAAGTCGGCCGTCGCCTTCGGCGCGCTGCTCTCCGAGGGCATCGGCGACACGATCCGCGTCTCCCTGTCGGCCCCGCCGGTCGAGGAGATCAAGGTCGGCAACCAGATCCTGGAGTCGCTGAACCTCAAGCCCCGCCGCCTGGAGATCGTCTCCTGCCCGTCCTGCGGCCGTGCCCAGGTCGACGTGTACAAGCTGGCCGAGGAGGTCACGGCGGGCCTCGACGGCATGGAGGTCCCGCTGCGCGTGGCCGTCATGGGCTGTGTCGTGAACGGTCCGGGCGAGGCCCGCGAGGCCGACCTCGGCGTCGCGTCCGGCAACGGCAAGGGCCAGATCTTCGTGAAGGGCGAGGTCATCAAGACCGTGCCCGAGTCGAAGATCGTGGAGACGCTGATCGAGGAGGCGATGAAGATCGCCGAGCAGATGGAGAAGGACGGGGTGGCCTCCGGCGAGCCTTCTGTGGCCGTGGCGGGCTGATCCGCAGGTTTCGCGCGCGCGTCTGCCGGGTTCCGCCCGGCGGGCGGGCGCGCGTCTCGTTGTGGCCGGTCGCGCAGTTCCCCGCGCCCCTGAGAGGCACACCCTTCGGGCCGCCTCTCCCCGACGGGGAAGGCTGCGCGTCAGCGCATGCCTTCAGGGGCGCGGCCGGTCCCCTCCGGACCCGCACCCGCCCACCCCACCGAGCACGGCAGACCCGGAGGCGGGGCGGCGCAAAGCACCGACAGGTACAGTGCGGAGATCAGCAGCCCAGCCAAAAAGGCCCCGCACGTGTTGACTCAGACCACCACCCGGGTCCTCGAACCGAGTGACCTCGACGCAGCGCTCGCCGTCCTCGACCGCGAGCCGGTCGCCAATGCCTTCGTGACGGCCCGCGTCAGCCTCGCGGGCCTCGACCCGTGGCGGCTCGGCGGCGAGATGTGGGGCTGGTACGAGGACGGCATGCTGCAGTCGCTCTGCTACGCGGGCGCCAACCTCGTCCCGATCTGCGCCACGGACCGCGCCGTCCGCGGCTTCGCCGACCGCGCCCGCAGGGCCGGCCGCCGCTGCTCGTCCATCGTCGGCCCGGCCGAGCCCACCGCTCAGCTGTGGCGGCTCCTCGAACCGAACTGGGGCCCGGCCCGCGAGGTCCGCGCCCACCAGCCCCTGATGGTCACCGACCGGCTCTCCGCCGACGTCGCCCCCGACCCGTACGTCCGCCGGATCCGGAAGGACGAGATGGACACGATCATGCCGGCGTGCGTGGCGATGTTCACCGAGGAGGTCGGCGTCTCGCCGATGGCCGGGGACGGCGGACTGCTGTACCAGGCGCGGGTGGCCGAACTGGTCGGCTCCGGGCGCTCGTTCGCCCGCCTCGACGAGCACGGCAAGGTCGTCTTCAAGGCGGAGATCGGCGCCGCGACCGAGCACGCCTGCCAGATCCAGGGGGTGTGGGTGGCGCCCGAGTACCGCGGCCGCGGCCTCGCCGCCCCCGGCATGGCGGCGGTCCTGCGCTACGCGCTCGCCGACGTCGCCCCCGTCGTCAGCCTCTACGTCAACGACTTCAACACCCCGGCCCGCGCCGCGTACCGGCGCGTGGGGTTCCAGGAAGTCGGCGCGTTCATGAGCGTCCTGTTCTAGGACGCTCCGCCCGTTTCGTGTGGTGCCCGTCTCATCTCTTTAACGGGGTTTGACATTAGTGAGTCTTATGAACCATAAAGGTACTGCTTTGGTTCAAGGTTCACTGACTGTAGGTGCCACACGATGTCTGATTCCGGTTCCGGCATAGCCGCCTGGCAGGACTGGCGTGCCGACCGGCACCGGTCCGTCACCGCTCCCACCGGCAACCTCGCCCTCGTCGAGACCCGCTGGCTGCCGCCGGGCGAGACGCCCGACCTCGACGCCGCCCGCGCGGGACAGCCCGGCACCGTCACGGTCACCACCCTCGAACGCACCGACATGATCACCGGCGCCCCCGAGCACGGCCTGCGCTTCTGGGACGCGGACTCCCCGGCCGTCCGGGACTTCGAGCGCATCGACGTCTTCCCGTACGACCCGGCCTGGGTCCTCGACGCCACGTACACGCCCGTCGAGGGCGCCCGCACGGTCTCCTTCGAGCACCTGCGGGACAACGGCGGCACCCGCGAGAAGGTCGTCCCCGGTGACATCGCCCTGACCGTCGACGGCACCGACTACACGCTCTCCGCGTTCGACGACGACGGCACGCTGCTGCTCGTCTTCGGCGACCCGACGAACGGCGACACCACGTACGGCGCCGGCCGCTTCCTCTTCGTGGAGCACACCGGCGAGGGCCGCGTACGCCTCGACTTCAACCGGGCCTTCGTGCCCCCGTGCGGCTTCTCCGATCAGTACAACTGTCCGATGCCGCCGCGGCAGAACCGCTTCCACCTGCCCGTCGAGGCGGGCGAGAAGCTCCCGGTCCTCCGCGGTGGCGCCACCGGCAGCACCGCTCACTGATCAGCCTCCCCGCACCTTCCTGCGCACGACGTAAGGCCCCCTCATGAACTTCCCCAAGAAGCCCCTGTCCGCCGGTGTGCTCACCGTCGCCCTCGCCGTGACGCTCGCCGCCTGCGGCGGCGGTGGCGGCGGCTCCGCCTCCGGCAACGGCAGTTACGACAAGAACGCCACCGTCGGCGTCGGCTCCCTCTACGAGCCGCAGAACCTCGACAACACCGGTGGCGGCGGCCAGGGCGTCACCGAGGCCCTCAACGGCAACGTCTACGAGGGCCTCTTCAAGCTCACCGACGACGGCAAGGTCGAGAAGCTCCTCGCCGACGACTACAAGGTCAGCGGCGACGGCCTCACCTACACCTTCACCCTCCGCGACGGCGTGAAGTTCCACAGCGGCAAGGCGCTCAGCAGCAAGGACGTCAAGTACAGCCTGGAGAAGGTGCTCGCGAAGGACTCCCAGTCCGCGCGCAAGGCCAACCTCGAGGTCATCAAGGACATCGCCACCCCCGACACGAAGACCGTCGAGGTCACGCTGTCGAAGAAGTCGATCTCCTTCGTCTACAACCTCTCGTACGTCTGGATCATCAACGCCGACGCGAAGAACCTGAAGACGACCGAGGACGGCACCGGCCCGTACCGGCTGGACAAGTGGACCCGCGGCTCCGCCCTCAGCCTCGACCGGTTCGCCGGCTACTGGGGCTCCGCCGCCAAGAACAAGCAGGTCGTCTTCCACTACTACAAGGACGCGACCGCCCTCAACAACGCGCTCCTGACCAACGCCGTCGACGTCGTCACCAGCGAGCAGTCGCCCGACGCCCTCGACCAGTTCAAGTCCAACCAGAACTACAAGGTCAACGACGGCAACTCGACCACCAAGCTGCTCCTCGCCTTCAACGACAAGGCCAAGCCCTTCACGGACGTCAAGGTCCGCCGGGCCGTCTCCGCCGCCATCGACGACAAGAAGCTCCTCGAGTCCGTCTGGGGCGGCTACGGCAAGGAGATCGGGTCGATGGTGCCGCCCACCGACCCCTGGTACGAGGACCTGACGGACGTCAACGCGTACGACACCGCCAAGGCCAAGAAGCTGCTGAAGGAAGCGGGCTACGCGAAGGGGTTCGAGTTCACGCTCGACACCCCGAACTACGACCCGCACCCCACCGCCGCCACCTTCATCAAGTCGCAGCTCGCCAAGGTCGGCATCACCGTCAAGATCAACACGATCACGCCCGACGAGTGGTACACGAAGGTCTACAAGAACCACGACTTCTCCGCCACGCTCCAGGAGCACGTCAACGACCGCGACCTCGTCTGGTACGGCAACCCCGACTTCTACTGGGGCTACGACGACAAGCAGGTCACCCAGTGGGTCGAGCAGGCCGAGGAGGCCGCCACCACCAAGGAGCAGACCGACCTGCTGAAGAAGGTCAACCGCAAGACCGCCGAGGACGCGGCCAGCGACTGGCTCTACCTGTATCCGCAGATCGTCGTCGCGAACACGAAGCTGTCGGGCTACCCGCTCAACGGCCTCAACTCGCAGTTCTTCGCGTACGACATCAAGAAGAGCAGCTGACGCCCCGGCCATGCTCAGATACCTCCTGCGGAGGCTGGTGTTCCTGCTGGTCTCCCTCGTCCTCGCGAGCATCGTGCTGTTCGTGCTGCTGAGGATGCTGCCCGGCGACCCGGCGAACGCGCTCACCTCGGTGGGCGCCTCGCCGGAGCAGATCGCCGCGGCCCGGCACTCCATCGGCTCCGACAAGCCGCTGCCCGAGCAGTTCACCCACTGGATCGGGCAGCTGGCGAGCGGTGACCTCGGCACGTCCTTCGTGTCGTCGCTGCCGGTCGGGCCGGAGGTGTCGCAGCGCCTGAACGTGACGGTGCCGCTGACCCTGTCCGCGTTCGTCCTCGCCGTCCTCGTCGCCGTACCGGCCGGATTCGTGGCCGCCTACAAGCGACGCACCTGGTACGGGGCGCTGCTCAGCGGCGTCTCCCAACTCGGCATCGCCGTCCCGGTGTTCTGGCTCGGCATGATCCTCATCGCCGTCTTCGCGCTGAACGCCGGCTGGCTGCCGTCGGGCGGCTTCCCGCAGGACGGCTGGGACACCCCCGGCGAGGCGATCAGAGCCCTCGTCCTGCCGGTGATCACCGTGGCGCTCGTGATGTCGGCGTCCCTCATCCGCTACGTACGGTCGGCGACGCTCGACGTCCTCGACAGCGAGTACCTGCGCACCGCCCGGGCGCTCGGCTCCTCGTTCGGCCGGGCCATGTGGCGGCACGGACTGCGCAACGCGTCCGTGCCGGTCATCTCGATCCTCGGCATCGAACTGGCCTCCACCCTGCTCGGCGCCGTCGTCGTCGAGTCCGTGTACGCGCTGCCGGGACTCGGCTCCCTGCTCGCCACCGGGATCGCCCAGCACGACTACCCGGTCATCCAGGGCGTGCTGTTCGTGTCGACGTTCGGAGTGCTGATCATCGGGTTCGTGGCCGACCTCGTCCAGCGGCTCGTCGACCCGCGACTGCGCGGGCGGCTCTCGGGCGGAGGTGCGCGATGAAGCGCCGCTCCTCCCTGACACTGTGGACCGGCGCGGTGTTCGCCGGACTCGTCGTGCTGCTCGCTCTCGTCTCCCTGTTCTGGCTGCCCTACGACAGCGACGACACGTCCGGCGGCCGGCTCACCGGTCCCGGCGGCGGGCACCTGCTCGGCACCGACAAGCTGGGCCGCGACCTGTTCACCCAGCTCATGACCGGCTCCCGGATCGCCCTCCAGGCGGGACTCGGCTCGGTCGCGGTGGCGGCGCTGCTCGGCGTCACGCTCGGCCTGCTCGCCGCGTTCGCCCAGGGCTGGTTCGACGACACGCTCTCCGCGCTGCTCGACATCCTCATCGCGTTCCCGACGCTGCTGCTCGCCATGCTGATCGTCGCCGCGCGCTCGGCCACGCTCGGCTCCGCGATCCTCGCGATCGGGCTCGCCCAGAGCGCCGTCGTCGCCCGGCTGACCCGGATCCTCGTCAAGCGCGTCCTGGCGCAGGACTACATCACGGCGTCCCGCACGTCCGGCACGACCTGGCCGCGGATCGTCGCCGGCCACGTCCTGCCCAACATGTGGCCGACGCTCGCCGTGAACCTGGCGCTCCAGTTCGGCCTCGCCGTGCTGGCCGAGGCGGGACTGTCCTACCTCGGCCTCGGCGCCCCGCCGCCGAACGCCTCGTGGGGCCGGATGCTCCAGGAGGCCCAGGCGACGTTCACGACGGCGCCCGCGGGCGCGCTCGCCCCCGGCGTGCTGCTCGTCCTGCTGGTGATCGGCGTCAACCTGGTCGCGGACGGCCTGCGCGACGTGCTCGACCCGACGGCACGGAAGGACAGGGCCGCCGCATGACCGAACCACTGCTCACCGTGGACGGTCTGACCGTCCGTACGGGCACCGGGCGCGAGCTGGTGTCCGGGCTCGCCTTCGAGATCGCGCCCGGCGAACGCCTCGGCCTGATCGGCGAGTCCGGCTCCGGCAAGTCCCTGACGACCCTGGCCGTGCTCGGCCTGCTGCCCGCCGGCATGACGGTGACCGGCAGCGTACGGCTCGACGGCACCCAGATCGTCGGCGCGAGCGAGAAGACCCTCGTGGGCGTACGCGGCCGGAGCGCCGCCGTCGTCTTCCAGGAGCCGCTGACGGCCCTCGACCCGCTGATGCGGGTGGGCAAGCAGATCGCCGAACCGCTGCGCAGACGCCGGGACCTGAAGGGCACGGCCCTCAAGGCGGCGGTGGTGGATCTGCTGGAACAGGTCAGGCTGCCCGAACCGGACCGCATCGCCCGCGCCTTCCCGCACGAGATCTCCGGCGGGCAGCGCCAGCGCGTCGCCCTCGCCATGGCCCTCGCCTGCGACCCGGCGCTGCTCGTCGCCGACGAACCGACGACGGCGCTCGACGTCACGGTGCAGGCCGAGATGCTCGACCTCATCGACGGCCTGGTCCGCGACCGCGGCATGGCCGTCCTCTTCGTCAGCCACGACCTGGCCGTGGTGGCCAAGGTGACCGACCGGGTGCTCGTCATGAAGGACGGCCGCGCCGTCGAGTCCGGCGCCGTCACCGACGTCGTACGGGCGCCGCGCGAGGCGTACACGCGGGCGCTGGTGGACAGCGCCCGCCAACTGGAAGCGGCACTCGACCTGGACCTCGGAGATGCGCGATGACGAGCCCTGTACTGGAACTGGACGCCGTGTCCTACGCGTACCGGGGCGCCGCCGCCCCCGTCGTCACGGACGTCTCGGTGGCGGTCGAGACCGGCCAGAGCCTGGCCCTGGTCGGCGAGTCCGGCGCGGGCAAGACGACGCTGCTGCGGATGCTGCTCGGGCTCGCCCGGCCGACGTCCGGGGCCGTCCGCTTCGACGGGGACGAGCTGCGGCTGCGCGACCGTACCCGGATGAAGGCGTTCCGGCGGAGCGTGCAGTGCGTCTTCCAGGACCCCTACGCCTCGCTCGACCCGCGCCAGCGGGTGCGGCGGATCGTCGCCGAACCGCTGCGCTCGCTCGGCGTCGCGACCGGCGACGACGCCGGCCGGCGGGTCGCCGACGCCCTCGAACGCGTCGGGCTCCCGGCCGACGCGGGGGAGCGCTACCCGCACGAGTTCTCCGGCGGCCAGCGCCAGCGCATCGCCATCGCGCGGGCGACCGTGTGCGACCCGCGCGTGCTGCTCGCCGACGAACCCGTCTCGGCGCTCGACGTCACGACGCGCGTCAAGGTCGTCGACCTCCTCGCCGAGCTCAAGGAGACGGCGGGCCTGACCATCGTGATGGTCTCCCACGACCTGTCGGTCGTGGCCGCCCTGTGCGAACGCACCGCCGTACTGGACCGTGGCCGGGTCGTCGAATCGGGCCCCACCCCGAA
>NZ_JAMOLN010000268.1 GCF_024448165.1 Streptomyces longispororuber
TCCTGGAGGAACCACTCGTTGCCGTCGAGGTCCTTGAATGCGGCGAAGGTGCCGTAGCTGGCGCGCTCGGGGTGCACTCCCAGGACCCGGTGGGTGTCGTCGGCGTGGTGGAAGGCGCCGGTCTCGTCGCGGAACGGGCCGACGACCTCCACGCCGCGGGAGGTCAGCTCCTCCTGGGCCCCGATGATGTCCGCGACGGTCAGTTGCAGGCCGTGGAGCGTGCCCGGCTCCTGCCGGGTGAGGCCCTCGCCGAAGATGACCGAGCACTCGGATCCCGGCGGGGTGACCTGCACGATCCGGTAGCCGTCGTCGATCGGGAAGTCGGCGTCCAGGCGCCAGCCGAGGACTTCCACGTAGAAGCCCTTGGCGCGGTCCACGTCGGAGACGGGCAGGATGACGACTTCGAGCTTCATGTCCATGAGGTGGTCTCGCTCTCTACGGATTCGGGGCGGGCCCGGGTGCGGGTGCGGGTGGTGGATACGGGTGATGGGTGCGGGTCGGCCGGATGCCGGTCGACCGGATGCGGGTGAACTCGGCCGGGATCAGAGAAAGTTCGCGGCCGACGGGCCGTATCCGAACAGCACCGCGCTCTCCGCCCAGTTCCACACCTGGGTGTCCGTCGGCCAGGGACGGTCCTCGGGCCGGGCCGTGTCCCGGGGCAGCGGCCGGGCGGAGACACCTTCCGGAGCGGGGCGGCGGGACCTGACGGCCCGCACATGTGCGTGTGTGTGAGAAGCCATGTCCTGCCCTCGCTCTTCGGTCTGCGGAACGGATGGTGCGGGAGAAGGGGTGCGGAAGAAGGGCTGCGGGCCCCGTGCGTCCCCCTTGCACGTCCCCCCGCACGGGGCCCGCGGTCAGGGGGTGGGTCAGGCGGCGGCGTCGGCGTTGATGGTGACCGGGATGTTGCCGCGCAGCGCCTTGGAGTACGGGCAGATCTGGTGGGCGGCCTCGGCGAGTTCCTGAGCCGTGGCCCGGTCGACACCCCCGAGGACGGGGTTGAGGACCGCGGAGAGCGAGAACTCGCCGTCGTCGCCGTGCGTGAGGGTGACCTCGGCGGTGATGGAGGTGCTGGTCAGCCGGATCTTGCGGGAGGTGGCCGCGCGGCGGAGGGCGCCGAGGAAGCAGGCGGCCCAGCCGGCTGCGAGGAGTTGCTCGGGGTTGGTCGCGGTGCCGGCGCCGCCGAGCTCCTTGGGGAGGGCGAGGCCGGTCTCCAGCAGACCGTCGGAGGAGCGGACGCGCCCGCCGTTGCGTCCTTCTCCGTCGACGTCGACGACGGCGGTGTAGCTGACTGCCATGGCTGATGCTCCCCATTGGGTCGAGATAGTTGTCGGGCACCCCGGGACGCTCTTCGCGTCACTTGTTGGGGTGGTGATGAAAGCATGGCGACGCGTTCGTCACCTGTCAAGATGGTTACTTGGGTTTCTGCGATCCGTGCGCCGCGGGACTCAGTAGAAGATCGGCCCCTTCAGCCCGCCGCCGCCGATGACCGGGTCACCGTTGACGGCACCCCACGAGGTCGCGGCGGTCGTCGCCTTCCTGGCAAGCCCGCTCAGCGTGGACGGCGACCACGTTGACGCCGCTCGGGCCGCCGCCCGGTCCTCGGCGTCGGAGGCGGATCTGGAGACGAGGGCGACGGTCGCCCCTTCCTGCGCGAGCGCCCGTCCGACGGCGAAGCCGATGCCTCGGCTGCCTCCGGTGACGACTGCTCGTAGACCCTTGAGTCGGAGATCCATGAAACCTTCCGAAGTTCTAGTCAGCGAGGAGGTGCGTGCGGCCGAACAGGGCCGCGGCGGCCCGCGCGGTCGGTGTGCCGATGTCCAGGTCCGCCCCGGCGCGCCGCAGGACCGCCACCACGTCGTCGGCCCCCTTGAACAGGGCGCCTGCCAGGGGCGTCTGGTCGCGGGCGTTGCGCAGGTCCGGGTCGGCGCCGAGCCCGAGCAGGGCCCGTACGGTGCCGGTCCTGCCGTGGTAGGCGGCGAGCATCAGGAGGGTGTTGCCCGCCTGGTCGGCGGCGTCCACCGGCAGGCCGTGTGCCACGAACTCCACCAGCTCCTGTGTGTCCCCCGCCCTGGACAGGTCCATGGCGATGGCCAGGACGCGCTGGATCTGTTCGGACGTCAGGCCGTTGCCGCTGGTCATGTGCGGCTGCTCAGCGACCGGCCGCGAGCGCCTCGACGGCCTTGCGAACGCCGGCGCCGTAGGCGGGGTCGGCCTGGGCGCAGTGGGTGATGTGCCGCTCGACGGTCTGCTGGGACGCGCCGCGAATGGCGCGGGCCGTGTTCTCGAAGAGGATCTGCTGCTGTTCTGGGTTCATCAGCCGGAAGAGGTCGCCGGGCTGCTCGAAGTAGTTGTCGTCGTCCGCGCGGAAGTCGAACCGGTCGGCGACGGCGCCGACGGCCTGGGCCGGCTCGCGGTGGGCGGGCTGTTCCTGCCAGCGGCCGTAGGAGTTGGGCTCGATGCCCGGGGTGGCGCCCTGGTTGCCGTCGACGCGCATCGCCCCGTCGCGGTGGTAGGAGTTCACCGGGTTCGTGGCGGCGTTGACCGGGATCTGGTGGTGGTTCACGCCGAGGCGGTAGCGCTGGGCGTCACCGTAGGAGAAGAGCCGGCCCTGGAGCATCCTGTCGGGCGAGAAGCTGATGCCCGGCACCACGTTGGCGGGGGTGAAGGCGGCCTGCTCGACGTCCGCGAAGTAGTTGTCGGGGTTGCGGTTCAGCTCCCACTCGCCGACCTCGATCAGCGGGTAGTCCTTCTTCGACCAGACCTTGGTGAGGTCGAAGGGGTGGAAGCGGTAGTTCTCCGCGTCGGCCTCCGGCATGACCTGGATGAACAGCATCCACTTCGGGAAGTCGCCGTGCTCGATCGCGTCGAAGAGGTCGCGCTGGTGCGATTCGCGGTCCGTGCCGATCAGCGCTTCGGCCTCGGCGTCGGTGAGGTTCTCGATGCCCTGCTGGGTGCGGTGGTGGAACTTCACCCAGAACCGCTCGCCCGCGGCGTTGACCAGGCTGTAGGTGTGTGAGCCGAAGCCGTGCATGTGCCGGTACGAGGCGGGGATGCCGCGGTCCGACATGACGATCGTGACCTGGTGCAGGGCCTCGGGGAGGCTGGTCCAGAAGTCCCAGTTGTTCTCCGCGTCACGCAGGTTGGTGCGCGGGTCGCGCTTCACCGCGTGGTTGAGGTCGGGGAACTTCAGCGGGTCGCGGAAGAAGAACACCGGGGTGTTGTTCCCGACCAGGTCCCAATTGCCTTCATCCGTATAGAACTTGAGGGCGAAACCGCGGATGTCCCGCTCGGCGTCGGCCGCTCCGCGCTCACCGGCGACGGTCGAGAACCGGGCGAACAGGCCGGTCTCCTTCCCGACCTCGGAGAAGATCTTCGCGCTCGTGTACCGCGTGATGTCGTGCGTCACCGTGAACGTGCCGAACGCGCCCGACCCCTTGGCGTGCATCCGGCGCTCCGGGATGACCTCGCGGTCGAAGTGGGCGAGCTTCTCCAGGAACCACACGTCCTGCAGCAGCATCGGACCGCGCGCGCCCGCGGTCAGGGAGTTCTGGTTGTCGGGGACCGGTGCACCGGCCGCCGTCGTCAACGGCTTCTGGTTGTCCTGGGGCATGGCTCGCTCCTCGGTGGGTGTCCTCGCCTGTGTTCACGGCGCGGTGGTCCCGGCCGGCGACGTGTGCCGGGACCTGGGGAACACCTTCGCAGCCGTGCGGACCACCCACATCAGTCCAATGACTGTCATGCCTCCGGCTCACACCCGCGGGGAATGGAAGCCGTAGGTGAGCGATCGGCCACACGCACACGTATCGTTCAGTCACATGGCTCAGCGCACGCTTGTGCGTTCGAGACACCCACGAACCGTCAGATGACTGATGTACCCGGATTCGTCACGGGCCAGAGTATGTGCCGCAGGCTCCGTCCCGGCCCCGTTCCCGGGGGACGTGAGGACGGCGGCCCGCCGCTCACCGCAGACACACGAGAGGGTTGACATGATCGACAGGCGCACCTTCGGCAAGGCCGTCGGCCTCGGCACCGGCGCGGCAGCGGTCTCGCTGGCCGGGCTGCACGGCAGCGCGTCCGCCGCGACCCCGTCGCACGGACCGGCCGCTTCCGTCGCTCCCACCGTGCCCACCATCACCCCCGGCACCCACACCGGGTTCAAGAAGATCAAGCAGGTCAAGGCAGGCGTCCTGGACATCGGTTACGCCGAGCTCGGCCCCGCCCACGGCCCAGTCGTCCTGCTGCTGCACGGCTGGCCGTACGACATCCACAGCTTCGTCGACGTCGCCCCGCTCCTCGCCGACCAGGGCTACCGCGTCCTCGTTCCCTACCTGCGCGGCCACGGCAGCACCCGCTTCCTGTCGCACCGCACCCCGCGCACGGCCGAGCAGTCCGCCATCGCGCTCGACATCATCGCGTTCATGGACGCCCTGAAGATCCCGAAGGCGACCCTCGCCGGCTTCGACTGGGGCTCGCGCACCGCGGACATCATCGCCGCCCTGTGGCCCGAGCGGGTCAAGTCGATGGTCTCCACCAGCGGTTACCTGATCACCGACGTCCAGGCGCAGATGAATCCCCTCCCGCCGGCCGCCGAGCACAACTGGTGGTACCAGTGGTACTTCGCCTCCGAGCGCGGCAAGAAGACCATGGAGGACGAGACGAAGCGCATCGAACTGTGCCGCTACGTGTGGACGCTGGTCTCCCCGAACTGGGACTTCTCCGACGAGGTCTTCAACCGCACCGCCGAGGCCTTCAAGAACCCCGACTACGCGGCCATCGTGCTCTTCAACTACCGCTGGCGCATCGGCCTCATCAAGGGCGAGCCCCGCTACGACCGCTACGAGAAGCAGCTCGCGGCGCCGCAGCCCGCCATCCGCGTGCCCACGGTCACCCTCGACGCCGCGCTCGACCCCTTCACCGCGGCGCCCGGCGACGGCTCCGGATACCGCCAGCACTTCACCGGCCCGTACCTGCACCGCCTGATCACGGACATCGGGCACAACCTGCCGCAGGAGGCGCCCACCGCCTTCGCCCAGGCCGTGGTCGACGCCGATCACCTCTGAGGCCGACCGCACCCCCACCGGCCCGGTGCCGCGCACCGTGCCGACCCCGTCCAGGAGGAGCCCCCCGATGAGCGAAGTCCAGTGGAACCGTCTGACCGCCGCCGAACTGTGCGCCCTCGCGGCCCGGGACGCGGTGGTGGTGATCCCCATCGGCGCCACCGAGCAGCACGGGCCCCATCTGCCCACCGGTGTCGACGACTTCCTCGCCGCCGAGGTGTGCCACCGGGCCGCGGTCCTGGCCGCCGAGCAGACCGGCGTGGTGGTCACGCCCTCCGTCGCGACGGGTCTGTCGGAGCACCACATGGCGTTCGGCGGCACCCTCACCCTCAGCCTGCCGACGCTGCACGCGCTGCTCCGGGACATCTGCCGGTCCGTGATCCGGGTGGGCTTCTCCCGCATCCTGATCGTCAACGGGCACGGCGGGAACATGACCGCCCTCAACGCCCTCACGACCGAGCTGACCGCGGAGCTGGCGACGCCGATCGCGTTCGCCAGCTACTTCGGCGCCGGGCGGCAGGTGGTGCGGGACACCCTGGAGACCCAGGACGGTCTGATGCACGCCTGCGAGGGCGAGACGTCGATGATGATGGCGGCCCACCCCGACCTGATCCGCGGCGAGCACCTGGCCGAGGCGCACGGGCCTCGGATCACTCTGCCGGCCGAGTCCTCCGACCCGGTGTACCTGGCCGTGCCCTTCGACCGGATCACGAAGTCCGGGGTCGCGGGCGACGCACGGGTGGCGAGCGCGGAGAAGGGCGAGCGGATGCTCGCCGGCTGCGCGGCGGCGCTGGCGGACATCATCGTGCGCGACCCCTGGGCGTAGCACCACAACCAAAACGTCACTGTCTTGACAGGTGACGTATTACATTGACATGCTGAATAACCAGTTGGAACGGTGGCGCGACGATGGACCGGGACGCCACACGTACCGCATTGTCCGAAAGGGATTTGTCATGGTGAGCATCAAGGGTGGCCGCAAGCGGCTGACCACCGGCGCGGTGGCGGCGGCCACGGCGGGGCTCGCGCTCGGCGCGTTCGCCCTGAGCGGCACCGCGAGCGGCGCCCCGGGGGCCGCCAAGGCCGCCGACGACAGCCGGCACCCCAAGCCGACCGTCGTCCTGGAACACGGCGCCTTCGCCGACGGCTCCAGCTGGAACGGCGTCGTCGCCGATCTGCGCAAGCGCGGCTACCCGGTCGTCGCCGCCGCCAACCCGCTGCGCGGCCCGGCCTCCGACGCGGCCGCCCTGCGCACGGTCCTCGACCACGTCAAGGGCCCGAAGATCCTCGTCGGCCACTCCTACGGCGGCAACGTCATCAGCGAGGCCGCGACGGGCGATCCCGACGTCAAGGCCCTGGTCTACGTCGCCGCGTTCCTGCCCGCGCCCGGCGAGAGCGCCCTCGAACTCACCAACAAGTACCCGGGCTCCACGCTCCCCGACGCCCTCGACCCGGTCACCTACCAGCAGGCCGACGGCTCCACGGCCACCGACCTCTACATCCAGCAGGACAAGTTCCGCCACCAGTTCGCCGCGGACGTGTCCGCGAAGCAGGCCGCCCTGATGGCCGCCGCCCAGCGGCCCGTCGCCCAGGCCGCCCTGGAGGAGAAGGCGACCACGGCGGCCTGGAAGGCCAAGCCGAGCTGGGCCGTCGTCACCACCGAGGACCTCAACATCCCCGTCGCCGTGCAGCGCTTCATGGCGGAGCGCGCCCACGCGCACACCACCGAGGTCGCCGCGTCCCACTCGGTGGCGGTGTCCCACCCCCGCCTGGTGGCCGACGTGATCGAGCGCGCCGCCCACGCCACCGTCCGCTGACCTGACCGAAGGGCGGCGGGACAGACGGTCCCGCCGCCCTCGGGACAGCGCCGCGGGCCCCACCCGGCACACCTCACGCGTGTGCGGAACACGGAAGAACCCACGCCATGAAGCCATCCGCCGACGCCCGTACGCTCGGAACATTCCTCAAAGCCCGCCGGGCGGCGCTCGACCCGCGCGACTGCGGCCTGCCGACGACGCCCGACCGCCGGGTCACCGGGCTGCGCCGTGAGGAGGTCGCGCTGCTCGCCGCGATCAGCGTGGACTACTACACCCGGCTCGAACAGGGCCGGGTCCGCGCCTCCGCCGCCGTGCTCGACACCCTCTCCCGCGCCCTGCGCCTGGACGAGGACCAGCAGAGCTATCTGTACGAGGTGGCCGGGCGGACGGACTCCCGGCCACGACACCGCGCGCGGCGCCCCGCCCAGCAGGTCAGGCCCGCCATGCTCCGGCTGCTGACGCAGCTCACCGAGACGCCCGCGCTCGTCCTCGGCCGGCGCCTGGACGTCCTCGCCTGGAACCGCTCCGCCGTCGCGCTGTACACCGACTTCGCCGCGGTCCCGGCGGACCGCCGCAACTACCTGCGGCTGATGTTCACCGACCCCGCGATCCGCGCCCTGCACCGGGAGTGGGCGCACGACGCCCGCGACGCCGTCGCCGCGGTGCGCATGGAGGCCGGGGCCGACCCCGACGATCCCGAACTCGCCCGGCTGGTCGGCGATCTGACCCTCCGGGACGCCGACTTCAGCACCTGGTGGGCCGAGCACCGCGTCAACAGCGCGACGTACGGCACCAAGCACTACCGGCATCCCCTGGTCGGCGACCTCACCCTGGACTGCGACACCTGGTCGGGAGCCGACGACTCCGGCCAGCGCCTGATGGTGCTGACCGCCGAGCCCGGCAGCCCCTCCCACGACGCCCTGCGCATCCTCACCGCCTGGACCGCGGAGCATGCGGCGGACCCGGAACCGACGGGCACCGGCACCCGCACCTTGTGACCCTCCGGTCGGCGAACTCCCGGACGCCGCAAGCCCGATGACCGTGAACGACCGGCCCCTTCCGCAGGGGCCGGTCGTTCACGTGTGTGCGGGCCGAGCGGGCCCGCAGAAGAACCATGCGCCGAGGTGATCAGAGTCCGTCCGCGTCCTGGACCCCGTCGCGCGCCACCCTCGCCAGCAGGTGCGCGGCGTCGGCCTCCGCGGCAGCCGCGTCAGGTACGGGAGCCACGTCCGGTACGGGAGCCGCATCCGGTGCCGGTCGGTCGGTCACCTCGAGCAACAGGGCCAACAGCCGGGCGAGCCGACCCTCGTTGACGTAGGTCAGGGCGACGCTGCCGTCGTTCAGGGTGTCGCGCACGCGGACCGGGGTGAGGTGCCCGTCGCCGGAGCAGGCCAGCAGCAGGCGGGCCGTGAGCGTCCGCTCCAGCGGCCCCGGGGTCCATACGCCCCGGTCGAGATCGACGGCCAGGGCGGCGGTCAGCGCGGTGAGCCGCTCCACGGCCTCCGGGTAGTGGTCCGTGACGGCATGGGGAGCGGTTGTCTCATGGGACATGGGAATCGACGGCCTTCTGCTCGGACGGCTGCTGAACGGTGTAGGTTTCAACTCAAAATACATGTCTCGCAAACATGTTTGCACACACGTGTGAGCGCGGCCCCGGTCGATGCCGGCGGGCCGTCACGAAGAACCGGAGCGGCGATGAGAGCGGACGCACGATCCAACCGGCTGCGCATCCTCGAAGCGGCCGCCGAGGCGCTCGCCGCTCCGGGCGACACCTCGTTGAAGTCGATCGCGCGCCGGGCCGGGGTCGGCCAGGGGACTCTCTACCGTCACTTCCCCACTCGTGAGGCCCTGGTGTTCCAGGTGTACGGGGACGAGGTGGAGGAGCTGGCCGGGGCCGTGCCCACGCTCTTGAGGAGCCTCGGTCCGGCGGCGGCGCTGGGCGCCTGGCTGGAGCGCCTGCTCCGCCTGGGCAGGCGCACGCCGGAGTTCGCGGACGCGATACGGGCGACCACCGGCGCGCCCGCACCGACGTGCCAGGAGGTCTGCCCGGCGCTGCTCGACGCCCTCTCGGCGCTGGTGACGGCCAACGAGCGGGCGGGCACCATCCAGCCCGGCACGACGCCCGACGACGTACTCCTGCTGCTCGGTCCGCTGTGGCGGGTGGGCGCGGACGAGGAGGAACACGCCCGCGCGGGACGCCTCTTCGACGTCCTCCTGCGCGGACTGTGCCCGGCTCGCGACTCCCGGGCCACCCCTGCGTGAGCCCCTGCATGAGCGCGGGTGGCCGGTGTACGGCGACCGGTCAGTAGAGCTCGTCGCCCGGGTAGAGGGTGAACAGCCGGACGGTCTCCACGTACAGCCAGCTCAGGGTCAGGGTGAGCCCGAACGCGGCCGTCCAGGACAGCTCGTGGGGCGCGCCGCACGTGATGCCGTCCTCGACCTTCCTGAGGTGCAGGGCCAGGAAGGACACCGCGAGGACGACGCCGACGACGCCCGTGAAGACGCCGAGGCCCACCGGGCGCAGGCCCAGGCCCTCCGTACCGAGGAGGGGAATCAGGACCAGGTCGGCGACGGCCAGGAGGACGAGGCCGAGCAGTCCGGCGCCGACGAGCGGGCCAAGTCGGCGGCCGGCCCGCATCCAGTGGAGCGCGCGGGCCATGAGCACCCCGGCGCCGGCGGCCATCGTCCCCAGCACCGGCTGCACGAGGACGCCCGGTGACAGATGGCGGGAGACGGTGGCCGAGAGCACCGCGAGGAACACGCCCTGGACCGCGGCGAACGCCAGGGTCGAGAGGGGCGACCGCGGGTCCCTGCGGCGCTGGCGCACCACCAGTGCCGCGGCGGCCAGTCCGGCCCCGGCGGCCGTGCCGTAGGCCGCGGCCGTGCCGATCGGGACGTACACGAGCAGCGTCCAGGAGAGCACGGCCGCGACGGTGCTCGTCGCGAGCCCCGCGGCGGCCCGGGCGACGACGCCGTCCATCGTCATCAGGTCGGCCACGGGGAAGGGCAGCGGCACCGGATCGTGCGCGCGGAACGCCTCCGGGCCGGCCGTGGCCCGGCCCGGTGCGACGGCCATGCCCGGCCGCGGCTCCTTGGCCGCCGTCCTCGCCGTCTTCGGCCCGCCGTGCCGCCTGAACGGGGGCCGGGAGAGTACGGGGTTGCTGCTGGTCAGGGAACGCTGCTGCTCGACCGGTGTCACGCCGGATCCTCTTCTCCGTGTCGAAGGTGTGAGCCGCTCCCAGGCTGACCGGCCGGACAAACCACGCGCATCAGTCACTTGACGGTCGGCCCCGGATTGCGCCAGCGGGCTCAGGCGGGCGTGATGTTGTGGTTGAAGCGGAAGACGTTGGCCGGATCGTGGCGCCGCTTCACCGCGACGAGCCGGTCGTACCGCTGCGCCCCGTAGACCGCGCGGACGCCCTCGGTGTCGGTCGCCTCGTCCGGCGACAGGAAGTTGACCATGCCTCGGCCGGCCGCCCAGGGGGCGAGTCCGTCCACGACGTGCGCCAGTTCGGCACGGAAGCGGTCGGCGTGCTCGGGGGCGCCGACCGCGAAGCCGAAGACGACGTACGGAAGCCCCCTGCTGGACACCGCGTTGGGGAACGCGGGTTCCCGGTCGAGCGCGCCGCCCAGGGCCCGTATCTCGACGCTCGCCAGCGTGCATCCGGACCCGGCGCCCGTCAGCTCCACGAACGTCCGTGCCGTCTTCTCGGAGAACTCCTCCAGGCAGAGGCTGCGGTCGGCGTACGGCATCGGGTCCACCGGGTCGTTGTGGATCTCGCCGATCGCGGTGAAGGGCTTCTCCCCCACCTGGTCGAGCAGCGCGGGTGCGGCCGACCGCAGCGGAGCGATCAGCCGCGCCCCGTCGGCCGCCGTGCCGAGGTAGCCGATCCGCAGGTGGACGACGAAGGCGCCGCGCAGCGGCTCGGGCAGCACGGGGAGGTCGGGCAGCCGCTGGACGGCGACGGAGGAGGTCATCTCCTCGCCGGCCGTCGGCAGCCAGGCACGCCAGGCGTCCAGCACCTGCGCCAGGTGCTCGCCCGAGTAGTAGATGCCGCCGCCGTAGAAGCGCTCGACGGGGAACACCTCGAACTCGATCTCGGTGACGACGCCGAAGTTGCCCTTGCCGCCCAACAGCGCCCAGTACAGGTCCGGTTCGTCCTGCGGGGTCACCCGGCGCACCGTGCCGTCCGCGGTGACCAGGTTCAGCCGGCGGACGTGGTCGGCGGCGTAGCCGTGCGTGCGGCCCAGCAGCGGGCTCTGTCCGCCGCCCAGCGTGTACCCGACGACGCCGACGTCCGGCGCCGAGCCCACCACCGGGGCGAGGCCGGACTCGGCCGCGCGGGGCAGCACGTCGGTCCAGCGCACCCCCGACTCGACCCGTACGGTGCGGGCCTGCGGGTCGACGTGGATGCCCCGCATCCGCCGCGTCGTGATCAGCAGCCCGTCCTCGGCCGCGGAGACCATCTGGTGGGCGGCGGACTTCACGGCGACCGGCAGTCCGTGCCGCGCGGCGAACCGGACCGCCGCCACCACGTCCTGCTCACCGGTCGCGCCGACCACGAGCTTCGGCCGGAGGCCGCAGAGCAGGTTGTACGTGGCGCATTCCGCCGCGTACTCCGGGTCCGTCGGCTCCAGAACGGGTCCGGCCACCGCCTGCCGCAGAGCCGTCACGTCCTCGGCCCGGAGGTCTCCGCCGGCGCTGCCGGCAGACACGTATGCGCACATCCTCGCCACTCCTCTGTCGCACATGTCGAATCCTGACATCTCTGCAACGTGCCGAACGTGCTCCGCCGTTCACACCTTTCGGCGGGTGATCCGTCCAGGTGTCACGCGGTGGCGGCCGGGACGGCTT
>NZ_JAMOLN010000269.1 GCF_024448165.1 Streptomyces longispororuber
GCGGGGATCGTTGCGGGGCGGTTGGAGCGCTCGTCGGACTCGCTGCGCGACCGGCGGGTGACCTGCCGCCTGGTGTGGGTGCGGGCAGTGCTGTGTGGGTGCTGAGGGGACCGGCCGCCTGCTGTCTGGCTGGCGCAACTCCCTGACCGGATGCCCGGATGACGGTGTGTCGGTGTATGTGACTGGTGATCTTCCTGGTAGTGTGCCGATGGCCTTGTGACACAACTGCTCTGGAGGTGACTGTTCTTGTGGAGGCGTCAGGTGGTGTCTTTGCTTGTCGGTTCGCCTGGACGGTTACAGAGGTTCACGCGTGCTGAGCGGTCTGGGTCACAACGTTCGCCATCGCTGTCCGACGTGCTGGTCGACCATCCCGAAGTACGCGGTTGACCTGCGGAACGGGGGAGTGGGGACCGGTTTCGGGGCTCGACCGACGGCCCTGGACCCTTCCCAGACCCCTTGGAGACACCCTGCGGAGCGCAGGATCGTTCTGAGCGAACTTTTGACCCTTCAAACCAGCTCAAATAGGGCAAATCTTGTCCCGGCCTGAACCAGAGTGAGGACCCATGGCCAGCCCCTTCGAAGCACCTGACGCGTATGCGCAGCAGCCCGGCATCCCCTGGGAAGCGCTGTCGCACATCTTCATGTTCGGCAACGGCAAGGGCGGCGTCGGCAAGTCCTCCGTCTCCGCGAACGCCGCCGGAAAGGCAGCCCGCAGCGGTCTGCGGACGCTGATCATCGACTGCAACGCGCAGGGCAACATCGCGCGTGAGCTCGGGTACAAGCGGGCCGAGTGGAACGACGGGGGAGCGGGGCTGCTCGAAGCGCTGCGGACCGGCGCGCCGCTCACGCCGCGCAGGAACGTCCGGGAGAACCTCGACGTCGTCATGGGCGGTCCCGCGCTCGGCGACGAGTTCGGGATCTTCTTCCACACGCTGCTCGCGAAGGAAGGCCCGCACGCCTACCTGCGGCTGCTGATGTGCCTGCTCCCGATCGCGCACGAGTACCAGATCATCATCCTCGACACCCCGCCGGAGAACCCGTCGCTGCAGCGCCTCGCGCTGTCCGCGTCGCGCTGGCTGGTCATCCCCGTCAAGAGCGACGGGGGCGCGGAGGACGGGCTCGCGCAGATCGGCATGGAGTTCTCGTACGTCAAGTTCGTCAGCCAGATCAACCCGCACATCGCGCTGCTCGGGGTGCTGCTCTTCGACACCGGGCGCACGTACACGGGGATCCACGCCGACGTGCGGCGCCAGGTGCGGAAGGTGCTGGGCGAGGAGGCCCACATGTTCAAGCACCTGATCGGGCACACGGAGTCGGTGGCCCGGCTCGTGCGCAAGCGGGGGCTCCTGGTGCAGGAACTCGTGGAACGGCGCGCGAACGGCGACCGGTCGATTCCCGAGACCGCCGAGGGGCTTGCCGCAGACTACGAAGGATTCACCGAAGAGATGTTCGCCAGGGCGCTCGAACTGAGGAAGGAAGCCACGGCATGACACCGCCGAAGAACAAGAAGACGCGCGCCGACGAGGACGACGAGCAGACGATGTCCGACGAAGGCGTCGGCAACCTGTTCAGTGGTGGGGGAGCGGCGTCGTCGAACGCGCTCGCCGGATGGGCCACCCCGCAGACCTCCGCGCCCGCGGCCGCCCCGCTGCGGCCCGCCCCCGTGCAGGCCGCTCCGGTGGCGCCGGTGGCCGTCGTGCCGTCGCCGGCGCGTGAGCCCGTCGACGAGGCGCCGCCCGCTGTCAACGACGCGGACACCGCCAAGCCGGTCGGCTTCTACGTGTCGACGAACGTCGCCAACCGCTTCCGGAAGCTGCGCAAGCAGAGCGATCTGACGCACACCCAGATCGTGTTCCTCGCCGTGGAGGCGGCCGTCGAGAAGGGGCTCGCCCAGGTCGTCGAGGACGCTCGCCGGGCGCCCAAGTTCCAGTCCAAGCTGTTCGCCGTGGCGCCGGACAACACGGATCTGCGCGGTCTGGGCCCGGTACAGCTGCAGTACAAGCCGACTCGGGCGCAGCGTGGGGTCATCGACGGACTCGTGGCCGATGCGGGGCTGCCGGACCACACGAAGTTCCTGGCCGTCGTGCTCGACCAGTACCTCCCGGGGCGCCGGGACGCCTGACGCCCCCTTCGCTCGCCCGGCCGTCGTCGCGCCAGGACTACTCACGTTGGTGATGGTCCTGGTGAGCGGTGCGGGGCGAGACTGATCGGACCTCAGACGTGTGGGGCGTCGGCGGCCTCTCCGGGTGCTCGGGCTCCCCTGCGCAGACGTTCGACAGGGAAGAAGGGCTGGGGGGTGCCATGCGGCAGCTCGAGGTAGCACTGATCGGCGCAGGGTTGATAGCGCGGCTGCATCTGGAGGCGTGGACCGGTGCCGGGGCGTCCGTGCGCGTCCACTCCCAGGACGGCAGGGCCGCGGAGCTGGCCGCCGAGTTCGGCGCCAAGGCCGTCGACTCCCTGGCCGACGCGCTGGACGGCGCGGACGCCGTGGACATCTGCTCGCCGACCGGCACCCACCGCGACATCGCGCTGGCCGCCATCGCCGAGGGCGTGGCGGTGGTCTGCGAGAAGCCGCTGGCGGCCGACGTCGCCGAGGCCGAGGAGATCGTCGGCGCCGCGGACCGGGCGGGCGTCCCGCTCTACCCGGCGCACGACATCCGCTTCGCCCCCGCCTTCGCCCGGCTCCACGAGGTGGCGGCCGACGGGCGCCTGGGCGCGGGCACGGTCGCCCGGTTCACCGTGGCCGGCTACCACCCGCGGGCCTGGGACGGCCACGCCTCCGCCGAATCGGGCGGCATCCTGACGGACCAGATGCTGCACGGCGTGGACATCGCCTACTGGCTCTTCGGGGACGTCGTCCGCGTCCACGCCCACTACCAGGGCGAGATCACCGCACCGGCCCCGCAGGGGACCAGCGCGACCGGCACCGCCGTGCTCACCCACGCCAGTGGCGCGCTCAGCCAGGTCGTCAGCCGGTGGACCCCCACGCCGCAGCCGCCCATCCGCGTCACCTACCACGTCGCGGGCACCGGCGGCACGATCGTGCACGACTCCGAGTGGCCCCAGGAGATCCAGGTGTCCGGCGGGCCCGCCGGCGTCCTCGGCTACTACGGGGAGTCCCCGTTCGCCGCCGAGATCCGCGAGTTCGCCCAGGCACTGCGGGGCGGACCCCCGCCGCGCCTGGTGTCCCACGACGCACTCGCCGCCGTCCGCATCACCCAGGCCGCGGCACGCTCCGCGTGGACCGGCCGCGCCGTGGAACTGCCCGTGAAGGGGGCCGCAGCATGAAGGTCGCCGTGTTGTCGTTCGCCCATGAGCGCGCCGCCACGTACGCCCGTCTGCTGGGCGACCTGCCGGACGTCGAGCTGGTCATCGCGGACCCCGACGGCTCTCCCGACGATCCGTCGCGGGGGAGGGACACGGCCCGACGGCTCGGCGCGGCGTACGCGGACAGCTGGGACGAGGTGTTCGCGCTGCGTCCCGACGCCGTGGTCGTCACCAGCGAGACCGACCGCCGCCGCGACCTCGTCGAGCGGGCCGCCGGAGCCGGAGCACACGTGCTGTGCGAGCACCCGCTGGCCGCAGACGAGGCCGACGCCCAGGCCATGGTCCGGGTCTGCGAGGAGGCGGGCGTACGCCTCAGCCTCGCCTCGCCGGTCTGTTTCGGACCTGCGTTCGCCGCCGTACGCCAGGAACTCGCCAAGGAGGAGGTCCTCGGCGACCTCACGACCGTGCTCGGCGCCTACAACCGGCCGCGTCCGGCCCGGTCGCGGGCGGCGGAGAGCGGCGCGCTGGGCGCGGGTGCGCCGCCGCTGCTCGACATGGTGGACGCGGTGCTCGGCGGAACACCGGCGCAGCAGGTCTACGCGCAGGCGAACAGCGTCCTCAGCGGGGACCCGGACGTCGAGAGCGCGGCCCTGGTCACCGTGCGGTACGCGGACGGCACCGTCGTGTCGATCGACTGCAGCTGGGGCCCGGCGGACGACGCGTCGGCCGCGGGCGGGCCGACCATGACCTTCGTCGGGGACCGGGGGAGCGTGGAGTTCACCGCGTCCCCGCGGCTGGTCGGCGGATTCGACTCCGCCACGTCCCGCGAGCGGTGGGAGACGCGCGGGGACGATCCGTACGCGGTGATGATCGGCGAGTTCGTCGCCGCGGCCGGCCGGGGGAGTGGTGCCGGGCCCGACGGGGCGGCAGGAGTGCGGACGCTGCGGATCGTCCGGGCCGCCCGTGCGTCGCTGCGCACCGGTCAGCCCGTCGAGCTTGCCGTGCCGCAGGCCGCCCGGTCGTAGCGGCCGCCGCTGTCTGGCCGGTTCCCGCCGCCCGTCCCGGAGTGCTCCGGCACTCTGTTGACCTTGCTGACCCTGTTGACCCCGTTGACCTTGCTGCACCCGCTGCCCCTGCTCACCTTGCCCCTGAGTCCTGTTGAACCTGGAGACACGCATGACCACCATCGGCATCATCCTCGGCACCACCCGCCCCGGCCGTGTCGGACCGCAGATCGCGGAGTGGGTCGAGAAGACGGCCCGTGCGCGTGAGGACGCGGACTTCGAGCTCGTCGACATCGCCGACTTCCACCTCCCGCTGTTCGACGAGCCGCGCTCGCCGCGCATGGGCGACTACGAGCACGACCACACCCGCGCCTGGGCCGCGAAGATCGACGCGCTGGACGGCTTCGTCTTCGTGACGCCCGAGTACAACCGCTCGATCCCGGCCGCCCTGAAGAACGCCATCGACTTCGTCTACAACGAGTGGAACAACAAGGCCGCCGGCTTCGTCGGGTACGGCAGCAACGTCAGCGGCTCCCGCGCCATCGACCACCTGCGGCACATCGCCGCGGGCGTCCAGCTGGCGGCCGTGCACACCCAGGTCAACCTGTCGCTCAGGACCGACTTCGAGCAGTTCACGACCTTCGCCCCGGCCGCGGGCCACGAGGTGATGCTCCAGCAGATGCTCACCGAGGTGGTCACCCTCACCAAGGCGCTCGCCCCGCAGCGCCAGGCAGCTGCCTGAGACAGCCGACTAGGGTGACTACCTGAGACAACGCCCCACCGCTCTCACCGCAGGCGGGCCGCATCCTCGGACGGAGGATGCGGCCCGCCTGTCGTGCTGTGCGCTCCTGCCGGCGTACGGGGAAAGGGAATTCCGAGCGGATCTGGACCGGAATTCGAGCGGCCGCCGCGACGGAATTCCCGGCCGCTCGGAAGCGCACGCAGCGCCCCTCGGGATCGGCTCAAGAGAGCTGCCACCTACCAGAGTTGAGGATGCCGTGCCGTCCGGGCTCGTCTAATCTGGCGCTGGGGACACCGGAAAGACGGTATTGGCCGCATCGGCCGCATTGACTGCATTGGCTCCCGCATTCTGCGCACTTGAATTCTGTGAATTGAACCGTGAATTCCATGCGCGCGTGAATTGCGAGTCCAATCGGTTGGGGAGGAATTCATGAGCGACGCAATCTCCTTCGAGGAGCCCTGGGCCCGCACTCATCAGTTCGACCCTCCGGCGGTGTTCGACGCGCTGCGCAAGGAGCGGCCGCTCGCGCGGATGACGTACCCCGACGGGCACGTCGGCTGGATCGTGTCCAGCTACGAGCTGGCGCGCTCGGTCCTCAGCGACCCCCGGTTCAGCCACAGCACGGAGATCGGTCACTTCCCGGTGACGCACCGCGGCCAGGTGATGCCCAACCACCCGCGCATCCCCGGCATGTTCATCCACATGGACCCGCCGGACCACACCCGCTACCGGCGGCTGCTCACCGGCGAGTTCACCGCCCGCCGGGCGAGCCAGCTGAGGCCGCGCGCGGAGGCCGTGGCCGCGGAGCAGATCGCCGTCATGCGCGAGCACGGTGCCCCCGCCGACCTGGTGAAGGACTTCGCCAAGCCGCTGTCGCTGCGCATCCTGTCCGAACTCGTCGGCCTGCCCTACAGCGAGGTCGACCGCTACGGTCACGCGCCGACGCTGCTGCACGACACGGACGCGGACCCGCAGGAGGTCGGCGCCGCGATGGGGCAGGCGGCCGCCTTCTTCGCGGAGGTCATCGAGCTGCGCCGCAAGGAGCCCGAGGACGATCTCATCAGCCGTCTCATCGCCGGCGGGCAGCTGACCACGGAAGAGCTCTGCAACATCGTCACGCTGCTCCTCTTCGCGGGCTACGAGACCACCGAGAGCGCCCTGGCCGTCGGCGTGTTCGCGCTCCTGCACCACACCGAGCAGCTGGCGGCGCTGCGCGCCGACCCGGCCAGGCTCGACGCCGCGATCGAGGAGCTCCTGCGCTACCTCACCGTCAACCAGTACGACACGTACCGCACGGCGCTCGAGGACATCGAGCTGAACGGCGAGACCGTCAAGAAGGGCGACAGCGTCACGGTGTCGCTGCCCGCCGCCAACCGTGACCCGGCGAAGTTCGGGTGCCCCGCCGACCTGGACATCGGCCGCGAGACCTCCGGCCACGTGGCGTTCGGCTTCGGCATCCACCAGTGCCTCGGCCAGAACCTGGCCCGTGTCGAGCTGCGCGCCGGCTTCTCCGCCCTCCTGGACGCGTTCCCCGACCTGCGCCTCGCCGTCGGCTTCGAAGAAGTGCCGCTGCGGCTCAAGGGGTCCGTCTTCGCGGTGAAGTGCCTGCCCGTCTCCTGGTGAACTTTCCTTCCGAAAGGACTTGCGGTCCAGTGCGCAGCGACCTCATCAAGCCACTTCCCGTCACCCTCCTGGAGAACGCGGCGCGTTTCCCCGACAAGGTCGCCTTCGCGGACGACCGGCGGGCGGTCACCTACGGGGACCTGGCGGCACGGACCCGCAATCTGGCCGGACACCTGGCCCACCTCGGCGTCGAGCGCGGTGACCGTGTCGCCATCTGCCTCGGCAACACCGTGGCCACCGTGGAGAGTTACCTGGCGATCGTGCGGGCCGGTGCCATCGGGGTGCCGCTCAACCCCGCGTCGGCCACGGCCGAACTGGAGTACCTCCTCGCCGACAGCGGCGCCGTGCTCGTCATCACCGACGCCGCACGGGCGCGGCGACTGCGGGCCGCGCCCGGAGTGGCGCCCGGGACCGTGCTGCTCGTGACCGGTGACGTACCGGCAGACCTCGTCGGCGGAGAGACGGACGGAACACTCGGCGGAGGGATCGGCGGGGCGGGGGTGCACGCGTACGACGTGCTGGCCGGCACCGAGCCGGCCGTGCCCGCCAGGGACGACCTCGGCCTCGACGACGTGGCCTGGATGTTCTACACGTCGGGGACGACCGGGCGGCCCAAGGGCGTCCTGTCGACGCAGCGCAACTGCCTGTGGTCCGTCGCCTCCTGCTACGTACCGGTTCCCGGCCTCACGGAGCGGGACCGGGTGCTGTGGCCGCTGCCGCTCTTCCACAGTCTGTCGCACATCGCGTGCGTGCTGTCCGTCACCGTCACCGGTGCCACCGCCCGGCTCATGGACGGCAGTTCCGCCGAGGACGTCATGCGGGCGCTCCGCGAGGACGGCACGACGTTCCTGGCCGGGGTCCCCACCACCTACCACCACCTGGTGAGCGCCGCCCGGCAGCACGGATTCCGGGCGCCGGACCTGCGCGTCGGCCTGGTCGGCGGCGCCGTCACCGGTTCCGGCCTGCACCGCGACGTCGAGGAGACCTTCGGGGTCCCGCTGGTCGACGCCTACGGCAGCACCGAGACCTGCGGTGCCATCACGATCAACCCGCCGGACGGCGCCCGCGTGGACGGGTCCTGCGGCCTGCCCGTGCCGGGTGTCGGCGTCCGCGTCGTCGACCCGGCCACGGGGACCGACGTCCCGGCGGGGGAGGAGGGGGAGGTCTGGGTCAGCGGGCCGAACGTCATGGTCGGCTACCACGGCAGCCCCGAGGCGACCGCCGAGGCGATACGGGACGGCTGGTTCAGGACCGGTGACCTGGCCCGGCGCGACGCCGCCGGGTACTTCACCATCTGCGGACGGATCAAGGAACTCGTCATCCGGGGCGGCGAGAACATCCACCCCGAGGAGGTCGAGGCGGCCCTGCGCACCGTCCACGGGGTCGCGGACGCCGCGGTCGCCGGAGCACCGCACGACACGCTCGGCGAGGTCCCCGTCGCGTACGTGATCGCCGGTCCTGACGGGTTCGACCCCGCAGAACTCGTCGACCGCTGCCGCGAGCTGCTGTCCGCGTACAAGGTGCCGGAGCGGATCCACGAGGTCACGGCCATTCCCCGGACCGCGTCGGGCAAGACCAAGCGGCGGCTGCTCGCCGAGCAGCCGAACCGTCTGCGGTACGCGGCGAGCGGACACCACGATGCGCTGCTGCACGTCGAGTGGGTCCCGGCGCCGGCCCAGGTTGTGGTCCCGGCCCCGTTCCCGGCCTCGATCCCGGTCGTGGCTGTCGTCGGGGCGGGGGCGGAAGGTTTCGTCCGTGCCGTGGAAGCGGCGGACGGCTTGGTGCGTCGCTACACGGACCTGGCAGCCGTACGTACGGCAGTGGCCGGCGGCGAGACCGTGCCGGACGTGACCGTTCTGCTGCCGCCCGTCGGTTCCGGGACGGGGGATGCGGTCGCCGTGGGGCGTGCCAGGGCTCTGGTGCTGGCGGAGGACGTGGCGGACTGGTCGGCCCGGCCGGAACTGGCGGCCTCCCGGCTGGTGGTCGTCACCCGGCGGGGAGTCGCGGTCGACGAGCGGGACGGCGACCGGGACGGCGAGCGGGACCGTGATCGGGACCGTGATCGGGACTGCGGGCAGGATCTTGCGGAGGCTCCGCTCTGGGGCGTCGCGCGCTCCTTCCGAGTTGTCGGGCAAGCGGGGACGACCGTCCTCGACGTTCTGGACGCCGACGCGGATCTTTCCCTGGACGTCCTGGCCGCCGTGCTCGCGTCCGACGAGCCGCAGATCGCCGTGCGTTCGGGCGCTCTGCTGGTTCCCCGGCTGACGCCGCTGCCCGTGGTCGACCGGCCGGGTGCGGCCGGCTTCTCCGGCACCGTGGTGGTCACCGGTGCGGACACCGCGCACGGTGCCGCGCTCGCACACCACCTGGCCACGGCGCACCGGGCGTCGACCTTGCTGCTCGTCAGCGGTACGGGTGGTGGGGGCGGTGGGACCTTGGCGGGCGGTACGCCGGGCGATGCCCTGGCCTTCGCCGATACGAGCGTCATCCGGCTCGCGGCCGACGGGGCGCGCCCGGAGCTCCTGCGTGAAGCCCTGGCCGACCTGCGGCACCCCGTGTCCGCGGTCGTGCACGCCGCCGACGATCCCGAACTTGCGCTGCTGCTCGACCACTTGACCGCCGGTGACGACCCGGCGGTCTTCGTCGTGGTGTCGTCCGGGGCCGTCGGGCTACTGGGTTCCCACGACGACCCGGCCGCGGCCGCCGACGCGATGCTCGGCGACGCGGTGACGGGCAACCGTCGGCGGCGGCACCTGCCCGGCACCTTCCTGGCCTGGGACGGACACCCGGGGGACACCGACGCCGCGACGCATCAGGATCTGCTCGCCGCGTTCGACGTAGCGCTGACCGCCGACGTCCCGTCGCTGCTGGCCGCGCGGCCCGCCCTGCTGTCGGGCGGCAAGGCGGCACCGGACGCCCACGTGCCCGCCCTCCTGCGCGACGTGGCGGGACCGCCCGCCCGGCAGATCGAGCCGGACGAGGCCGTCACGGCAGAGCTGCGGGAACGGCTCGCCGACCTGGACGAGCGTGCGCAACTGGCGCTCCTGGAAGACCTGATCCGCACCCTGGCCGCCGACGTGCTCGGCCAGACGGGACCCGAACTCGTCCCCGCCGACCGGGCCTTCCGCGACCTGGGCTTCACGTCGGTGGCCATCGTGCTGCTGCGCAACCGGCTCCTGGAGCGGACCGGACTGCGGCTGCCCACCACGGCCGCCTTCGACCACCCCACCCCCGCCGCCCTGGCCGCCTTCCTGCGGTCCGAGATCCTCCGGGACCCCGACGCGACACCGGCCACCGCGCCGGTCACGGTCAGGGCCGCCGCCGACCCCGACGAACCCCTCGCCATCGTGGGCATGGCCTGCCGGCTGCCGGGCGGCGTCGCGGGCCCCGAGGACCTGTGGCGCCTGGTCCGTGACGGCGTCGACGCCGTCACGGACTTCCCCGACGACCGCGGCTGGGACCTGGAGGCCCTCTACCACCCGGATCCGGACCACGTGGGCACCTCGTACACGAACCAGGGCGGCTTCCTGGAGGACGCCGGACTCTTCGACCCGGGCTTCTTCGGCATCTCGCCGCGCGAGGCCCTCGCCATGGACCCGCAGCAGCGGCTCCTTCTGGAGACCTCGTGGGAGGCCCTGGAAGGTGCGGGAGTCGACCCGGTCTCGCTGAAGGGCGCCGACGTCGGCGTGTTCACCGGACTCTTCGCCCACGGGTACGGCACGGGTGCGGGCACGTCGGAGACGGAGGGGTTCGCGACCACCGGGCTGGCGTCGAGCGTGGCGTCGGGCCGGGTCTCGTACGTCCTCGGCCTTGAGGGTCCGGCCGTGTCGGTGGACACGGCGTGCTCGTCGTCGCTGGTCGCGATGCACCTGGCCGCGCAGGCGCTGCGGCAGGGCGAGTGCTCGATGGCCCTCGCCGGCGGTGCGACGGTGATGGCGACGCCGGACGACTTCGTGGAGTTCTCCCGGCAGCGGGCGTTGTCGGCCGACGGGCGCTGCAAGGCGTTCGCCGCGGCGGCCGACGGCACGGGCTGGGCCGAGGGCGTGGGCGTCGTCGTCCTGGAGCGGCTTTCGGTGGCGCGTGAGCGGGGCCACCAGGTCCTTGCCGTGCTGCGCGGCTCCGCCGTCAACCAGGACGGCGCGTCCAATGGTCTGACCGCGCCGAACGGGCCTTCGCAGCAGCGCGTCATCAGGCGTGCGCTGACCGGCGCGGGGCTCTCGGCGGCTGACGTCGACGTGGTCGAGGCGCACGGTACGGGCACGGCGCTCGGCGACCCGATCGAGGCGCAGGCGCTCATCGCCACATACGGCCAGGGGCGTCCTGCCGAACGGCCCTTGTGGCTCGGCTCGTTGAAGTCGAACATCGGTCACGCGCAGGCCGCCGCCGGTGTCGCCGGTGTGATCAAGATGGTGCAGGCACTGCGGCACGAGACGCTGCCGGCGACCTTGCACGTGGACGCGCCGACGGCGGAGGTGGACTGGTCCGCGGGCGCGGTGGAGTTGCTGACCGAGGCGCGCGAGTGGCCGCGCGCGGACCGGCCGCGCCGGGCCGGGGTGTCCTCGTTCGGTGTGAGCGGTACGAACGCCCACCTGATCCTGGAGGAGGCGCCTGCCGAGGAGGAGCCCGAGCCCGTCGCGGATCCGGATCCGGATGCGGGTGGCGTGGTGCCGCTCGTGATCTCGGCGCGCAGCATCGCTTCACTGGCGGGCCAGGCCGAGCGCCTCGCCGCCTTCGTGGAGTCCGGTGCGGGTGGTGTGGGCGCGGTGCCGTTGGCGGCGCTGGCCGGGTCCCTGGTTTCCCGTCGGGCCCTGCTTGCCGATCGTGCGGTCGTGGTGGCCGGGTCGGGGGAGGAGGCGCTGGCCGGGCTGCGGACGTTGGCTCGGGGCGAGAGTGTGGCCGGGGTCGTCTCCGGTGCTGGTGCCGGTGCCGGTGCGCCGGGGAAGGTCGTGTGGGTGTTCCCCGGGCAGGGGTCCCAATGGGCGGGTATGGGGCGGGAGTTGATCGACTCGTCGCCGGTGTTCGCGGACCGGATCGCCG
>NZ_JAMOLN010000027.1 GCF_024448165.1 Streptomyces longispororuber
TACTTGCGCAGGGTGAGGGGGACGGTCTCATTGACGGCGGTGCACACCGCGCGCACACCGAGCGGGACGTTGACGCCACCGTTGATGCCGTCGTTCCAGCCCAGCAGTTCGTTGCCGTCTTTGTCGTGGGCGAGGCAGTTCATCGAGCCGGTGGAGAGCGGGTTGCTCTGGAAGTCGGTGCGCTCGTCGACCTGCTTGTAGTTGAGGAGTTCCGGATCGTCGCTGTTCAGCTGCTCCGCGAGCTGGTAGCGGGCGTCGGGGGACACCTCGGCGGTGGCCTCGGGGCTGCCGTGCGCACCGGCCGGGCCGGGCAGCGCGCCGTCGGCGCCGATGGCGCGCAGGTCCCAGCTGGTGGGGTCGGCGTCACCGCCGGAGACCCGCTTGGCCAGGGTGAGCCGGGTGGTGCACGCCACGTGGTTGGTGATCTTGTGCGTGTTCGCCCCGGCCTCCAGAGTGATCACGGCTGACGGGGCGTCGGTGTCCAGGTCACGGCCGTCCAGGTCGACGCCGGTCAGCTCGCAGTCCACCTTGGGGGCGAACCGCGTCTGCTCCGCCACCGTGACGGCATCGCCCTCGCTGTAGCCCTCGCGGGGAACGCCCCAGCCCTGACTCGAGGCGCCCGCATCCCCAGGGCCGGTCAGGCTCAGATCGGCCTGCAGGTCACCGGGCTGTTCGCCGTCGGGATAGGTGCGGGTGCCGTCGCCGGTGGTGACCTGCCACTCCTTGTCGACCTGGACGGAAGCGGGCACGACCGCGGCAGGGGCCTTGTTGAGCACGCTGCAGGTCACCGATCCGTCTACGGGGACGTCGACCTCGAAGCCGGTACCGTCGTCCGGATCGTTCGTCACCTCGACGGCCTGTTCGGCCACCTTGTCGTAGCAGACGGCGTTCTTCCCGTCCTGTTGGATCAGTTGGTACCCCGCCTGCTGGCGCTCGGCCGCACGCACCCTGGCCGATTCGGTGCCGGTTTCGCTGTAGTCGAGGGGGAAGTTCACCGCCCCGGTGCCGTCGTTCGTCGTGGTCTGCGGGGAGTCGACGGTGACACCCTCGGTCGTGGTGGAGCCGTCGAACGTCCACCCCTCAGGGGCGTTGTAGACGGTGCCGTCCTCTGCCTGGATCTGCTTGACGACCGACAGCGACGGAGTGCAGTTCGCCAGGGCCAGGTCGCGCAGCGCCTTGCCGGCGTCGTCGAAGTCGGCCTCCTGGTAGTAGTCGGCCGTCGCCGCGTTGGTCCCGTCGTACTTCGTCTTCCCCGACAGGGAGGCGAGGTTGTAGGAGGCGTTGCCGGAGACGCCGCTGCCGACACCCACGGCCAGCACCCGGGTGCTCTTCGCCTTGAGGGCGTTGGCGGAGAAGATGCCGTTCTCCACCTCGCGCACCCGGGTCGTCGACCCGTTGCCGCCGGTGCTCTCGGGGGTGGAGTAGCGCGTCGGCATGCCGTCGGTGATCACCACAGCGACGTCGTAGTCACTGCCGGCGAGGGCGGGCTCGTACAGGGCACGGTCCCAGTTCGTCGCCCCGTTGGCGGTGGACTCGGTCCAGTGAGCCCAGGTCTGCTTGAACGCGGCCGCGTCCGCGCGGGTGGAGACCGAGCGCAGGCCCGGCTCGTTCGGTCCGCCGTTGGTGGCCGGGGAGTACGAGGAGAAGGTGAACTTCGCCATCGAGGAGGGCGTGCCCTGCAGGGCGTCGACGAAGGTGTTCGCGGCCGTCTTCAGGGCGCCGACACTCCCGTTCATCGAGCCGGACAGGTCCATCACCAAAGCGACCTTCAGGCCGCACTTCTGCGGCAGGGCGGGGTTGTTGCGCGACTGCTGCCAGGTGCCGCCGGAGGCGTTGTAGGTGTTGGAGCCGGAGGAGACCATGAAGCCGTTGGCGCCGGTGGCCGTCGAGCTGTAGGTGTTGGCCGAGTACAGCGCCGGAGTCCGGAAGCGGTACGGGGTGGTCGTACTGGTGCTGGCACTCGTGCGGAACTGGTCGTTGACGAACCAGCCGCCCGGCGCGGAGATCTGACGCACCCACATCTGCTGGCCCCGGAGGGCGCCGCCCGTTCCGGTGCCGGTGACGATGAAGCTGCAGTCGCCATCGGCGTCCGACGTGCAGGTGAACGCCGCACTGCCGCCGGTCTCCGTCGCGTACAGCCCGAGCGTGGTGCCTGCCAGTGGCGCGACCGACTGATCCCCGTTGCGGTCCCCGCCCACCTTCACCGTCACCACGGACGTCGTGTCAGTGGGCGAGGGAACCGACCGGGCGGCACGGTCCGCGCCGCTGGCGACCGGATCGGCGGGCAGCTGAGCCGCCGGCAGCAGTAAGGCCGCCAGGCCCGCGGCCACTGCCCCGAGGGTGCGACGCCCTGCATGTCTGGGCCTTCCTACCGGCATGGGCAGTCACACTCCAGTTTCACTGATACAACGTCAGAAGTCTCCAATACGTCATAAAAAGCACTGAATGTACAGTAAGCGTAGAATGCGTGTTGCTGCCTTCTTCAGGGCCTGCTGGGCAGGGTGGAGCGGCTACCGAGCTGTCTTTGCGTGAAGGGGGCGGCACGCTCCTGCGCGGTGGCTCTCACCTCGGTTGGGGCGGCCGCCGCCACCGTCAGTTCTTGAGCGCTCTGTCCAAGGCGCAGTGTCGGCCTGACCGGAGCGTCGGCGAGGCGACGCCCGTAACGACCATGCACCCGCCAAGACGGCATTCCATACAACGAACATCTCACGGGCAGAGCCCGGCACCGGCCGCGAAGCGTGGCCGTTCCCGTCACCAGCTCGACCGACTCGACCACCACATCGGATAAATGCGGTAGCAATCGACCCAAAATCCCTGAATCACACACTCTTTAGTGAGTGTTCTGTGAGCTTTCGCCGGGCTCAGTCCGGGGGCGGGGTTGGCTGCGGGAGTTGGAAGAGGCCGGGTTCTGGTTCGGTGAGGATGCCGCGGCTGACCAGGCGTTTGAGTTTGGCGCGGGTGCCTTCGATGTGCCGGGGTTCGGTGCCGGTGTCCAGAGCGAGGCAGACGTCCTTGGCGTGCATTCCGTCCGCGGTGTTCTCGAAGTGGGCGAGGATCTGGTGGCAGGCCGAGGGCAGCGGAGCGAGGCCGTCGGGAAGGTCCGGGCCGATCTCCAGAAGGGTTTCCCGGGTGATCTTCAGCCGCTCCAGAGCCTGTTCGGCGGCCGCGAGTGGGGCGGTGAGCTCGGCGATCTGGGTGCGGAGCCGGTTCGCGAGGTCCCGGCCGGCGGCCTCGCGGATCTCGATCTGTTCGAGGAACTCCTGCATGCTCACTCCCACACGATCATGCCGGTCCGCACAGGCGGGCCGGTGGCAGGTCCCGCCAGGTGGGAGTGGTGGTGGCGGTGAGCCGGTGGGGCATGACGTCGGTCATCGACCAGCGGATCCAGGACGCCGAACTGGTGGGCAGCCTCTCGTAGTCGCGGGCCAGACGGCGGTGCAGCATCAGCGTGCCGGAGGTCTGCTCGGCGATCCACCGTTTCGGTGCCGGGGCGAACCCCTTGGTCTGCGGAGCAGCTGACACCACCTCGACGTCGATGCCCAGCGACCGGCCGTGCTCGATGACGGCGTTCTTGAACCCGGCATCGCCCCACCCCTTGGTCACCGTCGGGTTGACGGCGGCCACCTGGTCCAGCAGCGTGATCCCGATGGCGTTGTCGTGCACGCTCGCGGCGACCACGATCACGGCGATCAGCAGACCGAGTGCATCGGTGGCGATGCCCCGCTTGCGGCCCCGGCTCTTCTTGCCCGGATCCAGCCCGGTGGTCTCCTTCGGCGCGTTGAGCGAGACGGGTCCTCACGCCGCCCCTTCGACTCACGGACCTGCCAGCGCAACAGATCGTGGATGGTCCGGTCGGTGCCGTCGTCGCGCCACAGCCCGAAGTAGTAGTAGACCGCGGTGTAGGGCGGGAAGCCGTGCGGCAGATAGCGCCACTGGCAGCCGGCCCGGGCCTGGTACAGGATCGCGTTGACAATCTCCCGCATCTCGTACCGGCCCTCATGGCCGCTGACCGAGCGGTGTTGTCCCTTCCAGGCCGTGACGACCGGCCGGATCAACTCCCATGCCTCGTCCGACAGGTCACTCGGGTACGGCTGCCGCTTGGCCACGCCTCCAGCACACCGCAGAAGCGGTCAACGGCAAGCCCTCAAACCGGACAGCCGGACACGACGACTCGCAGAACACCCACTCAGTCCTTCAGTGAGCCGAGCGACGCCACGGTCAGTTCCACCGCGCGGGAGCACAGCGCGTCGAAGTCGTCGCCGCTCTCCAGAGCCAGTGTCGCGGCGTTCACGAACCCCTGGAGGAGGCGGGCGGTGCGACGGGGGGCATCGTCGCCGAGCTCGGTGAGCGCCGCGACGAGCGGCGCGAGGATCCTGTCATGGGCTTCCGCGGCCGCCTCGCGCAGCACCGCCGCGTCCGGATCGTCGGCGAGCGCCTGCGCGATGCGGTGCTCACCGTCCCGCACGAGCAGGAGCTGGGCCCTCACATATGCGGCCACGCGCTCCTGTGGCCCCGCGGCCGTCGACATCTCCTGCTCGATGCGTTCGGTCCAGCGCGGCGCCGCCTCTCGCACCACCTCGGCCAGCAGTTCCCGGCGGTCGGTGAAGTACTTGTAGACGCTGTTGCGGGCCAGGCCGGTCCGCTGGGCGACCGCGGCGAAGGTGACGCGGGACGCGTCGCCTTCCTCCAGGAGTCCGCGGGCCGCGGCGATCAGGGCCCGGCGCTGCTGGGCCCTGTGGTCGGCTACGGACGGCGCACTGATCTTCGGCACCCCACCAGTCTAGGCACCCAGTAGCACCCCGCTTGGGGACGCTGTGTCTCCATCATCTATGTTGGCGACACGGCGTCCCCAAAAGGTGGCGCCCCTCCCGCACGAGCCTGAAAGGCCCTCCGTGTTCCTCGCTTTGCTCGAACTGAGGGCGGCCCGCGGCCGCTTCCTCCTGATGGGCAGCGTCGTCGTCCTGGTCGCCGCGCTCGTCGGAGTCGTCTCCGGGTTCACCACCGGTCTCGGCGACGACACCGTCTCCGCGCTGCGCCAGCTGCCTGCCACCCACCTCGCCTTCGCCGCGGACGCCAAGTCGGACCAGTTCGCTCGCAGCCTGCTGCCGGCCACGGCTCTGAAGAGCTGGCAGGAGGCCGACGACGTCGACGCCACCCCGCTCGGCGTCTCGATCACCCGCGGAACCACAGACCGCGGCGTCGACGTCGACCTCGCCGCGTTCGGCGTCGAGCCCGGGCAGTTCCTCGATCCTGGCGCCACCACCGGGCACCCCCTGCGGGCGACCGGTGCGGGCATCGTCATCTCCCAACAGCTCCACGACACCGGGGTCCGGGTCGGCGACACCCTGACGATCGACCGCGTCGGCATCAGGCTGCAGGTGCTCGGCACCACAGACTGCAGCTCGTACGGACACGTGCCCGTCGCCTACCTTCCCCTCGACGTCTGGCGGCAGATCCGCTTCACCATGCCGGGGGCCGCCCCCGACGCCCGCACCACCCTGCCGAACGAGTACAGCGCGATCGCGCTCAAGGCCGGGTCGGACGCCGATCTCGCGGCCGCCGACCGCACACTGGGCACGCACACGCTGCCGGTGCGCGACGCGTACGCCGCCGCGCCCGGCTACTCCGGCGAACGCGTCACCATGACCTCCATTCAGGCATTCCTCTACGTCATCGCACCCCTCGTCGTGGGCGCCTTCTTCGCCGTGTGGACCGTGCAGCGCCGCCCCGAACTCGCCCTGCTGCGCGCCATGGGCGCCTCCCGGCGACGGCTGCTCGGGCACACCCTCGCCCAGGCCGCCGTCGTGGTCGCCACAGGCACCGTCGTCGGCGCGGCACTCGCGGCCGGGGTCGGTGCGCTGGTCGGCTCCGAGGTCCCCTTCTCACTGCCCGCGTCCGTACTGATGACGACCATGGCCACCGTGATACTCGTCGGCCTCGCGGGCGCCGCGATCACGCTGCGCAAGATAGCCACCGTCGACCCGATGACCCTTCTGGGAGCAGCCCGATGAGCCTCCACCTCCGCGACGTAACCGTCACTCTGGGGGACGGCGAGTCCGCCGTGACCCCGCTCCGCTCCCTCGACGCCGCCTTCGCGCCACGCGCCGTCACCGCCCTGGTGGGACCGTCCGGCTCCGGCAAGTCCACCCTCCTCGCAGTCGCCGGGACCCTGCTGAAGCCGGACTCCGGCCAAGTCCTCCTGTCCGGAACCGACTTGGCGGCCCTGAGCACGGCCGACCGGGCCCGCGAGCGCCGCCGCCGCATCGGATACGTCTTCCAGAGCGGGAACCTTCTCACCGGGCTCACCGCGCGCCAGCAGCTCCTCGCCGCCGCTTCCGTGTCGGGCCGCTCCCTGCGCTCCGGCAGCGGCCTGCGCGCCCGGGCCGACGAACTGCTCGACGACGTCGGCCTCGCCCACCGCCGCGACCACCGTACGGACACCATGTCGGGCGGCGAACGCCAACGCGTGGCCCTGGCGCGGGCGTTGCTCCTCACTCCCGAGCTCCTCCTGATCGACGAGCCGACTGCCGCCGTCGACCGGGAACGCGCCTCCGACCTCGCCGCACTCATCCGCCGCACCACCCGTCACCACGACTGTGTGACAGTGGTCGCCACGCACGATCCCGTGATGGAGGCCGCGGCGGACGAGATCCTGGACCTCACCCGACGCGAGGACCGCCCCACGATGCTCTGACCACGGACTCGGAGTCGGAGCCGCGGGCAGGCGGCACGGAGTAGGCAGCTCCCGGCCGGGCGGGGCCTGCCCGGTCCGTATCCCATACGCCGGATCATCCAGCAGCGGAGATCAAGTCACGAGCTCGCAGCGCACGGTCCGATAGTGAAGTCGGCGCTCGCGTGGCGGCGGGACCATCCCCGCACGCGCGGCCCGACCCGGTCGCGACGATCACGGCGCGCGCCCGGTGCACGGTGCCCGCGCTGTCGGTCACGGTCTTCACGTCACCGGCCAGGTCGACGGCCACGATGTCGTCGTCGATCATCTCGGCGCCGAACCGCTCGGCCTGGGCGCGCATGTTGTCCATGAGCTCGGGGCCCTGGACGCCCTGGGGAAAGCCGGGGAAGTTCTCGACCTCGGTGGTCGTCGTCAGCGAGCCGCCGACGAAGATGGCGCCACCGAAGACGAGAGGCTTGAGGTCGGCGCGGGCGGTGTAGAGGGCGGCGGTGTAGCCCGCCGGACCCGAGCCGATCACGATGACGTTGCGTATCTCTCCGCCGGCGGGTGAGGACTCGCCGCTCATGCGGTCTTCTCCGGAGCGATCTCGGCGATCAGGCCCTCGACGAGCACCTTGATCTCGTCCCGGATCGGGCGCACGGCCTCCACGCCCTGGCCCGCCGGGTCCTCCAGCGTCCAGTCGAGGTAGCGCTTGCCAAGGAAGACGGGGCAGGTGTCACCGCAGCCCATGGTGATGCAGACGTCCGACTCCTTGACCGCGTCCACGGTCAGGACCTTCGGGGTCTCGGCGGAGATGTCGATACCGACCTCGCGCATCGCCTCGACGGCGGCCGGGTTCACTTCCTTGCCGGGGTTCGAGCCGGCCGAGCGGACCTCGACACGGTCGCCCGCCAGATGGGTCAGCCAGGCAGCGGCCATCTGGGACCGGCCGGCGTTGTGGACACACACGAACAGGACGGAGGGCTTCTCGGACATCAGTGGTCTCACTTGTCTCGTGCCGCGCGACGGAGTGCTCGCTGCGGAAATCAGGGCTTGCATCAGGCTTCATCGATATCAGCACCCAGTGGTATCAGCAGCCGCTGATGTGAAAGTATCAGTCCATGATGACGTCAGCCAAGACTGAACTGATCCGGGTGATCGCCGACCCGCTCAGGCTTCAGATCGTGACCCTGCTCGCCCACGAGACCCTGTGCACCACCCACCTCGTGGAGGAGACAGGGGCCCGGCAGACGAACCTCTCCAACCACCTGCGCGTCCTGCGCGAGGCCGGGGTGGTGGAGACCGAGCCGTGCGGCCGCTTCACCTACTACAAGCTGAAGCCTGAGGTCCTCGAAGACCTGGCCGGCGTTTTCGGTGACCTCGCGCAGACCGCGCGCACCACCATCGAGACCAACCGAAAGCGAGCCTGCTGATGACCGCGACCGAGCCCGGCACCACGTCACCGCCCCAGGGCGGCGAGGATGCCTCGATCGTCGCCAAGCTCTCCACGCTCGACCGGTACCTCGCGGTGTGGATCCTGCTCGCGATGGGCGTCGGCCTGGGGCTCGGCCGCCTGATCCCCGGCCTGGGGGATGCGCTCTCGAAGGTCGAGATCGGCGGCATCTCCCTGCCCATCGCGATCGGCCTGCTCGTGATGATGTATCCGGTGCTCGCCAAGGTCCGGTACGACAGGCTCGACACGGTCACCGGCGACAAGAAGCTGATGGTGTCCTCGCTGGTCATCAACTGGATAGTCGGCCCGGCCGTGATGTTCGCGCTCGCCTGGATCTTCCTGCCTGACCTGCCCGAGTACCGCACCGGCCTGATCATCGTCGGGCTGGCCCGCTGCATCGCCATGGTGATCATCTGGAACGACCTGGCCTGCGGCGACCGTGAGGCGGCAGCGGTCCTGGTCGCCCTCAACTCCGTCTTCCAGGTCATCGCGTTCAGCCTGCTCGGCTGGTTCTACCTCGCCCTGCTGCCGCAGTGGCTGGGGCTGGGGAATGGCCAGGGACTCGACGTGCCGGTCTGGCATGTAGCCCTGAACGTGATCGTCTTCCTCGGCATCCCGCTGGTCGCTGGATTCCTCACTCGGCGCCTCGGCGAGAAGAAGCTGGGCCGCGAGCGCTACGAGTCCAACTTCCTTCCCAAGATCGGGCCATGGGCGCTGTACGGGCTGCTCTTCACGATCGTCATCCTCTTCGCTCTCCAGGGTGACGCGATCACCTCGCAGCCGCTGGACGTCGTCCGGATCGCGCTGCCGCTGCTGGTCTACTTCGCGGTGATGTTCTTCGGGAGCTTCCTGCTGGGCAAGGGCATCGACCTGTCCTATGAGCGCACCACCACGCTTGCCTTCACGGCGGCGGGCAACAACTTCGAGCTGGCCATCGCCGTTGCCATCGCGACCTTCGGCGTCACCTCGGGACAGGCCCTGGCCGGGGTCGTCGGCCCGCTCATCGAGGTCCCGGTCCTGATCGGGCTCGTGTACGTGGCGCTGGCCTGGCGCAGGAAGTTCACCCCTGCCGGGCTCACGACGACCGCCAAGGAGAGCTGATGCACTGCCTCGACTGCCATGCGCAAGGAACCGCGACGACCGCCGTCGGCGTGTGCCACGACTGTGGCGCCGGCGTGTGCACAGGACATGCCCGGGTGACGGACCGGAGCGTCCGGCGCGATCCTGTGGTCGGGGCTCCCCACGAGGCGGTCGCCCGTACGGTGCGCTGCCCTCAATGCGCTACGGCATCGACGGCCGCATGACTCAGGAGCACGTCGATGTGGTGGTGATCGGCGGCGGCCAGGCCGGGCTCGCCGCCGGTTACCACCTGCGCCGCCAGGGCCTGGACTTCGTCATCCTCGATGCCCAGTCCACGCCCGGCGGCGCCTGGCAGCACACCTGGGACTCGCTCCACCTCTTCTCCCCGGCGGCGTTCTCCTCGCTGCCGGGGCGGCCCATGCCGGTGCAGGTGGGCGAGGTCTACCCGGACGCACAGCACGTGGTGGAGTACCTCGCCGAGTACGAGCAGCGGTACGCCCTGCCCATCGTGCGGCGGGTGCGGGTGCGGGTGCGGGTGCGGGTGCGCGGCGTACACGGCGACGGCGCCTTCCTGCGCATCGAGTCCGATAGCGGTGCGTGGCGGGCGCGGGCGGTGATCTCGGCGACGGGGACCTGGTGGCGGCCGTTCATGCCCGCAGTCGCCGGACGTTCCGATTTCGCCGGCCGTCAGCTGCACACCGTGGAGTACCGCTGCCCGGCCGAGTTCGCCGGGCAGCGTGTAGTGGTCGTCGGGGGCGGCAATTCCGGCGCCCAGATCGCCGCCGACCTCGCGTACGACACCGAGCTGACCTGGGTCACCCAGCGCTCGCCGCGCTTCTTGCCGGACGACATCGACGGCCGGGCCCTGTTCGACGCGGCCACCGCCCGACGCCGCGCCCTCGACGAGGGTCGCACCGACACGGGCGGCGTCGCCTCGCTCGGCGACATCGTGGCCGTACCGCCCGTGCGTCGGGCAAGGGATGCGGGGCTGCTCAAGGCGTCTCCCATGTTCACCCGCACAGAGCGCGACGGCGTCGTCTGGGCGGACGGTACCCGCACCGAGGCCGACGCGATCATCTGGTGCACCGGCTTCAGGCCCGCCCTCTCCCACCTCGGCCCGCTCCAACTCCGCGGCGCCCGCGGCCACATCGCGACCGAGGGCACCCGCGCCGTCGACGAGCCCCGCCTGCACCTGCTCGGCTACGGCGACTGGACCGGACCCGCCTCCGCCACACTGATCGGAGTAGGCCGCCCCGCACGCGAGGCCGCCCGGGAGATCGCAGAGCTGTGCGCGCGGAACTGACGTCGTCGCCCACCTGCTTTCGTGGCTTTCTCCAGTACCAGGCGATGGCGTGATCGCTGAAGACTGCCGGGCATGACCACGCTCCTGGCCTCCGACCCACCCCGTCCTGACAGCCGGACACACTCGATGCCCTTGGCGTTCGGAGCCGGAGCGGCCATCGGCGTGCTGGGCGGCATGATCGGCCTGGGTGGCGCGGAGTTCCGACTGCCGTTGCTGATCGGCCTGTTCGGCTTCGCGGCACTATCGGCGGTCATCCTCAACAAGGCGATGAGCCTGGTCGTAGTCCTGGCTGCGCTCCCGGCCCGGCTGGCTGCGGTATCCGCCTCCGAAGTGACGGCCCACTGGACCGTCGCCGCCAATCTCCTGGCCGGGAGTCTGCTGGGCGCGTGGGCCGGGGCGAGCTGGGCGGTACGGATGCGCAGCTCCACCCTCTACAAGGTGCTGGCGGCGCTGATGGTGCTCATGGCCGCCGCGCTGATGGTCACGCACCTCACCACCGTGGGCACGCTCGCGATGCCGCTGTGGGCACAGATTCCCTGCGGTGTCGTGGCCGGCTTCGGCATCGGCGTGGTCGCCGCGATCATGGGCGTGGCCGGCGGCGAACTGCTGATCCCGACGATCGTGCTGCTCTTCGGAATCGACATCAAGACGGCGGGAAGCCTGTCCCTGCTGGTCTCGCTGCCGACCATGCTGGTCGCCTTCGCCCGCTACAGCCGCGACGGCAGCTTCGCCGTCCTGGGCGCCAACCTCCGCTTCACCGCGGTCATGGCCGCCGGTTCGATCGCCGGTGCGCTGCTGGGCGGGCTGCTGCTCGACGTGTTCTCGGAGCTGGTCCTCATCCCTGCACTCGCAGTCATCCTGCTCGTGTCATCGGTGAAGCTCGCCCGCCACAACTGAGCGTGAGGCACCGCTTTACCAAGCTTGAAACGGCGCGCGGGACACCCTCCCCGTCAGGAACGCAGTCGGCCCAGCACATGCCCCGCGTCCCGCCCCACCCCACGCAGCGTCTTCGACGAGAAGCTGCGCTGGAACTCCATGCCGACGAACCCGAGCCCCGGCACGCCAGAGGCGACCCCACCCCGGTGCATCGGCTGCCCGCTGCGATCCAGAGCGCCGGTGCCTTCCAAGTAGGGAAAAGCGAGGTGGTATCCGGTGGCCAGCAGCACGGCGTCCACTCGCTCCTTCGTACCGTCGTCCCAGACGACACCATCGGCCTCGTACCGCACGAACATCGACCGCTGATCGACGCCGTGCCGGTCGAGGGCGGCTCGGTAGCGGCCGTCATCGAGCACGGAGACGGGCAGCTTCTCGAGCCACCGCCGGATGGGCGCGATGTCGAGGCGCGTGTGCTTGAGCCACCAGTGCAGGTCCCGGCCGAGCGTGGTCTGCGGCATCCAGCCGAGCGGGCGCCGGGTGGCCAGGGATGTATCGGCGACGGCGCCGAGTTCAGCGGCGATCTGTACCGCGGAGTTTCCGCCGCCCACCACCACGACCCGATGCCCGGCGAACGACTCGGGGCTGCGGTACTCGGCGGCGTGCAGCACGCGGCCGGTGAACGCGTCCTGGCCGGCCAGGAGCGGCGCATGAGGGGTGGCGTAGTTCCCGGTCGCGGCGATCACGGTACGCGCAGACCAGGACGCGCCATCCTCGGCATTGACGATCCACGCTCCGCCCTCGCGGCGCACGGAGGTGACGCGAGTTCGGGTGCGTACGTCGGCGTAGAGACGGACGGCGTACTGGCGCAGATAGTCGACGACTTCGTCGCGGGTTGGGTACCGGTCGGGATCACCAGGTAAGGGCAGGCCGGGCAACGCCGAGTACCTGGCCGGCGAGAAGAGCGTGAGGCTGTCGTAGTAGTGCGGCCACGATCCCGCGGGTTCGCCGGCGGCTTCCAGAAGCAGAGGTCGGCCGAAGCCGTACCGGCGAGCGAGGGCCGCGGTCGCCAGGCCCGCTTGGCCCGCGCCGATGATGATCAGGTCGGAGTGCTCCATGAGACAGTGGCCTTCCTGCAATGTGTCGTCGATTCGGGAAATGACGAAATGAAAGATGTGGGTGATCGCGAGTGTCCGAGGGGCATGAAGAGCAGGCGGTGGACACCGCAACCGCGGACTTCCTCAAGGCGCTGGCGAGCGAGACCCGTCAGCGCGTGATGCTGCAGTTCGCCGGGAGCGTCGAATTCACCGTCGGGGAGATCGCGGAGCGCTGCGGCCTCAAGCCGTCGACCGCCTCAGAGCACCTGAGCCTGCTGCGGCGCGGCGGCCTGGTCACTTCCCGACGGGAGGGCAAACAGGTCTTCTACCGCGCCGACGGCGCCACCATGAGCCGGCGACTCGCCGACCTTCAGTCATACCTGGCTCGCTGCTGCCCACCCGGCTGCGGTACCTGAATCACCCTCGCCGGGAAGCTAGTTGCGCAGATCGAGCATGGCCGACATCGCCGCTACCACTGAGGGCTCGACGCTGTAGTACACCCAGGTGCCGCGCCGCTCCGAGGTGAGCAGCCCTGCGTCCTTCAGCTTCTTCAGATGGTGGGAGACGGTCGGCTGTGAGACGCCGACGTCGGAGATGTCGCACACGCACGCCTCGCCGCCCGCGTGCGAAGCCACCTTCGAGAACAGGCGCAGCCGTACCGGGTCCGACAGCGCCTTGAACATCGCGGCCATCTTCTCGGCGTCCGCCGCCGACAGCTCGCCCGCAGTGATCGGCGGGCAGCAGGGCACAACCGACTCCGCCCCCGAGCCATCCGGCTCCAGGACCGTCAGTTCCACCATCTGAGAATTCGACATGCTTCTATGTTGACACTCGTCGATACAGGAGGCAAGCTCCTCTGTATCGACAGCGATCGAAACAAGCTCCGGAGGATCCCCGCCATGACCGCACCTGCCACCACCAAGACCGAGGACCTCCCTGTCGTCGTCATCGGGGCGGGCCCCATCGGTCTCGCCGCCGCAGCCCACCTCGTCGAGCAGGGCATCGAGCCGCTCGTCCTGGAGGCCGGCCCCCAGGCCGGCGCCGCCGTGCGCGAGTGGTCCCACGTACGGCTCTTCTCCACCTGGGGCGAGGTCGTCGACCCGGCCGCCGAGAAGCTCCTTGCCCCCACCGGCTGGACCCGGCCCGACCCGGCCACCTATCCCTCTGGCGGCGACTGGGCGAACGACTACCTCCAGCCGCTCGCCGACGTCCTGGGCGCCAAGGTCCGCACCGGCGCCACCGTCACCGGCGTCTCCCGCTCCGGCCGCGACCGCATCGTCGACTCCGACCGCGAGGCCCAGCCCTTCGTCGTCCACATCACCCATGCCGACGGCCGCGAGGAGCGGGTCTTCGCCCGCGCCGTGATCGATGCCTCGGGTACCTGGGCCACCCCGTCTCCCGCGGGCGGCAGCGGCCTGCCCGCGCTCGGCGAGCGCACCGCGTCCGACCGCATCACCTACCGCGTGCCCGACCTCAAGGACCCTGCCGTACGGGCCCGTTACGCGGGCAAGCGCACCGCGGTCATCGGCTCCGGCGCCTCCGCCTTCACCGCTCTCTCCTACCTGGCCGACCTCGCGAAGGCCGACGACGGCGCAGGCACCAAGGGGCTGTGGATCCTGCGGCGCGGCATCTCCGGATCCACCTTCGGCGGCGGCGAAGCCGACCAGCTCCCCGCCCGCGGCGCCCTGGGCCTGGCGGCAAAGGCCGCGGTCGATGAGGGGCACGCCGACGCGGTCACCGGCTTCCGCACCGGCGCCGTCGAACGCGACGCCGACGGCCGCCTGATCCTGGTCGCCGAGGACGGCCGACGCCTCGACCCGATCGACGAGGTCATCGTGCTCACCGGTTTCCGCCCCGACCTGACCTTCCTCTCCGAACTCCGCCTGAACCTCGACGAGCGCCTTGAGGCCCCGGTCGAACTGGCCCCGCTGATCGACCCCAACCAGCACTCCTGCGGCACGGTCTACCCGCACGGCCACCGCGAGCTCTCCCACCCCGAACAGGGCGTCTACCTGGTCGGCATGAAGTCCTACGGCCGCGCGCCCACGTTCCTCGCCATGACCGGGTACGAGCAGGTCCGCTCGGTCGTCGCCGCCCTCTCCGGGGACGAGGAGTCCGCCGACCGAGTCGAACTGACCCTGCCCGAGACCGGGGTCTGCGGAGGCGCCGGCCTCTTCGACACCCCGGACACCGACCAGGAAGCGGCGGGCGGCTGCTGCACCCCGGCCCCGGCCCTGATCCAGCTCGGCGGCCCTGCCACCGCACAGACCTCCGCCTCCGGAGGCTGCTGACCCGCACCACGCCCGCGCCACCCACCACCTCAGGAGGACCGTCATGTCCCGTGTGCAACTGGCTCTGCGCGTGCCCGACCTCGAAGCCTCGATCGCCTTCTACAGCAAGCTGTTCAACACCGAACCGGCCAAACTCCGCGACGGCTACGCCAACTTCGCCATCGTCGAGCCCCCGCTCAAGCTCGTCCTCGTTCAGGGCGAGGCCGGGCAGGACACACGCATGGACCACCTCGGCGTAGAGGTCGCCTCGTCCGAGGACGTCCACGCGGCCACCACCCGCCTCGGCGACCAGGGTCTCGACACCACGGTGGAGAACGACACCACCTGTTGCTACGCCCTGCAGGACAAGGTCTGGGTGCACGGCCCCGGTCAGGAGCCCTGGGAGGTGTACGTCGTCAAGGCCGACGCGGACACCCTCGCCAGGCAGTCCCAGAGCACCTGTTGCGCGAGTACAAGTGACTCGACGGAGGCAGAGGCCAGCAGCTGCTGCTGACCCTGACGATGACGAACCTCCACGCCAGCGGGGCCGCCGAACCGGATCACCGGTCGTCGCGGCCCCGCGCCGTCCTGCCCGCCCTGTGCGCCACCCAGATCACCAGCTGGGGCATCGTCTACTACGCCTTCCCGGTGCTCAACGTCCACATCACCGCCGACACCGGCTGGTCGACGACCGCCACCACCGGCGCCTTCTCCCTGGCCCTCGTGATCTCCGCCGCCACCGGCATACCGATCGGCCGCGCCCTTGACCGGCGCGGACCGCACAAGGTCATGACGTACGGCTCGATCCTCGCGGTGGCCGCCGTGTTCGGGATCGCCGCCGCACCCAACTTGGCCATCTTCTATGCCGCTTGGCTCCTGGCCGGCATCGCTATCGCCGCCACCTTCTACCAGCCCGCCTTCGCCGCTGTCACGCGCTGGTGGGGCCCGCACCGGGTCCGCGCACTCACCGTCGTCACCCTGGCCGGCGGCCTGGCCTCCACCGTCTTCGCCCCCATCACCGCCGCCCTCGCAGACCACTTCAGCTGGCGCACCACGTACGCGATCCTGGCCGTGGTGCTCGCCCTGATCACCATCCCTGCGCACGCCCTGGCCCTGCGTGCACCATGGCCACCGTCGGCGCAACAACCCGGTCACACGGGAGTCGCAAGCAAGAGCGACACCGTCGCCCGAACACGTCCGTTCTCGCTCCTAACGACCTCGTGCATGGTTAGCGTCTGGGCGTCGTGGAGGGCAGGTTGGTGCTTCTCACGCTGCTGCGGCTGGCCGGGGTGGCTGTCGATGGGTTGATGCGAGTCCGGCGATGGCCGGGACGAGTTCGTCGAGGAGTTCACGCTGGCCGAGGCGGCGGGCCAATGCCCGCCAGTTCTTGAGTTGGGCGATGCCGTGCTTGACCCGGATGCGTCGCGATGAGTGGGCCTTGCGCTGCTGCGTGAACCTCTCCTCCCACCACGTCGGGGCGGTTTGTGTCCAGCGCTCCACGATGGAGTTCATTCGCGGGATCTGGATGCCGGTGGTGACGACCTTGATCCCGGCGTGAGCCATGAGGGTGTCGAAGGCCGTCGTGAATTTCGAGTCGCGGTCGCGGATCAGGAAGCTGGCCTTGCTGCCCGCGTGTCTGTGCTGACCGGCGGCCCGGGCTGCGACAAGACTCACACGCTGCGCACCCTGGTCGAGGTCGCGGAGCATGCCGGCGCGGTTATCGCACTGGCCGCGCCGACGGAGGGGAAAGGCGGCGAGGCGTCTGGAGGAGACCTGTGGGCAGGCGGCGATGACGGTGCACCAGGCTGATCCGGCCGCCCGAGGGCCACTCGCTCTTCGATCATGCGAGCGTGCTGGAGATGGCCGATCTGGTGGTCGTCGACGAGGCGTCCATGCTCCACCTGGCCCTCGCTCGCCGTCTTGCCGCCGAGGTGCGGGACGGCTGTCACCTGTTGTTCGTCGGTGACGCCGATCAACTGCCGAGTGTCGGGACCGGCCGGGTCCTGCGGGATCTGGCCGACGTCGAGGAGATCCCGCGCTCGCGGCTCACCAAGGTGTTCCGCCAACACGACGAGAGCGCTGCTGTCGTCAGCGCGGCAGCGGGGGCGCAGAGCCCGGTTGGGGTGGAGGGTGCGCACCTCCGGTGTTGCCGTGTCGGGCTGGTGCAGCGCGAAGTGCTCCACAGCGGTGCGCAGGGCGCTGTTGATCATTGAGGCTTCACGGGTACTGCGAGGTCATCGGGGTTCGTACGGACTCGGTGCGCCAGGTGTTGGGCGATGACCGGCTGCGAGTCCTCGTGCATGTGGAGCCATACCGTGCGCAGGCCGGGCTCGCGCAGCGTAAGGCGGACCAGGTTCAAGGCGGAGGCGACGTCCACCTCCGCGAACCGGCCGTCCGGATAGGAGCGTTCGAGGAAGTCGAGCAGAGGTGTGTCCAGGGACCAGTAGTCGAGCCGGGTCATCACGTCGTCCAGGCACGCGGCGAGCGGGGGCGCACGCCACTTTCCTCGGTGGGGAAGTGGCGCCACAGGGTGCGGGACGAGATGCCGGCGGTCTCCGTCGGCTCCTCGCCGGTGGTGGCGGTCACACCCTTGGCGGCGAAGAGGCGGACGGCTTCTCCGGCGATCTCCCGGCACGGTGGCCCGGAGACGACTCCGCTCCGACTCGAAGACGCTCAGATTCATGCCGAGTGTCCGGGGTCGCTCGGCCCTGTGCTGTGCGGGCGAGCGGATCTACGTGGCCTATCGGTGGTACGAAACGAAACGACATGAAACGAACCGACATGAAACGAACTGGGCGGGGCTAGCGCTGGGCCTCGACGAAGTGAAGGACTTGGGCGCCGGCGAGGGCCTTGTCTTCCTTCGTCGGCAGCTTGACCGTGCCGAATGATGAGCTTTCGGCGGGTCCTGCGAAGTGGGTCAGGAGGCGGCGGAAGCTGTCGATCTGGCGGGTGAGGGCGTCGATGTCGACGAGGTCTCCCTCGAGTTCCGCGAGGAGGTAGAGGGGGCCGGTGACCAGGGCAACGGCGGGGATACGTTGGTCATAAAGTGGTTCGCCTTCACCCAGGTGAACGAGTGCTCCCGGCTTCAGGGGGGTGGAGGAGTCGATGGTGACACCGCTCCACGTCGCGCGGGTCAGTTCTGCCAGTTCGCTGGTCGTCGCGTACAGGATCTCCGGCTCGAGAGTCCCGTCGGGTTCGTAGTGCCCGGAGGCGGGATTGATCCCGAAGTGCTTGGCGCCGAGGTGTTCGATGGCCAGTCCGGCGACGGCGGTGGGGCCCTCGGTGTCGGGGGACCAGAGTTCACGGTGGGCGTCGAGCCACGCGGTCGTGGCCTGGCCGTGCTGGGTGACGGCGGGGATGCGGAGATGCCCGGCGGTGTAGACGAAGACGATGGTCCTGTTGTGAGCGGTGGTCGCTGCGTCGCGTGCGAGGGCGAGGAGTCCGAGGTGCCCGTTCTCCTCGACGGCGTTGCCGCCATCGCTGTGCGTGACGACGAGGACCGCTTCGTCGGCGTTCGGCCCGGATCCGGCGGACACCGCCCACAGGGTGTCCATGGAGGCGCCCGGGGTCTTGGTCGCGTCCAGGGTCAGGGTGGCGGTGTCACCGCGCTCGGCGGCGCTGAGAACGGTGTCGCGTTCGGATTCCGGTACCCAGAGGGCCGGGATGCCCTGGTAGTCGCGGGTGAAGGGCAGGTACTGCCCGCGTGCCGCGTCGTCCGCCAACCCACTCCAGATGGCGATGACTCCCACGACGCCGGCCTCGCGGGCCTTCGTCAGATCGGTTCCGGCGAACTCGGATCCGATGACGGGGTTGGCGACGGTCTCGAAGGGGAGGTCGTCCGACCAGGTGTCGAACACGAGCTTCGACGGCACGTCGAGGTTGTGCACGTCGATGACGGCGATCTTCCCGGCGGCCGCTGTCCAGTTCTTGGGCAGACCGGTGACGAGTGTCAGCGGTGCCGTGGCTCCCTGGGGTCCGGTCTCGCCGGAGTAGGGCCAGGCCGAGGAGACGGTGATGTCCTTCTGGCCGATCTTGAGGGCACTGCCGCTGTCCGCGATGTCCCATCGCTCGAAGGTGTGAGTATCGCGTTCAACGGTGTATCCGAGCGCGGAGAGTTCGCTCGCCACGTCTTCGATCAGGGTGTGATGGGCGTCGTTCCCGGAGTATCTCGGCCCGAGCTCGCGCAATCGTTGGATCTGGTGTGCGTAGTCCGTCATGATCCTCCTTCGTCCGTGAAGCTCTCACGTGCGCGCTGCCCGGGCCAGGCGAGATCAGCCGATCGGCCCGTAACCCACTGGCCGGTGGTCGGACCGCGGAGCACACTGCGGACGGCGGCTTCGCGGACGGCTGCGGGACCGTCGTAGAACGGGGACTGCGGGATCGCGCCGAGGGTGGCCGTAGCCGCCGGCATCGACGTCGTCCTCAGCGTCTTCCGGGGCCCCGAGATGCTCGCCGACCCCGTCGCCGACCTCGGCGACGACCGGGCCCGCGCCGCCGCGCCCGCCGCCTCGGCCGACCGGGTGGTCGCGACGATCCCCCTGAAGGCTCACGATCAGGTGCCCGCCGCAGCGCTTGCCCCCATGTGCACGCGCGTCGGTGAGGGCGTCCCCGAGCGGCACGTTCCGCTGATGACATCGCGGTGCGGGACATGAACAAGGCCGGGCGCGAAGGGCCGGGGCACCGGGCATGGTCGCCGGCCATGGTCACGGGGTGGGCCCGGCAAGGGAGTTGACGGCATGGGCCACCGCGACCGCCGCCGTCCGTGGCCGAAGTGAGCATTGGCACTCCTCGGCCACAGGATTCCCTTGAGCCGTCTTCCGTGCGGAGCTCAATCTGATCACTGGCTTCCGCTCACCAGGCCGGAAGCGTCAGCACAGTTCAGGGGAGGACGCCACCCATGCGAAGACACCACGCCTTCTGGGCCGTGGCAGGAGCGACCGGACTGCTCACGAGTGTGATCACACCCGCCGCGGCCGGTGCCGGGGCGCAGGTCACCGCAGAGGAATCCACGCCCGTGCACAGCGGCGATCAGGCCGGTGCGACGCGTACGCAGATCGTCACCCTCATCACCGGTGACACCGTGACCCTCAGCGCCGGGCCGGACGGCAAGTACGCCGTCGACGTGCGGCGCGGCAAGGGCCGCGAGGCCGCCACCTTCGTGTCCAGCGAGAAGGACGGTGAGGTCAGTGTCCTGCCGTCGGACGCGATCCCGCTCGTGAACGCGGGCCGTCTCGACCCGTCCCTCTTCAATGTCACGCAGTTGGTGAAGCAGGGGTACGCCGACGCGAAGACCGGCAACATCCCGGTGATCGCCACGTACACGAAGGGCAGTGAGACTCCCGACGGCGCCCGCCGGATGATGAAGCTGCCCTCGATCGACGGTGCTTCGCTCAGCGCACGTAAGTCGACCGCCTTCTGGAAGGACATCGCCCCCGCGCTCGGCACCGGACCGACCACGAAGGCCGCACGGCAGCTGGGCGAGGGGATCGACAAGATCTGGCTCGACGGCAAGGCCGAGGCGTCCCTCGACGTCAGCGTGCCGCAGATCGGCGCGCCCGAGGTGTGGAAGTCGGGCTACGACGGCAAGGGCGTCAAGGTGGCCGTCCTGGACACGGGCGTGGACGCCGGTCATCCGGATCTCGCCGGGAAGATCGCCGAGGCGCAGAGCTTCGTGCCGGACCAGGCGGTGCAGGACGGCCACGGCCACGGCACCCATGTGGCGTCCACGATCGTCGGCTCGGGCGCGGCCTCGGACGGCAAGCGCAAGGGTGTGGCGCCGGGCGCGGAGCTGCTGGTCGGGAAGGTCCTCGGCAACGACGGCCGCGGCCAGGACTCCTGGATCATCGCGGGCATGGAGTGGGCGGCCCACTCCGGCGCGAAGATCGTGTCGATGTCGTTGGGCGGCGACGCGACCGGACCCTCGGACGTGCTCAGTGAGACCGTCGACGAGCTGTCCGCGTCCACCGGCACCCTCTTCGTGATCGCGGCGGGCAACTCCGGGCCGTCCGAGCAGACCGTCGGCACTCCGGGCATCGCCGACTCGGCGCTGACGGTCGGCGCGGTCGACAAGTCCGACAACCTGGCATCGTTCTCCAGCCGGGGCCCCCGCGTCGGCGACTACGCGGTCAAGCCGGAGATCACCGCACCGGGAGCGGCCATCACCGCGGCCCGCGCGGCCGGCACCAGCATGGGCACACCGGTCGACGAGTACTACACGACGTCGAGCGGTACGTCGATGGCTACCCCGCACGTCGCGGGCGCCGCCGCGCTGGTCGCGCAGGCCCATCCGGACTGGACGGGACAGCAGATCAAGCAGGCGCTGGCGACCACCGCGAAGACGAACACGGTCAACTCCGTGTTCGAGCAGGGCGACGGCCGGGTCGACGCCGTACGGGCCGTCAACCAGGGCGTCTTCGCGACACCGACCCTGAGCTTCGGCAAGTACGAGGAGAGCGACGCCGAAGCCGATACCAAGGACGTCACCTACACCAACACCACTGACAAGGAAGTGGAGTTGAAGGTCGCCTCGTCCCTCCCCGATGCCGCCCTGAACGCGGACACCGTGACCGTCCCGGCGAAGGGCACCGCCACCGTCGGCGTGACGGTCGACCCCGCCGAGGAGGCGATCGGCCGGTACACGGGCCACATCGTCGCGAGCGCCGACGGCGTCCAGGTCACCACAGCCATCGGCTTCGAGAAGCTGGCGAAGACCTACGACCTGAAGGTGTCGCTGGTGGGCCGGGACGGCAAGCCGAACACCTCGGCGTCCCTCTTCATGATGTCGGAACTGAACGGCGCGTATCCCGAGACGCACGGGTTCCTCGGCAGCGGCTACACGTTCAAGGTGCCGGCCGGTACATACAACATGGCGGCGTGGATCTCCAAGCGGGACGCGGCCGGACTAGAGGTCACCACCTCGATCGTCGGCGATCCGGAGGTCAAGGTCGACCAGGACACCGAGGTCGTCCTCGACGCCCGCAAGGCCGTCGAGATCAAGCCGAGGACGAAGCAGAACTCCGAGTTCCAGGGCTTCACCACCAGCTGGCACCGGGAGGGCCCGGGCACCAACTGGGGGGTGTCCTACAGTCAGGGCTGGTGGACCGACCATGTCTATGTGGCGCCCACCGAGAAGGTGACCGAGGGCACGTTCGAGTTCTCCTCGAAGTTCCGGCTGTACGCCAAGGACTTGACGGCGAGCGTCGTCACCCCCCAGCAGTACACGCTGCCCCTCGACTACGCGCAGACCTCCACCGGCATCCCGGCGAAGATCGACGGTGAGCACACGGCGCTGGCGGTGGACGCGGGCAGCGGCACCCCCGCCGACTTCGAAGGGCTCGACGTCAAGGGCAAGGTGGCGGTCGTCCGGGTGGCCGCCGGCGACACGGCGGACGAGGCGCTGGCCAACGCGACCGCGGCCGGGGCCGGTTACGTCCTCGCCTACCACGAGACGCCCGGCTACTGGATCTCCTGGGTGGACAGTGCGTCCATCCCGCTGATGACCGCGACCGGCGAGGACGGTGCGAAGCTCGGCGCCCTGCTCAAGAGCGGCAAGAAGGTCAGGCTGAAGCTGTCGGGCACCGCGGTCAGCCCGTACGTGTACAGCGTGATGTTCCCGCAGACCGGCGCCGTGTCGGCCGACCAGACGTACGACCTGAACCGCTCCAACACGGTGCGGCAGACGGTCCGTTACCACGCGGACCGGGCCGGACAGATCGGCACGGACGCCATGTACCACTACCGTCCCTGGCAGCGTTTCGACATCGCGACCAGCTACACCGTGCCACTCGGCACCGAGCGCACCGAGTACTACAACGTCTCCGACAACCGGGTGTGGCACGCCGTCTACCCCGACGCGAGCGCGTTCAAGCCCCAGTGGGATTCGCTGCAGACCTTCGACACGGCGGGCACGGTGCCCGCCGAGGACTGGCTGCGCCAGGTCGTGCGCCCGGCGACCAGTGCGGGCTACGGCCTCTCCCAGCGCACCGGAGACAAACTCACCTTCGTGATACCGGAATTGAGCGACTCCACGCCGGGGCACTACGCGTCGGTGGACAACCTCAAGGACACCGCGAAGGGCACGCTGTACGCGGGCGGACAGCTGGTCGGCGCGACGAGTCTCGGCGGACTCGGCACCTTCGACGTAGCGGCGGCGAAGGCCTCGTACCGTCTTGTGCTCGACACACGCCGCACCGCCGACTGGACCGCTTACTCCACCAGCACCCACACCGAATGGTCCTTCGCCTCGGCGCACACGGACCAGCGGACGGCGCTGCCGCTGCTCTCGGTCGACTACGGCGTGGACGGGATCGACCTCCTCAACCGCGTCGACCGCAAGCACACATCGCAGATCGCCCTCTCCGTACGGGACCAGTCGGGCAGCGTCACGACCGGGGATCTGAAGACATGGGTCTCCTACGACGACGGCACCTCCTGGAAGGAGGTGAAGGTGGACCACGGCGAGGTGCAGCTCAAGCACCCGAAGGGCGCCGAGTTCGTGTCGCTGCGGGTGCGGGCCGCCGACAAGGACGGCAACGCGCTCGACCAGACCGTGCTGCGGGCGTTCGGCCTGAGGTAGCGGTCCAGCCTTAACAGAGATCGTCTACCGTCCGGGTCATGGAGACCACGGCGTACGACAACAAGGACGGGCAGACCTCCGCCGCGAGCCCCTGGGCCGCGGTGGGGGTCTCCGCATTCGACGAGCGGCTGTACCAGGCCATCCTCAATCAGCCCGACGCCGGCCTGACCGGCTGGGCCCTGCTGACCGGTGTCTCCCCGGCCCGGGTCCGTGAGGTGTGCGACCGGCTGCTCGCGCTCGGGCTGCTGCAACCACCGGACTCCATGGGCGGGATACGGGCCGTCGATCCCCGGGTGGCGATCCGGGGGCTGATCAGACGGCGCGAGACGGAGTCCGAACTGCTGGCCGCGACCGCCGAGGAGATGGCGACCGTGTTCGAGGCGGGGCTGCTGCGCGAGGAACCGTCCCGCCTTGTCGAGGTGGCCTCCGGCGAGGGTGCCATCGCGGCACGCCTGGAGGAGATGTACGCGCGCGCGGAGCACGAGGTGTGCCTGTTCGACACGCCGCCGTATCTCGCCCCGGCCGGTCCGCAGGTGGACCTCCAGGCCGATCTCCTCAGTCGCGGAATCGTCTCCCGGGGGATCTACTCGGCGACCGGCCTGGAGGATCCGAAGGTCCTGTCCCGGGCCTTCAGGATGGTCGAACTCGGCGAGCAGGCACGCGTGTTGCCGTCCGTGCCCCTCAAACTCCTTGTGGTCGACGGATGCCGGGCGCTGCTGCCGCTGACCGCCTCCACGGCCGGTGGCTACTGCGCCGTCGTGGTGTGGCACTCGGCGGTGACCGAGGCCCTGCAGAAGCTCTTCGAGATGGCCTGGCAGCAGGCCGCTCCGCTGGGTCAGGCGGTCGACGACGGCGGACTCACCGAGAGCGAGCGGACGCTGACCCGGCTGCTGGCGGCCGGGATGAAGGACGAGGCGGTGGCTCGCCACCTGGGAGTGAGTCTGCGGACGCTGCGGCGGCGCGTGAGCGAGCTGCAGGAGCGCCTGGGTGCGGCGAGCAGATTCCAGCTGGGGATGCGGGCTTCTCAACGGGGCTGGGTATAGCAGCGATCCGTGCCGGCCGCCCTCCGTGACAACGAAGCGCGGTGCCGACCATCAGCGGCAAAGGGTCGGCCAGGTGGTCGGCGTAGGCGGCGGGGTCGTGGGTCAGGCACCGGGTGCGGACCGCGGCGTTGAGCGCGGCGCGCAAGGTGTCGGCGGTCCGGTGGGGAGTGACGGCCCCGCGGCCGTCGGCGCGCTGGGCGGCGAGCCCTTGGCCGCCTCACCAACGGCGTGCGGCTGCACTCCCGTCCGACGGCTCCTGCCGTCAACCTCGACGGGCACCTCGACCCACCGCGTACGGCCCCGCATCGAGCGGGAGCGAGGCGTGGATCCGCTCCTTGAGGTGTTCGCGCAGCGTGACGGAGTCCGGGGTCAGGTTCCCAGGGCCGCCCCCGGTGTCTGCCCGGCCAGCAGCTGGGTGAGCTGATCCGGCTCGGAGAAGAACGGCGAGTGGTCGCAGTCGAGTTCCGCGCTCGCGGCGGCGTGTGCGGCGCAGGCTGGCTCCTACGGCTACGGCTGGGCCCTGACCGACATCGACGGCAGGACGGCCGCCTGGCACGACGGCGGCAACGGCTGGTCCCTGGCCGAACTCGCCCGCTTCCCGTCCGACGGCACCATGGCCTTCTGGGTCACCAACTGCGCCTCCCGGAAAGGGAGATGGAACCTGGAGGACGGAGCGCACGACCTGACACGGGGGATCGTGGACCGGGTCACCGGCCGGCCGCACCCCCGGTCCTGACCCGCCCGCCGGCCGGCCTCGCGGGCGTGGACGATGTCGGATGCCCCGGGTGCGGTGAGGGCGGGACGCCGATGTCCCCGAAGCCGGCGGTCCTCAGGGCCGCCGAGTCGGTACCGGGCAGCAGGACTTGGTCGGAATCCGGCTTGAGCAAGGTCCCGGCGGCCTCTCGGTGGCCGCGGCCCGGACCACGCGCCGGACCGCCCAGGACAGCCGGACGACCTTGTCATCGTGTCAAGGTCACACGCGCAGCGGCGGCACCGCCGGGACCTCGATCGCGTTCTCGATGTCGGACTCCGTGAGCTTGAAGGCCTCGGGGTAGGCGTCGCGGCGGGTGCGGCGGGCGGGTTCGCTCGTGCGCCAGGTGTAGAGACACCGGGTGCACTGGAGGACGTCCCACGCTCCGGGGACGGGGGACGTGGCGAGGCGGGTGACGGTGTCGGCGGGGCAGCGGGGGCACTCAGTGCCCTCAAGCAGCTTGTCGGTCATGGGAGTGGTCCTTCCTGGGGAGGTGCGTACGGTTCAGTGGCGGGCGGCGATCATGTTCTGCAGGCGCGTCGCCCAGGCCGCCGTTTCTGACAGGTCCTTGGCGGGCGTGGAGAAGTTGCCGCGGACGTCGGGGGCCACCGGGGTCGTCGCGTCGATGATCATCTTGCTGGTGATGCCCGCGGGCTGGGCGGCGGGCGCGAGTTCGAGGACCGACAGGTTCGGGATGACGACGACGTCGTCCTTCGGGTTGACCTTCGCCGACATCGCCCACATGACCTGCGGCAGGTTGAACGGGTCCACGTCCTCGTCGACGACGATCACCTGGGCCACGTACCCGAGCCCGTGCGGAGTCGTCATCGCGCGCATGCCGACGGCCTTGGCGAAGCCGCCGTACCGCTTCTTCGTCGAGATGATCACCATGAGGCCGTGCGTGTACATGGCGTTGACGGCCTGCACCTCGGGGAACTCGGCGCGCAGCTGCTTGAGCAGCGGCACACAGGTGTTGGGACCTACGAGGTAGTCGCACTCGGTCCACGGCATGCCGAGGTAGAGGGACTCGAAGACCGGGTTCGTGCGGTACGAGACGCGGTCGACGCGGATGACGGGCATCCGGCGGCCGCCCGAGTAGTGCCCGGTGAACTCGCCGAAGGGGCCCTCGATCTGCCGCTTGCGCGACTCGATGACACCCTCGATGACGACCTCGCTGCCCCACGGCACGTCGAAGCCGGTGAGCGGCGCCGTGGCGATTGGGGCGGGCGCCCCGCGCAGCGCGCCGGCCATCTCGTACTCGCTCTGGTCGTACGCCATCGGCATGCCGGCGACGATCGCCATCACGGGGTCGTTGCCGAGGGTGATGGCGATGGGCAGGTCCTCGCCGACCTCCTCGGCCTTGCGCAGGTGCTGGGCGACGTCGTGCATGGGCACGGGCTGGAAGGCGAGCCGGTTCGCGCCGATGACCTCGATGCGGTACGTGCCGACGTTCTGCTTGCCGAAGTCGTCCGGGTCCTCGGGGTCGCGGGAGACGACGGCGGCCTTGTCGAGGTAGAAGCCGCCGTCACCGTCGTTGAGACGGAAGAGGGGAAGGACGGAGAAGAGGTCGACGTCAGCGCCCTCCTGAGTGTTCTCGCGCCAGGGCGCGTCCGCGCGGCGTTCGGGGGCGACGGGGAAGGCGTCCCAGCGCCGCGCGAACTCCTCGACCTGTTCCTTGACCGGCGTGTGCTTCGGCAGTCCGAGCGCGAGGGCGTGGTTGGCCCAGGAGCCGTGCACGTTCAGTGCGATCCGGGCGTCGGTGAAGCCCTTGACGTTGTCGAAGTACAGGGCGGGGGCATTCTCGCCGATGCGGCCCGTCGCGTTGGCGGCGGCCGCGAGGTCGGGCTCGGGCAGCACCTCTTCGGTGATGCGCAGCAGCTGGCCCTCCTTCTCCAGGGTGCCGAGGAAGCTGCGCAGATCGTCATAGGGCATGGGTGACTCCTGTGTTCTGTACGGAGGTGAGGGCATCGGCCGCGGCGCGGGCGGTGCGGGCGGCGCGCATGCCGGCCCAGCGCTCGGCGGCCGGGGCCGGCAGGTCGAACTGGTCGAGGACCCGGGCGACGATGTGGTCGACGATGTCGTCGATCGTCCGCGGGTTGTTGTAGAAGGCGGGCATGGGTGGCACCAACTGCACGCCCATGCGGGCGAGTTCGAGCATGTTCCGCAGATGGATCTCGCTCAGTGGTGTCTCGCGCGGGACGAGGACGAGCTTGCGCCGCTCCTTGAGGACGACGTCCGCGGCCCGGGCCACGAGCCCTTCGGCGTATCCGGCACTGATGCCCGCGAGCGTCTTCATCGAGCACGGCACGATCACCATGCCGTCGGTGCGGAACGAGCCGGAGGAGATGGTGGCGCCCTGGTCGTCCGGATGATGTGTCACGTCGGCGAGCGCGGACACGTCCGCCACCGACAGGCCGGTCTCCAGCTCGATCGTGGTGCGCGCCCAGCGCGAGAGCACCAGGTGTGTCTCCACGTCGGGCAGCTCGCGCAGACACTCCAGCAGACGGACACCGAACGGAGCTCCCGTAGCCCCGGTCATTCCCACGACCAATCGCACAGGACACTCCTCACACGTCGCTGACCTGTGCTTTCACGCTAGACGGCGGGAGCGGGGCGGCAGCGGTACGCTCGGGACTCACGATGGGGAAAATCAGACACGTACGCCCCGAGGTACGGGATCTCGCGTACACGCCGACCGTAGGGGCACCTGCCGGTGTCGAGGTGGAGGAGCTGGCCGACCTTCACGACCGCTCGCTGCGCCACGGCAACGACCCGTACGCGCCGCTGCGTCCTGTCTTCCACCAGTTGATCGGCGCCCGTGAGCGCCCGCTGCGGGTGGCTGTGGACTTCGTCGAGTACGAGCTGCGCCCGGGGTCCTGGATGTGGATCCGCCCGGGCCAGGTGCAGCGCTTCGGCCCGGATCTGGCGTCGGCGGACGGCGTGATCGTGCTGTTCAAGGCCGGTTTCCTGGCACCGGCGACCGTCTCGGCCGCACATATGGATCCGCCGTACGAACAGCGTCCGCTGACCCCGCGGGGCCGGGACGCGGAGGCGGTACGACGGGCGGTCGAACACCTCATGTACGAGTACGGGGCAATGTCCTCGCTCCCGCTGGACACCCATGCCGAGGTGCTGCGCGCGCTGCTGTCGGTGCTCGTGATGCGCCTCGCGGCGGTACGCGCCCCGGCACCTGCCGCGTCCCGTGACACCTTCCACCGTTTCCACGCGGCCGTGGAGCGCGACCACGCGGTGACCCGCCGCGTCGAGGACTACGCGGCGGCCCTCGGCTACAGCCCCCGCACCCTGACCCGTGCCGCCCTCGCCGCGACGGGGCGTACCGCGAAGCAGTACGTCGACGACCGGGTCCTCCTGGAGGCGAAGCGGCTGCTGTGGCACAGCGGCATGCCGGCGAAGGAGGTGGCGGGGCGGCTCGGGTTCGACGACCCCAGCGACTTCACGAAGTTCTTCCGGCTGCGGACCGGGGTGACACCGGGGGCGTTCCGGGCGCGGGCCTGACACGATCCGCGTCCCGTGCATCGGGCCCGGACGCCCCCGCACCAGACCGGACCGCGTTGTGGCGGACAAGGCCGATGCGTCCCGGAAGATTCGCCGCTTGCTGCGGGGCCGGAATATCAAGGCGGCCATCCCCGCGCGCCGCGATCAGGTCGCCAACTGCATCAGCCGGGGCGCGCAGGGCGGTGGGCCTTCGGTGTTCGGTGTTCGGCGCCGAGGCGGAGCGAGGGCGCGGCGAGACCAAGCGCGACGAGAAGTACGCCTCGCCGCTGCGGACGCCCCTGGAGGACCTCAGCGCGCCACGGGCGTCACGCCGTCGGAGTATCGGAGCCGGTTCGGCATCGCGGCACGAGTCAGCCGCGAGGAGGATCTGTCGATGGGGCAGTCGGCGAGGATCCGCTCCACTCCCTCCCGATGTCTCGTGATCTGGAATTTGGGAAAGCGGGCCTCGAACTTCGAGTGTCGAAGATGTTGTCGTCGCGGTAGCGGGCGAGCAATTCGTACATCTCGTCGAGCTGCTTGACGAAGCGGCGGCCGGGGCGGAAGGCAAGCATGGGCAGTACCGTGTAGCCGAACTTGCTGCCGGTGGCCTCGCCGGCGATCTCGATGAGCTGGGCCTAGTGCTGTGACCAGGAAGGTTCGCCGGGCGGGGGTTCGGCCAAGGCCAGGTTGGCTGGGCATGGGAAGATCGCGCCGTGACTCTCACCCTGCATGACTTTGACGGCGAACACTCGCTGACGCTCGTTGCCGGTGACCTGGTCGCCGATGTTGCAGTAGTTGCTGCCGGACACGAGCCGAATGGGTACTTCTGGGAGGGCCTTGTGCAGTTCGCCTGGCCGGATCTCGCTGAGCGCCTCGATTTCGACAGCGAGGGTGGCATGTTCTGTGCGCTCGGGAGCCTGAGTGACCTCACGCAGCTCAAAACTGCCCTTGAGCCCATGATCTCGAATTCCACCGCAGTTCGCGAGATCGTTGTCCGTGCCGAGACGGCAGGCTTCGAGTTCGACGACTAATGCTGTGACCAGCAGCTCTTCCGGATTCAGGCCGCAAGCTGGAGAGTTCTGCCGCCCCAGCGGATGTGTTTCTCGCTGCGGATCCGTGCGCGTTCTCGTCGTTGGGCGGCGAGGACGTCGGGGTGGCGGGCGTTCTGGTTGCGCCAGCGCAGGTAGGCGTGCAGAGCCCGAGTCTGGACGGTGTGGTTGGGGTGGTTCGAATTGGCGAGGGTGAACTGCCGCAGAGGGCCGAAGTGGGCCTCGATCGGGTTGGCCCAGGACGCGTAGGTCGGGGTGAAACAGAGCTCGACCCTGTTCCGGGCGGCTCAGCGGCGAATCCGCCAGTTCAGGTGCGCGGACATGTTGTCGAGGATCACGTAGATCGGGGCGCCGTCCGGGCGGGTTGCGCGGATCGACCGCAGTGCCGCCCAGGTGTGGTCGATGCCCTTGCGCCGGCGGACCACGCCCCACAGCTGATCGTCGCCGACTGAGTAGCAACCGTGGAAGTAGGTGATGCCGTGGGTGCGGCGGTAGGTCGCCGGCAATCGTTCCGGTCTCACCTTCGGAGCCCAGCACGATCCCGCGGTCGGGCGGATGCCGAGCGGCCCGAACTCGTCCAGGGCGAACGTCCGGTCCGGCCGCTCGGTGAGGGCAAACTCGATGCGGTCCAGCTTGGTGTCGAAGTCCGGGTCCGGGGACTCCTTCCAGGTTTTCGTGCGCTGGAAGGAGATCCCGCGGCGGATCAGGAGGCAGCGCAGGGCCTCCCGGCCGATCCTCATCGGGCGGGCAATGTTGCGCTGCAGGTGGTCGGCGAGCTTGCGGATCGACCAGCGGGTGAAGGGCTTGCCCAGTGCCGTGGGCCGGGTGGTGGCCGTCTCGACGACGAAGTTCTCGTCCTCAATGCTCAGCAGGCGGGGACGGCCTACCGCCCACCGAGGGTCCAGACAGGCCAGGCCCATCTCGTTGAATCGGTGGATCACATTCCGGACGGTGTCCTCGTCGGGCTGGACCAGTTGTGCAATCGCCGGGACCGGGGTGTCGTCCGACGAAGCCAGCAGCATCATCGCCCGCCGGATCCGCACCCAACTGGTGCTTCCCCGCCGAACGATCCGCTGCAGCTTCTGCCCCTCCTGCTCGGTCAGCCGGCGAACCCTCACCGGTGATGCCATACCCGCCCCCTGCCACACGCCGTCCTGACATCCAGCACAACGAGCGGCCCGGCAAAGGTTTCCGGGCACAGCACGGACCCAAGTTGGAAACCTTGGGGCAGGGTCACGCGATCAGCGGGGGCAGATGTATGTCGACGGTGTCGTGACCCAGTCGCCGGTTACGGTGCTGCTCAACCACCGCACGTAGACCTTCGCGCGGACGAGCTTTCGTGCCGACGAACCGCACGAATACGTGGTGGTGCGCTCCACGTCCTGGTCGTACTCCCAGTAGTTGCCCGGCTGATCCAGCTTGAGGAGTGACCAGTTGCCGTTCACGTAGTACTCGAGCCGCACCTCGGTGACCTGGACATCGTAGTCGGTGCCTCCGGCGGTGTCGGTCACCCGGCCGTGCGCGTTGAAGACGCCGGTGGCCGGCATCTCGATGTTGGCGCAGCGGACGACCTCGGTGCCCTCGCATTGGTGCGCGATCTGTTCGGCGGACGCCGCCGGCGTGGCAGCCAGCATGGTCATTCCGAACACGGCGCCGACGACGGCCGTCAGGCCGCTCATGAATTTTCCGTGGTTTCGCATGGCGGCAGACTGCCGGGCGCCGTCGACGCAAGATTGCAACATCCTGCAGTCTGCGGCGGTTGCGGGCCGGTCAGGTGGTGATCCGGCTCAGGAGCTCGCGGATCCGGAACCCCGCCACGAAGCGGCTCGGGGCGTCGAGGAGGTCAAGGATCACGGCGACCTCCGTCCGGACCGTGCGCACGCTCAGTTCGAGTCGGCGGGCGATCTGCTCGTCCGACGAGCAGGTGAGCAGGAGCGCGACGACGCGGCGCTGGCGTTCGGTGAGGCCGTCGGCGGGTGGTACCTCGGCGGCGCATGGGTACGTCGTCGCACGCACGGCGTCCCAGTAGTGGCGCGCGGCGGCCATGCACGCGGCGTCCCGCACGGCGATGACAGTCGTCTGGTTGCGGACGGTGGCCCCCTCAAGGAGTACCTCTCCGCTGTCGACGATCTTCATCTGGAACGGCCCGTAGCCGAAGAAGTACACCTCCGGGTCCTCGCCGGACAGCACGAGCCGCGTGTCCGGGCTCAGGGCGTCGCGGTTCCACACGCTGATCATCCGAAGGCCGGCGTTCATCGCGAACGTGTTGTTCGGGAGGCTCACGGCGAGTTGCTCCACGGAACCCCTGGCCTGGACGGCGTCGAGGGTGCGCCAGGCTGGGACCTCGCGGGCGAGATTTCGGTTGATCTCCGGCCCGCCTCGTCCGAGGACACGTGCGGCGACCGGCTGCCCGCGTTCCATCGCCCGGACCACCCGCTGCCGTTCGGTCTCTAGGCGCGTCATCGCCTCCGTCACCCGCAGCCGCCCTGGTCCGGAGAACCGCACGGGATCGGCGAACACCGAGAAGTCCTGTTTAGGCAGTGCACGCTGGTCCACCGTTCTCCCTCTGGTACACCCCGGCCGGTGGGGAAGTGGGCCTCAACTACGCCGGAATGCTAGCCCCCCACTTGCGGATCTACACCGAAGTCACACAAGGTCGGGAACGCTTCCAGGGCTGGCCGCCAGGGCCGTCGCCGACGGCGTCCAGTCGAGCGGTGAATCAGTGATCCCGGGGCAGCGTCTGGCCATGGGGTGGCCATCGTGCAATTCTCCGAGTAGACAGGTTCGTTCAACGAGGACACACGACGGCCTTGTCCCAGCAGGGCTCACTGCGGCACGATCCGCGGGGGCGAATCGGATCGACTCGCCCCCCGGGCGACTTCCAGCAGGTTGCTCGGCCCAAGCTTCGGCCCAGCTATCCCCAATGGCGCTGCCGCAGGGCGAAGCGTCCACGCCGATCGCCGTTGGGATCGCCTGCCCGGGCAGCGGCAGGCGCTTCAGATAGCGCAACGCGGTGCTGCGCGAGACAGGCATCGCAAGTAGACCGGCCAGACGCGCAGCAGCCCGGCCGCATAACTCCCGTGCCACCTGGGATATCTGAGCGGTCAGCCGAACCGTGCGGCGCTGATGACGCCCCAGCAGCCCGGGGATCTGTTCACGGAAGGTCTGCCGCCGACAGCCAAGAACGCCACAGACCAGGCGCCGGACCTGCAGGTACACGACCACCGGCCGCCCATCGACGGGCAGGTCCTTCACCGTCCGCCCGTGGTACCCGTGCACCTTCGCCGTCGGCGTCCCGCACGCGGGGCATGGCACCGCGCCATCCTGGGTGCGGGCCATGACCACGACCGAGTCGCCGCCGTCCGCCACCTCCTCGACGACCAACCGGGACAGCCCCGAAAACACCGTTCCCACCAGGGAGTTGATATCCACCACGAGGTCATGATCATGGACGGCTGCCCGCCGTCACCACCGACTACGTGACAGACCCGCTCGTTTGACAGACCCTCACTACGCTGGTGGGCGGCGCGCGGATCATGCAGTTGCGGGCGACCGCCCGCAAGCACCGCCGGGCCGACCACAGGTCTGTGAAGGCCGGGGCCAAGGACGCGTCGAAGGCCCGGCGGTAGCCCTGACTACCGGGAGCCTGTCACGGGCTGCTGCTTGTAGAAGGACTCCTTCAGGTAGACCGCGTCGTGCGGCTGGTAGGGCTCCTCCAAGTAGGCGGCCTCGTCGTCGTCGTCGAGTTCGATGTCTACCGCGGCGACCGCGTCGGCCAGCTGGGCCGGCTTGGTGACCCCGACGATGGGCGAGGTCACCACCGGGTTGCGCATGACCCAGGCCAGGGCGACCTGGGCCGGGGACAGACCCCGCTTGCCCGCGATCTCGTGGACGCGCTCGGCCACCGCCTGGTCCTCGTCGCGGTAGAGGATCTTGTCGCCCGCGTCGCTCCCGGCACGAGCTGTGGCGGTGTCCCGGGTCCGCGTCAGCCTTCCTCGCGCCAGTGGACTCCACGGGACCACACCGATGCCCTGGTCGGCACAGAGCGGGAACATCTCTCGCTCTGCTTCCCGGTGGATGAGGTTGTAGTGGTCCTGCATCGACACAAACCGGGTCCAGCCGTTCAGGTCTGCCAGGTACAGGGTTTTGGCGAACTGCCAGGCGTAGATGGAAGAGGCGCCGATGTAGCGGACCTTCCCGGACTTGACCGCGTCGTGCAGCGCCTCCAGGGTCTCCTCGATCGGGGTGTCGTAGTCCCAGCGGTGGATCTGGTACAGGTCGATGTAGTCGGTCCCCAGTCGCTTCAGGGAGGCGTCGAGCTCGGCGAAGATCGCCTTGCGGGACAGCCCGGCGCCGTTCGGGCCGGGGCGCATCCGCATCCAGACCTTGGTGGCGAGAACGACCTCCTCGCGCCGGGTGAAGTCCTTCACCGCCTGGCCGACGATCTCCTCGCTGCTTCCGGCGCTGTACCCATTGGCCGTGTCGAGGAAGTTGACGCCGCTCTCAAGGGCCCGCTTGATGATGTCCCGGCTGGCGTCCGCGCCCAGCGACCAGGGCTCGCCGCCCCGGCCCGGCTCGCCGAAGCTCATACAGCCGAGGGTGATGGCGGAGACTTCCAGCCCGGTCGTTCCGAGTTTGATGTATCGCATGCGGCCGAACCTAGGAGTTGGAGTGCGCTCAACCGCAAGTACGTCTGGGTCCGGTATTCAGAGGCATGTCGCATGTGTGCCCTGTCAGGTTTTTGGCCGTTTCGGCCAGACGTACCAGAGAACCCAGCCGCAGCGAGTAACAAACTGTCAATCCTCAGCCCAGCGCGTGGGGCACTACTCACCCCGACGGCAAACCGCCCTCGCCCTCGGCGTCCACGAGGTCGAAGGAGAAGGGCAGGTCCGTGCAGTTGTGGGCCAGGCCCGTGAAGCCGGGTGCGGTGGAGCGCAGCTGGAACTCGTAGAGCCAGGTGGGCCGGCCGCGCGGGGCGGTGCCGTGTTGCGCACTTGCTGTCTGCGTTGCACCGGTCTGGTGCGCCGGCCTGGCGGTGCATTGCTCTGTGAGCGGGAGGCGAGGTGCGCAGTGTAGGTGCGCAGCGCTCGTGTGGAGTGCCTGTGGGCTGCGCACTTGCGCAGTCAGAGGCTGCTGCGCACATCTGTCGCGCGAGTGCGCAGTGATGCTTGCGGTCCGTGGGGCGTGTGCGCAGTGGTCCCTTCACGGACTGTGCAGCGCGGGGTGCGCACATGCGTACCGGCTCTGGGGCAGGGCACCGGTATGCGTTCTTCGGGTGCCCCCATGGCGTACCGGTCGGGCTTCGGGGTCTGGTCACAACGCGTACCGGTGCTCGCCCCGACGGCTTGGCCGCGAGAGCCGTGCGAGCTGCTGGTGGGCCGGTGACCTGGACGAGTGCTTGACCGGTACGCCTTTCGGTATGCGTTTTTCGGCGCGCTGCAAACCCGTACCGGTCGACAGGGGAGGCGGTCGGATCAGCGGGGTGGGGCCGTTGCCTGACGGGTATCGGGTGGGTGTGGGTGCGCGGAGTCCGGTACGCGTTGGAGATGTGGACGCGTACCGGGGCCCGGGGCTGCGCAGTTGCCGCGGCAGGGCACCTCGGGGTGCTGCGCAGGTGGCCTGCGCACGACGGTGAGCGGGCGAGTGCGCACGCGCACTGCGTACCTTTTGGGGGCCGGCCGGCGGGCCGGGTTCGGATGGTGCGCAGTTGCGGTTGTGGGTGTCTGCGCAGCCGGGTGTGCAGCTTGCGCAGTGGATGCGGGCGGGGGTGCGCAGCCGATTCACGGTGTGTCTGGTGGGTGGACGCGCGAGGCCGCGTACCGGTCTGCGTGCCCGTCGCGCGGTGACGGGCCGGTGGGTTGCGTCGGGCCAGATCATGCCTGGGCAAGCGGTCGCGGGCTGTCTTCTGGGGTGCGGGCGCGGATGGAGGGTGCGGGCAGGGCTGGGTGTGCCGCGGGTTCGGGGGCCTGATCCGGTGTGCCCCGGTGGTGAGCGGGGGAGCGGGGTGTGCGGCGCGCGCCGCATGACGTTGTTGCAGTCAGGTGATCACGGGCATGCCCGACGGCGTGATTGTCTCTTGCGTCCGCGTAGCCGTCTTGGGGTGCGGTGGAGGAGCCGGGTGAAGGTGGGCGGCGCGTCTTGCAGGTCATCACCTGCGCCGGATATTCCGTCTCTGGACGGCGGCCCGTAAACGTGCAGGTCACAACCTAAGTCGGATTTACCTGCGTAGGTTCAGCCTGCGCAGGTTAATCCGACCCCTTAGAAGAACAAGTACTTCAAGAAGACCAATCAGCAGAAGACCAGCCCCTCCCTCCATCCCCGGCCGCCGCCCGCGAACGCACGGACGACATGAACGCACGGACGACATGGATGAGGCGAACGGGGCGATGGCCGGGTGGGGGCGGGAAGGGGCCTGTGGTTTGGTTGATCGCCCGTCATCAGCCCGAACTGCCACCGGCGTTGGCCGCCGGGAGGACGCCCGCCACCAGGCGCCGCCAGTGTGGCCGCCTCGGCCGTTCGCTCTCACACCGCGCGGGCGGCACCGGCCCCGCGGACTGCAACAGCCTTCAGCGCGCCTACAGTGCCGCCTGCGGGCCGAACGCGCCGCGGTTGGACCCGTGGGGCCAGAAGGGCCTGTGCGGCCTTCAGGGCGGCCGCACAGGCCCTTCTGGCCCCAGTGCCACAACGCGACCCATGCACACCGGCAGGACGCTCGTGGAACACCACGGGGACGCGTCAACGGCCGCCGATGGGACGGGCGGTAGGGGCAACAGCCGCACTGGGCGCACCCTCTGCCTGCGGTGCAAGGTGCCGGCCGTCGGCGTGGCGGCGGTGTGAAGCGGCCGCGATCCCACCCGTTGCGAAGGCGCCGCGGTGGGTGCCGGCGCAGATGGGGTGGGAGGCAGTCGACTGAAGCTGCCCCACCGGGTCCGGGCCGGGGACCCGGTTGCGACGTGCAAAGTCCCCGTCAAGCACCTCTGTAAAGCCCCCCACAAAAGACCCGTCAAAGCCCCTAGTGCGCTCCTTACCGCACCGGACCGCGAAGTTGCAGGTCAGGCGATCTTTGAGGGTGTACCGGTGGCGTCGACAACCCCTCACACGCACCCTCCGGTGCGGCCCACAGACGAAGAAGGAAGGGAAGAGAGACAGAGCAGACGGCAGGATCGGATCGGCGTGTGCGTGCGCGGGGTTCGGTGCCGTCGTTCCAGGGTGCGCGTGGGGCGGGGGCGGCGCGCCGGTGGCCTGGCCGTGTGTCTGGGTCCTGTGCCGTCGGGTGATTGGTGCCGGTCGGAGGTGAGCGGAGGGCCGCTCGCGTGTTGGCGCGTGTGGCTGTGTGGAGCCTGGAGTTGGGGGGCGTGGCGGCGGGACGGGGGTTGGGGTGCCCGCTCGTGCGGTTCTTGGTCGTAGTCGGCGGTGAGCGGCATACCGAGTTCGCTGTTCGCTTGCTTGGTGCGGGAAGGAGCGGTGTAGCCGGTCGGTCTGCCGGTCGTCGTGTCTGTCTGCGGGGAACTCGGCGTTGTCGGCCCACTTCACGCGACTTGGCCTGCCATGCCAGCCGGTTCCAGGGTGCAGCGAACGAACTGGTCTCTCGTGAGAGCCAGCCGGCATGAGGAGTGGGGCGCCCAGCGTCGTCGCCGGTCATGATCAGAGGGTGGCCGGACCGACACCACGGTCTGGCCACCCTCTGATCATGACCGTTCGGTCGCGGTGCTGCCATTCATACTGGGGTGCTGAAATCCCTGTTGTATGAACGCTTCGTCATGGGTTTCTCTGCCGCGAGTCTGACGGCCCGGACAGCGCGCTTGAGTGGTCCTGTCTGCTGCCGGGGTGCTGCTTAGGGCCGGCTGGTGACCATGGTCAGGAAGGATGCCCAGACGTCAGCGGACAGATCAAGGGATCCGCCCGTGGGGCGTGTGGAGTCGCGGACGCCGATCACGGGTGTCAAACGCACCTCGACGCACTCGCCGCCCTGGTCATTGCTGTAACTCGATGTGACCCATGTGGCGTTGCCGTCAACTCGGTTGTTCACCGGTGGAACTCCTTGCGTGCGTTCTTGATCAATTCCAATGACTCCGGGATGGCCGGAGCCATGACTTGCAGGTCGCGGAAGGTTTCTTCGTATTTGTCCACGTCGTCCTCGCGCCGTGAGACTCCGGCGTTGGCCAAGTTCTCCAGGTAGACGATCGGCTTCAGGATCGGGTGTCGGAACTGCAGACTGGTGAACGGTCCGTTCATCGCGGGGTGATGCCCGGCCGAAAACGGGACGACCTGAACCTTCACGTTGGGAAGCGACGTGGCGATCTCGGTGATGTGCGCGAGCTGGTTGCCCATCACCTGGTTGCCGCCCACGGCGCGGCGAAGCACGGCCTCGTTGAGGACCGCGGTGAGGCGGAGAGGTGAGTGTTCGCGGTGCAGCACCTCCTGGCGCGTCACGCGGACCTTTACGAGGCGGTCGATGTCGTCCTGACTGAGACGGTCGGCTGCGTGGATCGTGCGGATGTACTCCTCGGTCTGCAGCAGACCTGGCACGAACTCCGATGCGTAGGTGTTCAAGGACGAGGCGGTCGCCTCCAGGCTGAGGTATGCCTTCAGTCCCGGGGGAATGACGTCGCGGTACTCGGGTGACTGCCACCAGTCCCTCTTGGTTTTGGTGACCGTCGCGTATCCCTTGAGGATCGCGGTTGTCTCGGCAGGGGCTGCGTAGATCTGGCACAGCGCCATGACGTCTGAGGGCTCGACGATCCCGTTGTCCGCCGTCTCCAGGCGTGTCAGCTTCGATCCGGCCCATGCCAGCTCGCGGACGACCTCGGCCGCTTTGAGGCCGGCCTCGTTGCGGAGTCTGCGTAGTTCGCTTCCGAGCTGCAGACGGCACAGCGCTGGTGTCGCGGACTCGATGGCCTCGCTCATCGGATTGTCCTCCCCTTGCATGACGTCAGTCTCGCCTCGAACGTTCGCCGGTGGCAACGCATCTTCGGCGTCAGAAGCGAATGTTTCAAAGTGTCCGTCAACTTGCTTCCGTCGTCGACGGGTTGGGAGCAGATTTCCTCTAGCAGAATTCTGCCAAGAGAGTTCTGTGGGCGTCGTTGCTCTGCCATGCTTCAGCGGGCGGCACGCTGCGTACCGGTACGTAAGCGTCTGGTGATCTTTGGGTGTTGTCCACCACCACACAGCCGGGCAGTACTAGGTCTTGGAGAGTCGTATGACCGACCAGCCCTTCTCGCGAACTTGCCACTCCTCCAGGTGCCTGCAGGAGGTGCCCCACAGGCCGCGCGTCGACGTTCCGCCGCTGCGCAGCGGCGAATGCCGCTTCCCGCACCGCCTGGAGTCCGTTCCCGCTGCCCGCCGGTACGTATGCGAGCTTCTGCAGCAGTGGGGAGTGCGCGGCGACCTGCTTGGCGAACTCGCAGTGATCGCCTCAGAGTTGGTTACCAACGCGGTGTGCCACACGGCGAGCGATACCGTCGTCGTGCAGATCTCGCTCTGGCCGACCGAGGTTGTCCTCACCGTGACCGATGAAGGGCCTGGACCGCAACAGCCGCTCGCCGCCCGGCCGGCTGACGGTGATCGCGAGCACGGGCGTGGCCTGCTGCTCGTCGAGGAGTTGGCCACCCGCTGGGGCGCTCACCCTCACATCGACGGGACGAGGGTGTGGGCGGCCATCGACGTTCCCCAGGGCGAGGGATCGTGCCCGGCGGCCTGCACGCAGGAGCCTGAGGCGCACGGCCGCGCGGAGGACTCGCCGAGCCACGACGAAGCGCTGTCGTGGACGCGGCCAGTGACGGCAAGTCTGGGCCTGCTGACCCGGCTGGCGGTGCGTGACATCGCCCGGGGCTGGGGCCTGCCGGTCCTGTACGCCGATGAGCTCGGCCAGCGGGCTGCCTGCCTGACGCGGGACGTCTGCGCCGCCACCGCAGGGGCCGACCACCTTCGGGTCACCGTGCACAGGAGCCGTACCCAGATCGCGGTCGAGGTGGCCCCGGCCGGTGCCCCGGCCCCGGACACCGCGATGTATCTCCGCTCGAGCGTAGCGTCCCACGCGGGCAGGCATCTGGGACTGCGCGCCGTCCTCGATCTACCGGCAGCACGGCCTGTCCTGTCTCTGGCACGCCAGCCAAGTCATGGCTGAGGCAGTCACGTGCCGCCTTTCACGGGCCGCCGCACCGATGCCGAGGGCTGCGGCATCCTCACCGGAGGGGGCGTGACCAGATCAGCGCACGCCCAGGGCGGCTTCTGGTCAGAGTGCCTGTTGCATACCCCGGAGATGGATGCACTCGTTGGCTCCTACGCCGCGCGAAGCGCCAACGCGGCCCTGCCGTGGATGCGCGTGCTGGCCCATACGTTTCAGTCTCTACTGGCCGACGAAGACACCGAATCCGTCGGCGACTGGTTGCTGAGCGGCCACCTGCGTTCCCGGGCGAACCTCGACAACAGTGAGGCCATCGAGCTGGTCCTGCAGCCCAGCCGCCACCCCGGACTGCAACTGCGCATCACTGCGCGGCCTGTGACCTTCCTCGGCCTGGCCGCCCGCAACGCAAATGCCCTGCCAGCAGTAGCTCTACGGCCTCCGGCATCTCGGCGAACCCTGCCAGGCTGTGACCGGAGTCCGCCCGGTCACGCCAGTCATCGCTTCGCCCGAGTTCGCCAAGCGTCACGACCACCGCACGCCGCAGGTCACTGTCCACGGATTCGCCCGCCCCTTCCCACGATTCCGGTCAAAGTATTACCGAGGCGCCGCACCGGATGATCGCCAGGACTGGTCCTAGTTGGGCCACGCTCGCGGCAGTCGGCGTGCTGCTGCACGGCCCGCTGCTACCCGCGCGACTGCTGGCCCTGGCGCCGGCCCTGCACGCGTGCGTCACTGCGCCCCCGTCAACGACGCTGCCACCCCGGGCCGGCTCCGGCCATCTGGTTCGCCTGGTCGTGGCCAGCCCGCTCCAGCCGTTCGTACGGCTGGCCGGTCCATGGCGACTGCTCTGGCGCCGAGCGACCGGGCGCCACCATGAATTCGGCAAAACTGAACGCTGACCCTCCAACCCCTCGCCGTCGTACCCACCTTGGGAGCCTGCTCATGTCCGAGACCGTAGCCCCGACGATCCGCAACTCCGTCAAAGCTGTGGTCCTGGCACGGCGCCCGTGAGATCACCACCGGGCAGGCCACCGCGTCTGGTACATCGACGGGCCCGCCCCGTACGTGCTCAAGCACTACGACGACCCGGCCCCGGGCCGCCACGGGGCAGCCGACGCTTGGTCTCCTGGCCGGGCACCACGCCCCGGCGCCGCGCCTGCTGGGCGCCGGGGCGTGGTGCTTGCCCGGCGTGGACGGCCTAAACGGCCGTCGACGCCACCCCGATTGCCGCGCAGGGCTTCCTCGACGCACTCGCCGCACCGCTGGCTGCCATACACCGCATCCCCGGTACGCACGCCGGACGGCTGGCCGGCGCGGTGCGGTTCCGTACCTGGCGCGACTACCTGCACGCGCGCCTGACCGTTTACGCCGCAGCGGCCCCCGGCCTCGCCGATATCGCCACGGAGCTCCGCCACAAACTCGACGACCTCGCGCTCGACGGCGTCGAGCCCCGACTGCTGCACCATGACCTGCAACCCGGACACCTCGTCCGGGCCGGACTGCTGGACTGGGAACTCGCCGCCTTCGGCGACCCCCTGTCCGACACCGCCCGACTCGCTGTCCGCCTCCAACTCCCCGACCCGCCCCCATGACCGCCCTCGCCCATCGGCCAGGCCGCCGCGCGGGCCGACGCGCCGCCCTGTACTGGCGCATCCACCTCCTTGCCGATGCGGCGCTCGCCACAGACCCGGCTGTGCGCACGTTCGCCCTCGCGCGCCTGGCGTGAACACCCCGCTGGCCAACTGCTCGGTTGGTACGGCGGCGCTCGTTGATTCCGGGGGTTGGCCCGATGGTCAGGCCGCGCTGCGCACCCGGAGCCGACGACCGGGAATTCGGCCGGCAGAGCCGAGTTCCGAGCTGGATCTCAGTACAGCGCGATGGCGTCGATGACGACGGCGGGGCCGGAGATGTAGGCCTGGACGTCGTCTTCGGGGACGTCCAGACCGAGCCGGGTGAGTTGCTGGGTGACCTCTCGGAGGTCGTCTTGGATCTGCGCCATCATGATCCTGCGCATCATGAACTCCCAGCCGTGCAGAAGCCATTCGTCGGTGACCCTGAACTCCCCGTCGGGGATAAGCCGGTACACACTGCCGAGGATGCGCAGGTCTCCTTCGAGGCGATCCGCCGATGCTTCGTTGATGAAGAAGTCGGGGCGCACGTGGACGTACACCTTGTGAGGCAGGGAGCTCCCGGTGACCTCCAAGAGCATGGGCAGCGGCAGCAGTTCGTTGTGCAGGTAGACCCGTTGGATCGCCTGCGCGACGTCGGTGTCGTGGACATCGAGGTTGGCGAGCTCGCTGAGATCGTCGATGTCGCGGTCCCGCATCAGTTGCCGGAAGACGAAGAACAGCTTGCTCATCACGCTCGCGGCCGTGATCCGGGCGGTGCCCTCGATCTCAACGAGGGCGTCCTTGAAGAGGGCTGAGTCTCCGGCCGGGTTGACGGTGACCGCCTTGTCGCGGATCAGGCCGTCGATCACCTTGGAGACGGTCGCCTTCTCCCGCGGCGCCAGGCTGTAGGTCGACTGGAACTGGAAGTCGCTTCCCGCGGACCCGTTCAGAGCCAGCGCGCCGATGCCGGCCTTGCCGCCGCCGGACCTCTTGCTCACCGTCGTTTCGACAATGTCCTGCGCCACGGGGACGTTGATGTCGTGGTACTCCGCCTGAGAGAGCAGCGTCTCCAGATCGAGAAAGCTCGGGGTCCTCAATGCCATGCAAGGAGTGTTCCACCCGGCACTGACAACGAGGAGTTCGTCCATCCCTGCCCTGGGTCATGGGCTCGTGTCACTGTCACGGGTCCTGCGGTAGCTGGCGATGAGCCGGGACAGGTTGGGATTGAAGCCCTCGGCGGCCTGGAGTGCGACCTCGGGAAGCGGATCGTGCGGGTCGAGTCCGGGGGCCGGGTGCCCGGCCAGATGGCTGTTCAGCGTCTCGAGGTGGTCGAGCACTGCGGCGTCGCGTTGCTGCGCTGGGGTGAGGGAGCGGTGCCAGAGGTATTGGTCTTCCGCACGGTCAGGCACGGGCGGTAGCGAGCTGCGGAGTCCAGCTCCTTCACCTTCTCGTGGTGCTGCCACAGATTCGTCATCTGGAGGAACGCCTTGCCGTAGGTGTCCTGTTCCGCCAGGGGCAGACCCTGCGTGTTCAGCCGGATCACCTCGGAGGTGATCGTGAGTTCGTACGCCGCGATCGTCTCCGGGGAGAGCACGTTCGACAGGTGTACGTACTCCTCCCGGGTGAAGTCGGCGGTGTGGGTGCGGGCCAGGCCCTCGTAGTGACGGTCCAGCTCGGACTGCGGTGCTGCGGCCGTGACGGTCATCGGGCTGTACTCCTCAACTCGACCAGTGGTCGTGGTCGGGGTGCCGGACATCGGACGCGCGCCGCGCAGCGACGGGGCGGCACGTCGTATCAAAGTGCCGCCCCGGAGGGGCTGTTGCCATGGTGACCACTGCTCAGCCACCGACCGTACGCGGATCAGAGATGGGTCACAGAACGCGGAGTGTGGCGCACGCCCGCGCCGTCGAGCTCGTCCCCGCGTAGACGTCGACGCGGCCGGGCTCCACGACGTACGTCCCCGTCGTGTCGTTCGTCCAGAAGCCGAGGTCCTCGCCGCCGAGCCGGAAACGGACCGTCGTGCTCGCGCCCGGCTCCAGCGCCACCCGCTCGAAGCCGCGCAGTCGGCGCACCGGCTGGGCGATGCTCGCCGCGACGTCGTGGATGTAGAGCTGGACGACCTCGTCGCCGGCGCGGTCACCGGTGTTGGTGACCGTCACGGTGACCTCGACCGTCTCGCCCGCGGTGAGCTCGTCGCGAGTGATCTCGCAGCGCCGCAGCTCGGGGGCGCCGGTGGTGAACGTCGTGTAGCTCAGGCCGTGCCCGAACGGGAGTTGCGGGGTCTCGTCCAGGTCCAGGTACTTCGAGACGAACTTCGGGTCGGCGCCGGGGACACGGGCGGGGCGGCCGGTGTTCTCGTGGTTGTAGTAGACGGGGATCTGGCCCACCGCGCGCGGGAACGACACGGGCAGCTTGCCGCCGGGGTTGACCGTGCCGAACAGCACGTCCGCCACGGCGTGCCCCGCCTCGATGCCCGGGTGCCAGGCCTCCAGGACCGCGGGCGCGGCATCCAGCCAGCCGCCGATCGTGAGGGGCCTGCCGTTCAGGAGCACTACGGCGTACGGCTTCCCGGTCGCGGCGACGGCGGCGATCAACTCCTCCTGACCGGAGGGGAGATCGATGTCGCTGCGCACGGCCGCCTCACCGCTGAGCGCGGGAGTTTCGCCGACCACGACGACCGTGACCTCGGCCTCCCGCGCCGCGGCGACCACGGCCGCGATGTCGTCACCGGCGTGCGTGACGCGGGCGTCGGGCGCCGCCGTGCGCACCGCGTCCACGATGCTGACCGACGGCAACTGGTAGCCACCGGGGCCCGCCCAAGTGCCGTGCAGATCCGTGGAGTCCGCGAGCGGGCCGACCACCGCGATCGAGGCGGCGGTGCGCTCCAGGGGGAGGATGCCGGCGTCGTTCTTGAGCAGCACCATGGACCGGGCGCCCGCCGCTCGTGCCGCCTCGCGTGCGGCCGGAGTCGGGTCGGCAATCTCGGCGCTCTCGTCGGCGTACGGATTCTCGAACAGGCCGAGGGCGAACTTGAGGCGCAGGATGCGCGAGACCGCGTCGTCGATCCGGGACTCACTAATCAGCCCTTCGGCCAGGAGCCGCTCGCCGTGATCGGTCACATGGGTGGAGACCATCTCCATGTCGAGCCCGGCGTTGAAGGCGAGCCGTGCCGCGTCGGCGCCGTCCTCGGCGAAGCCGTGCGCGATCAGCTCCTCGACGCCCGTGTAGTCGCTGACGACGAAACCGTCGAACGCCCACTCCTCCTTGAGGATCGCGTTCATCGTGTGCGCGTTGCCGTGCGCGGGGACACCCGAAACGGTGTTGAACGCGGCCATCATCGTGGCCGCGCCCGCGTCGACGGCCGCCTTGAACGGCGGCAGGTAGTGGTTGCGCAGCCGCTGCTCGGAGACGTCGACCGTGTTGTAGTCGCGGCCGCCCTCCGCCCCGCCATAGGCGACGAAGTGCTTGGCGCAGGCCGCGATGCGGTCCGGGTCGGCCAACTGGCCACCGTCGGCCGCACCTTGGTAACCCTCGATCTTGGCCACGGCGAAGGCGGCATTGACGTACGGATCCTCCCCGGAGCCCTCCGCTATGCGGCCCCAGCGCGGCTCATGGGTGACGTCCATCATCGGCGAGAACGTCCAGCGCACCCCGTTCGAGCGGGTCTCCGCCGCCGACACCTCGGCGTCCCGTCGCGCCACCTCCGGGTCGAAGGAGGCCGCCTGCGCCAGCGGGATCGGGAACGTGGTCCAGAAGCCGTGGATGACGTCCAGGCCGAACAGCAGCGGGATGCCGAGCCGCGACTCCTCGACGGCCATCCGCTGAAGAGCGTTGGTGTGCGCCGCGCCGTGGATGTTGAGCACGGAACCGAGCACTCCGGCGCGCGCGGCCGCCTCGATGTGCGCGGTCTGGCCTCCGCCGGGACCTGTGTCGCCGGTCCAGGTCAGCTGTTGCAGCTGCCCCAGTTTCTCGGCGGTCGTCATCCGGTCGAGAAGCCCCTTGACCTGGTCCTCATACCCTCGAAGCATGCGAGCCCCTCACCGCTCTATTGCCGCATTGCCCATGCGAAGTTAACGTGTGCGCCAGTCATGTAAGCGCATTCAGGAAATGCGTTCAAGAGGGTGGGGAGGTTTCCCGTGAACGGCCGTGGGTTCCCGGAGGACGAGTACGGACTGCGCGTCATGAGCCTCAACTTGCAGGTCCACTGGGACAATCCGCCCCACACCTGGCCCGAGCGCAGACCGGCGGTAGGTGAGTTGCTGCGCGGCGCGCGTCCGCATCTCCTCGGAACGCAGGAGGGTCTGCGGCACCAGGTGCGGGACGTCGAGGCCGCGCTGGGTTCGTCCACAGCCGACTACGACTGGGTCGGCGAGGGCCGGGACGGCGGTGACGACGGCGAGTTCATGGCCCTCTTCTACGACCGTCGCCGCCTCGCCGCTCTCGCGCACGGTCACTTCTGGCTCTCCGGCACCCCGGACGTCCCCGGTTCCAACACCTGGGGCGGCGGCTGCCCCCGCATGGTCACCTGGGCCCGCTTCCGCGACCTGGTCACGGGCACGGAGTTCTGCGCCGCCAACACCCACTTCGACCATGCGAGCGCCGACGCCCGTGAACGCTCCGCCGAGCTGCTCGCCGAGCGGCTGAACGCGCTCGTTCCGGACGTCCCGCGCATCGTCACCGGCGACTTCAACTCCCCGGCGGGTCCTGGCAGTTCGCCGTACACCCGGCTCCTCGCCGCCGCCGATCTCGTGGACGCCTGGGACACGGCCGAGGAACGCGGCCCTGACCTGGGCACCTTCCACGACTACCGGCCCCCGGTCCCGGGCGGCGAGCGGATCGACTGGATCCTCGTCTCGCGCGGCGTCCGGGTCCGCTCGGCGCACGCCTACACCTTCGCCCCCGGCGGGCGCTTCCCCAGCGACCACCTGCCGATCCACGCTGTGGTGCACACCGCGCCGTCGGAGTCGTCATCCTCACCGTCCCGACCGTCCTCGGAGGACCCCACCCCATGACCTCTCGCCGCCCCGCCACCGAGTGGCTCGCCGACGCCGTCCTCTACCAGATCTATCCGCAGTCCTTCGCCGACTCGAACGGCGACGGCATCGGTGACTTCGCGGGTGTCGAGGCCAAGCTGGACCACCTGGCCTGGCTCGGCGTGAACACCGTCTGGTTCAACCCTTGCTTCGCCTCACCGTTCCGTGACGCGGGCTACGACGTCAGCGACTACCTCACCGTCGCCCCGCGCTACGGCACCAACGACGACCTGGCCAAGGTCGTCGACGCCGCCCGGCGCCGCGGCATCCGCGTCCTGCTCGACCTGGTCGCAGGACACACCTCCGACGAGCACGCCTGGTTCAAGGCGTCGATGAACGACCCCGCCGACCAGCGCTACATCTGGGCCGACACCGACGCGGCGCCGCCCGGCTTCGTCGCGTCCCCCGGCACCCGCCCCGGCTTCTACCAGCCCAACTTCTTCGAGTCGCAGCCCGCCCTCAACTTCGGCCACGCCCGCATGAAGGCGGACGAGCCCTGGCGCCTGCCCGTCGACGCCGAAGGCCCCCGCGCCAACCGTCAGGCGCTGCGCGACATCATGGACCACTGGCTCTCCCTCGGCCTGTCCGGCTTCCGCGTCGACATGGCCGCGTCGTTGGTCAAGGACGACCCGGGCCACGAAGAGACCGCGAAGCTGTGGCGGGAGCTGCGCGGCTGGCTCGACGCCACGCACCCGCACGCGGCGCTGCTGTCCGAATGGGGCGACCCGGCAGTCTCCGTCCCGGCCGGTTTCCACGGCGACTTCTTCCTGCAGTTCGGCTCCGACAACGACGGCCTGTACCTGCGCTCCCTGTGGAACAACTTCGCCGGCACGGTCAGCGAGCCGTGGGCGCCGCAGGCCCCGTACTTCGACGCGGCCGGCGAAGGCTCCCCGCGGACCTTCCTCGACGGCTGGCGCGCGGCCCGCGAAGCCGTCGGCGACGCCGGTTTCCTCGCCCTGCCCACCGCCAACCACGACTTCTCCCGCCTGGCCTGCGGCCCGCGCACCGCGGAGCAGCTCCCCGCCGCCTTCGCGTTCCAGCTCACCTGGCCGACGCTGCCCGCGATCTACTACGGCGACGAGATCGGCATGCGCTACGTCCCCGGCCTGCCCGACCACGAGGGCAGCCGCCTGGGCCCCCGCTACAACCGGGCCGGCTCCCGCACCCCCATGCAGTGGGACGACACCCCGAACGCGGGCTTCTCCACCGCCCCGGCCGACCGGCTCTACCTGCCCGTAGACCCCGACCAGGACCGGCCCGCGGTCGCCGCCCAGCAGGCCGACCCCGACTCCCTCCTGCACCTGGTCCGCCGCCTGATCGCCCTGCGCCGCGCCTCCCCGGACCTCGGCCCCGCGGGCAGCACCGAGGTCCTGCACGACGGCTACCCGCTCGTCTACGTCCGCGGTGGCCGCCACCTCGTGGTCGTCAACCCGCGCAGTGAGTACGCGGATGTCGCCGCCCCGCAGGAAAGCGCCACCCCGGTCGTGGCGTCCGGGGTCACGGTAGGCCGGGGCCGGATCAACGCTGAGGGCTTCGGCTACGGCATCTTCGAGCTGTAGATACCCCAGAGCCTGGAAACCCAGGAACGCACAAGGGGCCGCACCGCCCGTCGGCAGTGCGGCCCCTCCTACGCGGCCGTCACCCCTTGCTGACCGTGAACTCCCCGCGGCGCACGCGCAGGACGGTGCGCCCGCCCTCGTACGAGGACTTGGCGCCCTCGCAGCGCGCCCGGCCGTCGACGGCCACGACGGCCTCGTCACCGAGTGCGCGGAAGGTGACCTTGCCGTCGGAGATGCCGGTGATCTCCGCGGTCGCGTACGCGATGCGCAGCCCGCCCGCGGTCAGGCCCAGCGGCAGCATCGCCGCGCTCGCCCCCGCCAGATGCAGCCGCTCGCCGCCGAACAGGGCCTTGCCCTTCTCGGTGACTGTGCAGGACTCGTCGTACCCGGAGGTGACGTTGAAGGCGTGCAGCAGCCGGCCGCCGTCCGCGTCCTTGGTGGTGAGCATGAAGACGCCCGCGGCAGTGGCGCTGTGGCCGATCGCGGGCGCCGCGCCCAGGACCTTGAAGGCACTGAGCCAGAAGTCGAGGTCACAGCGGTACTCCGAGGTGATCACGACGGCCCGGCCCTTGCCCACGGGGATGTCGAAGCCGCAGCCGTCCCCGCTGGACACCTCGCGCAGCACGGTCTCGCCCCTGCTCGCCGAGCACAATTGGGCCCTGGACACCCGGATTTCGGCCCGCGGCGCCGCCCAGCCGTGCGCGGTCACGGACAGCCAGAACTGGTTCGCGTCCGTGAGGGTCTTGCCCGGCATCAGGCCCAGCGCGTCGCGCAGCACCGTGCAGGACGCGCCCGTCATGTCCTTGCCCGGCACCTGGCCCGACAGCAGCAGCCGTCCGCCGGCCTTGAGGTAGCGCACGAGCCGTTCCTGGACCGGGCGCGCCAGATACTGCCCGGTGGCCAGTGCGAGGACCGGCTGCTTCACCGGATCGAGGTCGCCGGCTTGCAGGTTGACGCTCCGGTACCGGAAGCCGCCGAGCAGCATCGCGCGCGTCAGGGCGCCGCGCGGGCCGAAGCCACGGGTGCCCGTCACATCGTCGACCACGGCCTGCACGGCGTCGCTCTGCGGCGGCCGGTACTCGGTGAGGTAGTGGTCGGGCACGAAACCGAGCACCACGTCGTCGTACTCCGCCTTCATCGGCGCAAGCGCCGAGGCGAGGCCGCGGACGGCGTGGGCCGTCTCCTTGGTGGGGGCGAAGCTGACACCGGGCCTGCCCTCGGGGTCGATCGGCGCGGCGAAGCCATGGCGTTCGCCGGTGATGCCGATGCGGTCGTTGCCGTCGCGGACCGGCTTGTCGAGCTTCGGGTTGAAGCCGCCCGCGAACAGGTAGTAGTTGATCATTTTCGCGCCCTGCGCGACGCAGAGCCGCGTCTTGAGCCCGACCGCCCCGCGCCCTGTCTCGTTGCTCAGGTCGTCGCCGTAGTCGGCGTGGCCCGCGTCGAACTCCAGGGCCGTCAACGGCTGGTCGGCGTCGTGGACCGCGTCCATGAACGCGTTGACCAGATAGAGGTCGGTCACGTTGGCGAGGGTGAGATCGCCGAGGTAGAAGTCGGCGCCGGAGATCATCCCGGGCCTGCCCGCGTAGGACTCCATCAGCTGGCTGATGCCGATCGGGAAGCTGTCCGCCTTGCCGCCTCCCGTCCCGTGGATGTTGATCAGGAACGGGACGCCGTGCAGCCCGCCCTTCTCCGCGTACGAGCGGAGCCTCGCCGCGTAGTCGGCGATCACGCCCCGCATGTACGTCCCCAGGTCGTGCATGAGGGCGGGCGCGTAACTGTCCTTCGGCGAGCGGATCGCGGCGTCGCGCTCGCCCGCGCTGCCGCCCGCGAAGGGATAGCGCCCGGCCAGGTCCTTCTCGTACGTCGTGTCCAGCCAGGAGTTGAAGTCCCGTAGGCAACGGTCGGTCAGAATGGGCCCGTTGCTGACCCACGGGAGCATGCCGATCTCGTTGTCGAGCTGGCAGGCGATCACTCCGGGCCGGCCCTTGCGGTGCAAGCGCTCGGCGATGACCGGGATCACCGCGTCGTACCAGCGCTCGACCTCCTTGAGGAAGGCGGGCGCCAGGTAGTCGACGGCGGCCGTGGTGGCCTTGTCCCCGTTCCAGCCCGTCGGCACGATCTCCGGGTGGTCGGTGCGCACCCGCTGTGGAACGCCCTCGCCCTTGAGTTCGGCCATGGTGAACGGGCCCGGCCGAGCGATGACATGGAAGCCGTTCTCCAGGCACAGGTCCAGGAACGCTCCCAGGTCGCGCTCGGGCCTGGTCCGGCCGGTGACGTCGATCGAGCCGTCGGCCGTCTCGTGCCACATCCACGGGATGTACGTGGCGATGGTGTTGAGCCCGGCCTCCTTTGCCCGGTCGAGCCGCGACTGCCAGTCGGCGCGCTTGAGCCGGAAGTAGTGGATCTCACCGGCGAGGACGACCGCCGGTTCGCCGTCGATGAGAATCTGCTTGTCGCGGTAGGCGACGGAGACCGCGGACCGGTCCTTCGACGTCTCGGCCGCCGCCGCGGTGGTGAACGACCCGGAGGCCGCGGCCAGGGCAACTCCCGCTCCCAACACGGTTCTGCGCCGCGGGAAGATACCGGTGGTCGGGTCGTCCAGCGTCATCGTGGCTCCTTGGTGCTCAGGTGTTCAGGCGTGTCCAGGTAGTGCAGTTGCAGCGCAGTGAGGCGCGCGGTGAGGTCCTCGGCGACCTGCGCGTACGCGGGGTCGTCGTACCGGTTGTGCAGCTCGTACGGATCCCGCTCCAGGTCGAACAGTTCCCACTGCGGCGGGCGCGTCTCGGGCGACGCCCCGACCTGCCCCGAACCGTGGCCCGGGTAGTGGATCAGCTTGTGCGTGCGGGTGCGGATCCCGTAGTTGGCCTGGACGCCGTGGCAGACGTCGAGGTGCTCGAAGTAGCGGTAGTAGACCGCGTCGCGCCAGTCGTCCTGCCGTTCGCCCCGCAGCAGCGGCAACAGACTCCTGCCCTGCATCCGCTCGTGCGCGGGCACGCCGGCGAGGTCCAGGAGGGTCTGCGCGTAGTCGACGTTGGCCACCAGCTCGTCGCACGACGACCCCGGCTCCACCACGCCCGGCCAGCGCACGACCAACGGGATGCGCAGCGACGGCTCGTACATGAACCGCTTGTCGAACCAGCCGTGTTCGCCGAGATAGAAGCCGTGGTCGGAGGTGTACGCGACCGCGGTGTCAGCGGCGAGACCGCTGACGTCGAGGTAGTGCAGGACCCGTCCTACGTTCTCGTCGAGGCCCGCGATCACCCGCAGGTACTCCTTGATGTAGCGCTGGTAGCGCCACTCCCTCTCCTCGCGCTCCGAAAGCCCGTCGGGCACAGGCGACTTGAGGTCCTGCGCCTCCAGATCGGACATCCGCATCCGCGCGTCGGCCGCCGCGGCCGCCCGGTTCGCGTAGTCGTCGTGCAGCGTGGCGGGGACCGGGATGTGGTCCTGCTCGTACAGATGACGGTGGCGCTCGGCCGGCTCGAAGGCGCGGTGCGGTGCCTTGTGCTGGATCAGGAGCGCGAACGGGCGGTCGGGATCCCGCCCGTCCAGCCAGTTCAGGGCCAGGTCGGTGATGATGTCGGTGACGTAGCCGGTGTACTTGGTCTCACCGTCGACGGTCAGGAAGCTCGGGTCGTGGTACTGCCCGTGCTCCGGCAGGACCTCCCAGTGGTCGAAGCCGCACGGGTCGCTGACTCCGCCGTGTCCCAGATGCCATTTGCCGATGATCGCCGTTTGATACCCGGCCGCTTGCAGCATCTCGGGGAACGACGGCTGACGCGCGTCGAACTTCTGCCCGGGCTGTTCCAGCGTCGTCATGCCGTTCACGTGGCTGTACGTGCCCGTGAGTAGGGTGGCCCGGGCCGGCGAGCAGATCGCGTTCGTGCAGAAGGCGTTGTGGAACCGCATGCCCTCGGCTGCGAGCCGGTCCACCGCCGGAGTCCGGTTGATGACGCTTCCGTACGCGCCGATGGCGGGGACGGCATGGTCGTCGGTCATCATCACGACGATGTTGGGGCGCCGCCCGGTGCTTCTCCCCGCGCTCATATGCCGAAGCTCTCCTTCGAGAGGAGCGGCCGCACGCGCCGCGCGAAACCACCGCTGCTGAACGGGACTTGGAGCAGCCCCGGCTTGAGCACCTGGGCGAGCGCCGCCACGATCATGCCCTGATCGAGCGCGAGCACGTGATCGCTGACCCGGCCCGTGGTGACGTCGACCGAGTCGCGGAAGCCGATGCCGTCCTCGTACGCTCCGAAGTCCCGTGCGATGCGCCGCAGATTGGTGATCGCCTCGTCGCGCGCGAACGGCATCGCGAGGAAGGACGCGTGCGGGGTGACGACGCCACCGGAGGGGTAACCGTCGACCGACGTGGCGAGGGCGGGCACGCCGTACGTGGCATAGCCGCCCGCGGGGACGTTCGCGGGGGAGAAGCCCCAGTAGCCGTACCCCTCCTCGATCATCCCGTGCTCGATCTGACTGCGCACGTAGCGCTGGTGGTTGAGCCCCCAAGCGCCCGGCGACCACTGTGCTTCCGGGACGAACAGCGGGACCATCAGCGCCTCGAACATCGACCCGCCCCAGGAGGGGAGGAACGTGCGGCCCCGGTACGTGTAGTGGCCGCGCCACAGCCGCACCCCGTCTACCGTCACCCACGCGCCTTCGGGCTGCTGGCCCTGCTCGGTGCCGGGCGGCAGGGTGCGGTCGGTGTGCCAGTAGTGCTCGCCGGGCAGCGAGCCGTCGGCGATGCCGAGGTAACTGGCCATGCGCGGCTCGGTGTTGAGCGTGCCGTACCAGTGCGAGGTGAAGGACTCGGTGCCCATGGAGTAACCGCCGTGCAGCTGACCGGGGTTGGTCGCCGGGGCCGAGGCGTCGTACGGCGTGTAGTAGAACGACCAGTCGGCGTCCGCGAGCAGCCGCGCCACGCGCGGGCGCAGCGACGGGTCCGCGTCGGCGGCGAGCCTGAGGCCCGTGATCAGCCACGCGTTGTCGACCGACGACAGGAACGGGTCGACCGGGTCGCCGCTGTCCGGCCACGCTGTGAGGGTCTCGCCGGTGTAGGCGTCGTACCAGTTGAACCAGAAGCCGTGGGCGCGCTCCAGGCGCTCGACGGCGGATACGGTGCGGTCGAGGCGGCGGCGCATCGTCGTGGCGTCGATGACGCCGAGCCCACCGGCGGCGACGGTCGCCCACAGGCCGCAACCGATGTTGGTCGGCGATGTGTTGACCGACGGCGTGAGCGTGCTCGCGGTGACGTCCATCGTGTCCGCGGTCAGACCGAAGTCCGTGGTCAGGGCCTCGATGGAGCGGCAGGTGTCACGGAACCAGCGGCGCAGCAGCGCCTCGGTGCCGCCGTCACTGCGGCCGGACGCCGAGGCCGTGGTCGTGGTGCCGAGCGCGAGGGCGGTGGAGGCGCCGGCGGCGGTGGCGAGGAAGGTGCGGCGTTTCATGCGGTCTCTCCTGTGAGGGGGGGGCGTGGTCAGACACGGAACAGGTGGAGCGAGAGCAGTCCCGGCAGCGGAACGTCGAGCGTCAGACTCGCGGTGCCGTCGGGCGCGGTGGGCAGGGGTGGGAGCGGCGAGTGGCGCAGGGAGGCGCCGAGTGCGCGGTACGCCGCTTTGGCGTCGGCGGGAGCGGTGTCCGCGCCGTGCAGTGCGGCGGTGTACGAGGCGCTCGGGGCGAGGCCGGTCACCCGTACGACCACCGTGCGGTCCAGGGCCGGTGAGCCGGCCGGTGAAGTGGTGCGGTCCGTGGCCGAGTTCCATATCGCTACGCGCACGTGGTCGCCGTCGTCCGTAGGTCCGGCCACGGAGCGGACCAGGGCGTGGGCGCCGTCGCCGGTGAGCTGCGGGGGAGTGGTGCCGGCGGCGTCGACCGTCACTGTCACGGTCGCGAGCGCGATGCCCCGGGCCATGACGCACCCAGGGACGGGCGTGGAGGTGAGCGGGCCGACGCCCCGGTCGTCTCTGGCGGCGACCTTGTACCAGTAACCGTGGCCGGGTTCGGCCCGCGTGTCGGCGTACGGGGGATGGGGGAGGGGCCCGCCGGGCAGGGGCTCGTAGGGGCCCTCGGCGAACACCGAGCGGTGCACGAGGTAGTCGTGGGCGCCCGGCACCGGCTTCCAGGTCAGGAACACGTGACCGGTGCCGTCCTCGGAACGCAGTCCGGTGGGTGCGGTCAGGGTGGTGGTGTGCGGTGACGCGGTGAGCATGGGGTCGCCTCTCGAATGGATGCGCATACATGCCGGGCGTGCGGAAACAGCGGATTCTCCGGTTCCTGCCCCGGTGGTACAGGGCAGGAACCGTTCGTCAGAAAAGGCTGCTGAAGGGCTACTTGAGCCCGGCGGTGGCGATGCCCTGGGCGAAGAAGCGCTGCAGCAGGACGAACACCAGCAGCACCGGCAGCACCACGAGGAACGCTCCTGCCATCAGGACACCGTTGGAACCGGCCGCTTGGGTCGGGTCGTTGGCGAAGGTAGCGAGGGCAACCGGGAGCGTGTACTTGCCCGGGTCGTTGGTGGCGACCAGCGGCCACAGGAAGTTGTTCCAGGAACCGAGGAAAACGAAGATCGCCAGCGTCGCGAGGGCCGGCTTGACCAGCGGCAGCACGATGCGCCAGAAGATGTACCACTCGCGGGCGCCGTCCATCCGCGCCGCCTCGAGCAGCTCGTCCGGGATGGCCTGGATGAACTGCCGCATCAGGAAGACACCGAACGCTCCGGCCGCGAACGGCAGGATCAGCGCCGCGTAGCTGTCGATCAGGCCCATCGCGCTCATCATCACGAACATGGGCAGCAGCATCAGGTTGCCGGGCACCATCAGGGCGCCGAGCACGATGCCGAAGACCGGCCGCCGGCCGACGAAGTTCAGCTTCGCCAGGGCGTAGCCGAGCATGGAGCAGAACAGCAGGTTGCAGACGGTCACGAACACGGCGACGAGGAGGGAGTTGAAGAACGCCTGCCCCACGTCCATCCGGTCGAGCAGTTCCCGGAAGTTGTCCAGCGTCCACTCGGTCGGCACCCACACCGGCGGGCTCGCGCCCAGCTCCCGCTGGGTCTTGAAGGACGACAGCGCCATCCACAGGAACGGTGCGACGGTCACGACCAGCCCGACGGAGAGCAGGACGTACACGAGCGTCCGGCGGGCCCGGGCGGCCGGGGCCCGGCGAGGCGTCGTCGCCGCGGGCGCGAGCGGGGGCCGGGTCTCGGTCGTGCTCATGAGGTCTTGTCCTTCAGGAGGCGGAGCTGGAGCGTGGTGATCGCGAGGACCACCACGAACAGGACGTACGCCATGGCGCTGGCGTAACCCATGTGGAAGAAGTCGAAGCCCTCGCGGTACATGTCCAGCGAGATCGTCAGGGTGCTGTCCGACGGGCCGCCGTCGGTCATCACGAACGGCTCCTCGAAGACGTTGAGGAAACCGATCGTGGTCATGACGGCGACGTAGAGCATGGTGGGCCGCAGCAGCGGCACCGTGATCCTGCGGAACTCCTGGAAGATCCCCGCCCCGTCGATCCGTGCCGCCTCCCGCACCTCCGTCGGAATGGCCTGCAGGCCCGCTAGGAAGAGCACCATTGCCGAACCCATGTTCCGCCAGACCGCCATCACGATCAGCGAAGGCATCGCGAGGGCCTCGGAGCCGAGGAAGTCTGGTGTCCGGAACCCGAGTTGGTGGCCGAGGCTCGCGATCAGGCCCTCGCTGGGATCGAGCACGAAGCGCCAGATGACCGCCACCGCCACGATGGCCGTGACGACGGGCGCGTAGAAACCGACCCGGAAGAAGGTGCGCATCCGGTCGATGCCCGAGTTGAGCAGCACCGCGGCCGCAAGGCCTGTGCCGATGGTGAGCGGCACGCCGAGGACCACGAAGTACGCCGTGTTGAACAGCGCCTTCACGAACTTCTCGTCCTGGAAGAGCTTCGTGTAGTTGTCCAGGCCCACGAACTGCGCCGACAGCGGATCGGTGACGTCGCGCAGCCCGAAGTCGGTGAAGCTCATCAGCAGCGTGGCCACGATCGGGAACGCCATGAAGGTGAGGAACAGCACCAGGAACGGTGTGGAGAACAGCCAGCCGGCCAGATTGTGGCGGGACAGCCGGTCACGGCGGTGCCGGACGGGCCCGGCACCGCCGCCCCGGATCTTCGTCGCCATCGCCTCGCCCTGCCCGGCACCGGACGTCCCGGCCTGTGCGGTGGTGGTGCTCATGGGGTCACACCAGTCCCTCGGCCGTCTTCTGCAGCGCCTTCGCGGTCGCCGTCGGGTCCTCGCCCTGGGAGATCTTCGCCAGGGCGCCCTCGATGGCCGCGGCGAACTCGTTCCACTTCTCCAGTGGCGGGATCGCCTTCGCCGTGTCGAGCGAGGTCTTGAAGGTGGCGAGGGAATCGCCGCCGTTCTTGAGCGCGGGCTCGTTCCATGCGGCCTTGTTGGCCGGAAGCGCCTTGTCCACCTCGTACCACTTGGCCTGCGTCTTCGCCGTCGTCAGGTACTTGGTCAGTTCCTCGGCCGCCGCCTTGCGCGGGCTGTCCTTGAACGTGACCAGGGACGCGCCGCCGACCCAGGAGGTCGAGGTCTTGTCCGCGGGAACGGGGACGACCTCGTACTTGCCCTTGACCTGCGGCTGCTGCTGTTCGATGTTCGCGACCATCCACGGGCCGGACTGGAACATCGGCCGCTTCCCGGAGCCGAAGTCCTTGGTGACGTCGTAGCCGGGCGTGAAGGTCTTCTTCGCCAGACCCTTCTTGAAGTAGCTGCCCCACTGCGTGAACGCCCGTATCGCCTCGGGGGAGTCGAGGGCCGGCTTGCCGTCCTTGCCGATCAGCTCGCCACCGGCCGAATACAGGTACTGCACCCAGCTCTGCCAGGCGCCGGTGCTGCTGGGCTGGAGATCGGTGCCCCACTCGGCGCCCGCCTTCTTGAAGGCGGCGGCGAGGTCCTGCTGCTCCTTCCACGTGGTGGGGGCCTTGGTGATGCCCGCCTTCTTCGCGAGGTCGGTGCGGTAGTAGAGCACCCGGGTGTCGGCGTACCAGGGAACGCCGTACGCGGTCCCGTCCTGGACGTTGCTGTCCCAGGTGGCGGGGAAGAAGTCCGCCTTCTTGAACGTCTTCGTGTCCACCGGCTCCAGCGCGTCCAGGGCGATGAACTCACCCATCATCGTGGAGCCCATCTGCGCCATGTCCGGCAGCTTCTTGGCGGCGATGGCCGACACGAGCTTCTGGTGCACGACGTCCCAGCCCACCGGGGTCACCTTGACCGTGATGTTCGGGTGCTGCTTCGTGAACTCCTCGGTGACCGCCTGGAGTCGAGTGCCCTCCTCGCCCATGGCCCACACCGTGAGCGTCTGCTTCTTGTCCGCGGCCACCTGTTCGCCCCCGCCGCTTCCGCAGGAGGTCAGGGTGAGCGCCGTAGCCACCGCGATCGCGGTGACGCCGACGGACTTGATGCGTGTCATGGGGCCCTCCAGCACGTTCATGTAAGCGCTGTACGTAAGCGCATACATGACCTTGTAGGAAGGTGCGGGGTGACTCAAGAGGGCTGTAGGTAACGCTTCCGTAAACGTGCCGAAACTTGTGAACGCCCAGTGAATGACGGGAGGTTCGCGCCCTAAACGGTGCTTTCCGGTGTGCAGCCGCAGCTCGCGCGGCGGTTCAGCGTCACCGGCAACACGCGGACCGTGGCGGGCCGTTCGCGCCCCTGGAGCCGGGCGATCAGCAACTCCACCGCCACTTCGCCCAGTCGGCCGGTCGGCTGCCGCACGGTCGTCAGCGCCGGCCGCACCAGGCGGCTGAGCGGGATCCCGTCGAACCCGGTGACCACTATGTCGTCCGGGACGCGGACCCCGCGGGCCTCGAGGGCGAGCAGCGCGCCGACCGCCATCTGGTCGTTGGCGAACATCAGGCCGTCGGGCAGGGGTCGGTCGCGGTCGAGCAGCTCCAGTGCCGCCTTGCGACCCGCGGTCTGGGTCAGGTCGCCCCTGGTGTCGGGCTCCTTCGGAAGCGGCAGCCCGGCTTCCAGGTGGGCGGCCTGGAAACCGCGGAAGCGCGCCTCGCCGTCCGGCGAGTCCGCGGGGCCGCCGGCGAAGGCGAGCCGGCGCAGCCCGTGGTCGACGATCAGGTGCCGGGTGAGCTCCAACTGGCCGTCGAAGTTGGCCACTTCGACATGGTCGTAGCCGGAGTGACGTTCACCGGCCAGCAGGACGACGGGCTGTCGGCGCCCCACGACGCCGAGGTCCTCCTCGCTCACCGCCTGCGCGAGCACGGCAAGGCCGTCCACGCGCCCCGCCACCTCGGCGAGCTGCCGGTTCGCCTGGTCGGCGTGGGCGGCCGAGACGAGCAGCGCGTAGCCGTGGCGCCGCGCCGCGCGCTCCATGCCGCGGATGACCTGGTCGGAGTAGAGGACCAGTTCGCCGTCCTCGGCATCGGCGGCGTGTTCCGCCTCGGTGTCGTGGAAGTCGGGGAAGCACAGGCCAAGCACGCCGGTCGTGCGGCTGGCGAGCCCGCGGGCACTGCCGCTCGGCACGTAGCCGAGGTCGCGCGCCACGGTCAGTACCTTCTCGCGGGTCGCGGCGCGGACCGCGTCGGGATTCCGGTAGACGCGCGACACGGTCGCGATGGAGACGCCGGCCCGTTCGGCGACGTCGTACACCGTGGGAGTGCTGGTCATCTTGTTGTCTCGCCCGCCCCTTCAACGGCGCGCTCCCGCGCGCCGGTTGCCCGCTCTCCTGGCTGGAAGCGCATTCAGCCTAACTGGTGGTTTCAGAATGAGCAGTGGTGGCTCGGATGCAGGCATGAATGGCCCTTCGAGTGAACGTGAAGGGCCATCTTCGGGGGGAGGCAGGCAGGCCGCGGACGGACAGCATCACGTTGCTCACCGCGGTGCCGACACGTCAGTGACAGTCGCTATCGTCCGTGCCATGACCTCAAGTGATCACCTGCTCGACCTGATCCACAACACCCCGGAGATCGACCTTCTGCTGAGGTCGTCGTTCGGCTTCGACATCCATCGGAAACACTATGGCGAGGGCTTGAGGCTTGCCTCAGGTGCGCCGATGGAGGTGATCGCCGGGGAGACTGCCGGTGGGGCCTACTTCCTCTGCGCCGGGCAGAACGGCCGCCGACCGGTTGTGTACGCGAGTTCCGAAGGGGAAGGCGGTCTGCTCGCCGATGACCTGGGGGAAGCCCTGGAGATCATAATCGGGCTGGAATGGCACGACTGCCTCACGTTCTCGTGCGGTGGCGATGTCGAGGTCATGCAGGTCTCCGCTCGACGCCTTGAACTGTGCCGCGACAAGTACAACCCGGACATCGACAACGAAGCTGCCCAGGTGGCCGCAGCCCTGTCGCTGCGTATCGTGCCTGTCACTGACCTCGTCATCCGGTTGCACGCAGCTGCGTCGAAGACGGAAGCGGACTATGTCGTGATCGACGAGGACGGCCAGGAGTTCGGCCCACTGTTCGGCGAGCCCGTGGAACCTCGCCACGGAGGCTGGCGCTGAACCCGCCCAGCCCCGCCTGTCGCATCAACACCGGATTCGCTGCCAATGCCTGATAGGGCGTCGGGCAGACTCTCCAACATGCCTGCCGACCTTGTGTCCGACGATCTCTGGGACCGCATAGCTGCGCTTCTCCCCACTCGGCCTGCCCGACGCCATCGCCACCCCGGACGACTGCCCGTGCCGGACCGCGTCGCGCTCGCCGGCATCATCTACGTGCTCCGCAAGGGCGTGGCCTGGCGCGATGTCCCCATCCAGGTCGTTGGCTGTTCAGGAGTGACTGCCTGGCGCCGGCTCCGGGACTGGACTGAGGCTGGCGTCTGGCCCCGCCTGCACGAAGTGCTTCTCGCCGACCTGCGGAAGGCGAGTCTCCTGGGCATGGAGGACTCGGCGATCGATGGCTCGCACGTCCGGGCGCTCAAAGGGGGGACCACACAGGTCCTTCGCCGGTCGACCGGAGCCGGCCGGGCAGCAAACACCACCTGATCGTCGACCGGCACGGCAGCCCGCTGGCCGTAACGCTGACCGGCGGCCACCGCCACGACGTCACACAGCTCCTGCCCCTCTTGGACGCGATCCCGCCGATCCGGGGCCTGCGAGGACGCCCGCGGACGCGACCGCGCAGACTGTTCGCCGACCGGGGCTACGACTTTGACAAGTACCGCCGCCTGCTGTGGAAGCGTGGGATCAAGCCTCTCATTGCCCGTCGCGGCGTCGCCCACGGTTCCGGCTTGGGTAAGACTCGCTGGGTGGTCGAGCGGACCTTCGCCTGGCTCCACCAGTTCAAGCGCCTACGTATCCGCTACGAGGTGCGCGCCGACCTGCACCTCGGCCTCCTTCAACTCGCCTGCAGCATCATCTGCCTGAGACGACTCCGAACCTCATTCTGAAACAATCAGTAAGGGATGTCCCGTAAATGATCTTCGACGGGGTTGGGGAGCGGGCGCCGGTCGCGGGGCCTACCGTTTATCCGGCGAGGTTGAGGTTGTGCAGGCGGGCGATGCCGAGCATCGCGTGATGGGCGTTGTCGCCCTTGAGGCGGCAATCGCGCAGGATCTTCCAGCACTTCATGCGGGCGAAGACGTGCTCGACGCGGGCGCGGACCTGTTTGTGGGAGGTGTTGTGCGTCTTCTGCCAGTCGGCCAGTTCTTGGCCTTTTCGGCGGCGGTGCGGCATCACCAGGCCGGTGCCCGGATAACCGCCGTCCGCGATGGTCATCGTGTTGCCGACGGCGTCCTTCGCGCCGGATTCCTCCCACGCCTTGCAGTCGTTGCGGTTGCCGGGCAGCGGCCGGCCGACGATCACGACGGCCCGGGTCTCGGCGTCGATGACAACCTGGTGGTTCGTGGAGTAGCGGTAGTTCTTCGACTGCTCGGCCACCATGTGGTCGCGGGTGGGCACCAGGGTGCCGTCCACGATCAGCACGGTGTCCTTCGCAAACCGCTGGCGCGGCTGGAGTGCGAGTTTCGGCCCGAGATGGTCGATGATCCGGTCGGCGGCCGACTTCGAGACGCCGAAGAGCGGGGCGAGTTGGCGCAGTGTCAGGTTGGTGCGCCAGTACGCCGCGACCAGCAGTACCCGGTCCTCCAGCGGCAGACTCCACGGCCGTCCGCGCCGCGGCTCGTCCGAGACCTCACGCCGCACCACGGTCATCAACTTGGCGAAGCCGCGCGGGCTCAGCCCGGTGAACGGGGCTATCCAGGACGGCTCCGACGCCGTGACCACTCCAGCCACAGCGAGATCATCTCAGCCGCCCTATCATCCGATCCAACAAGACGAGCGCCGTCGAGGGAGCCGACAGAGATGATCGCAGCACGCATGGCAGCAGCCGTGCTGGTCACATGGACCGCGCTGATCGTGCTCCTACTCGCGCCGTCGCCCCTGCCAGAGCATTGGCGTTACTACATCTACTCTCCAGCGAGCGTGGGCCTGTGGCTGCTGGCCATGCTCGTCGCACCCGTCGTGGTCTGCACAGTCAAATGGCCATGGATCAAGTCGGGCGGCAGATGAACCCCGACTTGCATACGAGCCCGCGGACTACCACTACCCCCTTATCGCCTGGTCATCAATTGCGGGACAGCCCTTACGACCTCGTGCACGATAGGAGCCAGCGCCGCGTTCGCGCAGGTCAAAGCCTCGGACGTCGCGATAGCGCAAGTCGCTGACCTGCAGCGATGCTTATCGTGCACGAGGTCGTTAGCGAGGACCGTCACGGAGACACCGACGGACGCATCTCTCTCAAGGATGCAGTTCTCGACGGAGGACAAGTCGTCGTCGCGCGACGCGCCGTTGCCATCACTCGGGGGCTTGGTGAGCCACTGCCCGAAGGGCTGAGCATCGTTGAGCCGATCACGATCAACCTGCGTCCTGCTATGCCTGATCCACCTCAGTTGCCGTAGGATCGTCGGCCGATCTGCGGCCCCTGCGGGTTCGCGCGGTTGGCGATCTGTGCCCGGAAGTCCTGTGACGAGGTTTAGAGGATGGTTCGCCAGGCGGGTTCGCGCTCTTTGACCATTGCGATCTCCTCACGGGTGGCGTCACGCACGGCTGTGAGGGGCTCGGGCCGGTAGGTCATCCGGTCGGCGTCACCTGGAGCAATGGTGATCGTTCCGCTGCGGCCCGCGCTCGACCAATCCAGCTCGATGCGCCACTCGACTTCGAAGGTCGACGTGGGGGTGATCTCGAAGAGTTCCGGATCGCTGTTGCTGACGGTGAACGGAAAGTCTGGTCCCCCGTCGGGTTGAAGCACGGGTGGTGACGCATCCAGGTTCGTGACGAAGCCTCGCGTTTCCAGAATCCCCAGTATGAGCATGAGGAGCGCCGCCGGACGCGGCTCACTGCGTCGCACGATGACGGGACGCATCGCGTGGATGACGACTGCCTGAGCGCTGAGCCCCTCGACAAGGATCTTGACCGCACCGCCGGGCGACCAGGTAATTCCTGTGCCGGCGTACACGAAGATGTGACCTTTTCCGATCCTCGTGCAGGTCACCACCAGAGGCACCTCCGGTTCCGGCGCCGTCTCGGCGTACGCATGGACGTCGCCGTGAATGGTTCCGACTTGGATCACCGGCCCATGAACCTGTGCCTGGCCTGATAGCTCATTGCTGACGCGAGACTGGGGCTGCTCCTCGGGTTGCTTTGTCATCGGTCTCCCCTGCGATCAGTTTCGTCAACAGGCTTGCACAGTCCTTCTGTTGGAGTCCATGGGGTGCCTGCGGGCTAGGGCCTGTTGCGAAAGTGCTGGGCACAGCCACTCGCTGTGGACTGCGACGGCCGCCTCATAGCGGATGGCGGTTGACCAGCAGACGGTCTGGCGACGTCAAGGCTTGGAGGACGGACAGGTTATTGGCGGTTGAGATTGCGGGTCACTCCGGCGGCGATGGTTGTGGCGAGGATCCAGCCTGCTGCGATCAGAAGATAGGACAGCCACTGGTAAAGGCCGGTGGGAGCGAATGCCTTGTCCTGGCCGAAGTCGATGATGGGTAGGAGGAGGTCAAGGGCATAGATGACGGGGTTGAAGTCCGGGCCTTTGCCCCGCTCGGCCGCGGGCGGCTGGTTCAGTCCGTAGGCGACTGAGCCGAGGAGCAAAAGAGCCAGGAGCCAGGCCATGGCACGGAGTGGGCGGAAACCGTAGCCGACAGTAGCGTCCTGGAGGTAGCCCCAGAGTTTGGCGTGCCAAAGCAGCGTGGTCCGGTGCCGGCGTTGCTTGGCGAGTTGGACCGCACGGGCTTCGGCGTCGTCACCGACGCGGCGGTACGAGGCCGCGAGTTGCTCGTAGGCGTGCTGCACGAAGCCGTCTTCGTCTCGCTCGAGTAGGGCGAGTCGTTGTACGGCTGGCAGGCGCGGGGCGAGGGCCTCGTACGTCAGGCCCTCCAGACGTACCCTGGCAGGCCAGACTTCGGGCTTGGCGTGGATGATCTTGAAGTGGGCGTAGTGCATTTTGACGTCACCTGAGACTGGGGCCGCGTCCCAGAGCGAGAACCCTGCTGCCTCACAGCTGCTGATGCCCAGTGCGACACCGCCCGGGTTGCGGAGCCGGGCCTCGATGAAGGTGAGCCAGCCGGTGACCTTGGCGGCGGTGAGTCTGACGCGGCCTTCGGCCACGAGGCCGCCCGCGTTGAGTCTGGTCCCGACCGTCAGGTGGGCGGCGTTGAGGGCATCACCTCCCGAGTTCTTGATGTGGGCGTCTTCGAGGTCAAGGGCGCCTTCTATGCGGGCGGCTCCGATGCGGATCTCGCCGTGGGCCACCAGTTCGGGTGCCCAGATGTCGTTGCCAATGGAGGCATGGCTGAGCTCGAGGACGCACCCGCCGTCGACGCCGAGGCGGGCGCGGTCGAGGAAGATTCCGCCGGGGACTTGTGCCCTGCCCAGCTGCACGCTTCCGGGGATAGTGCAGGCAGTGAGCCGGAGTTCGTCATCGACGCGTATGGCGGTGGCTATGAGGGCGGGCAGGTAGGACGCACTGAGGTCAAGCTGGCGGGTCTGTGCTCCACGGAAGTCCGGCGGATGCTCGAAGTGGCAGACGTTGAGGCGAATGGGGTGCGGTATCTCTGCGTGCTGAAGGTCCAGGAAGCCGGTGATCCGCGCGCCGGTGAGGTGGAGGACGGGCACCTCATCGGGTTCGGACGCATCGCCGAGGAGGAGGGTGCGGATGACCTCGGCGCGGACGGTCCGTTCGGGACCCCAGGAGCTGGGTTGTTCGGGGTTCTCGTCCTGGGACTGGCGGAGGTCGATCGGTTCTCCGCGAGGGAATGCCTCATAGAGGCGACGTTCCAGCGAGGTCATTTCCACGATCTCCATTTGCGGGACATTACCCCGTAGGGGCGATGTCATAGAGGTTGCAAAAGTGGATCCTGGTTGTGGATGATCACGCGCTGTGAATCGTGGTGACCTGACGAACAGCCACTGGGCCCGGCTGGAGCCGTTACTGCCGCACGGCATCAAGCCGGGCCGTCCGCCGGTGTGGCCCCGGCGGCAGCTGATAGACGGCATACGGTGGCGGACCCGGACCGGTGCGCCGTGGCGCGATGTGCCCGAGCGGTACGGCCCCGTGGGGTCGGAGTTATGACCTGTTCCGGCGCTGGCAGCGGGACGGAACCTGGGCCCGGATCGTCACCCATCTCCAGGCGCAGGCGGATGCGAAGGGCCTGATCGCCTGGCAGGTGAACGTCGACTCCACCGTCTGCCGAGCCCACCAGCACGCGGCTGGGGCAGCGACAATGGGGGAGCTCCAGAAGGCGCCGCCCGGAGGGGTCGCCGTCGAGCCGGTCGACCACGGGCTCGGACGCTCCAGGGGCGGGCTGACCACCAAGATCCACCTCGCGGTTGAACAGGGGCAAGAGCCGCTGTCCTTTGTGATCAGGGCTGGTCAGCGGGGTGACTCCCCGCAGTTCGAGCCGGTCTTGGAGGCGATTCGTGTGCCCCGGCTCGGGCCAGGTCGGCCACGCACTCGACCGGACCGGGTCCGTGCCGACAAAGCCTACGACTCCCGTAAGAATCGAGCCTTCCTGCGCAGGCACAGCATCAAGGCGACGATCCCGGTCCTTGCGGATCGGATCCGCAACCGCGAGAAGCTCGGCTCCCGGGGTGGCCGCCCGCCGATGTTCGACACGACCGACTACCGCGAGCGCCATGCGGTCGAGTGTGGGATCAATCGCCTTCATTAGATGCCACCATTCCCCCGAAGATGACGGTCGCCGCCGATATCACGGCACCCAGTCTTCGTCTGCGATTACGCAGATTCATTAACCCTCCCCGTTTCCTGTTTTCTTTCGGGCGATAGAGATGTTGCACGGGACGCCTGCGTCGTGCACGCCTAAGAGGAAGACCTTGAGGGTAATTTGAGGTTGCCGAAAAGAGCCGGTCAACCTCTTTTTTGTTAGCGGCCCGGCGTCGCGTGCCGCATAGCATTTTGCTGGCAGTCTCAGCCTCTCTTCTCCTCTCGCTGGCCTAAAAGTGCTCAGACTGCCTATTCGGAAACCTCAAGTTCCCCTCAATTTCGGGGAACCTGATGCGCTGGCCGCCGAGATCGGTCATCATCTGTTCCCGGTGGACCAGCTGGTGAAAGCTGCAATCGGTCAGTCGGGCGCATCCGGCGGTGAGGTTTCCGTAGGTGGGAACCACTTCCAATCGGCATATCCATGGGGGGCGAAGAGGATGCGAAGCAGGCAATTCCTTACTGGCGCAGCACTCACGGTGCTGCTTACGACGGGATGCGAATCTGCATCGACCACGAACGAGAGCTCGCCCGCTCCGCCGGTGAGTGAGAAGCAGGCAGTAAAGGTGCTGCGACAACTGTCCTCTGCAGCCCCAGGCAAGAACGGAGCCTCCTACTGTAAGAAGTTCTCGTACCAGGTCGAGGCGTGCGAGCAGGTCTGGAAGGCTGCGGCGGCAGACTGCCTCAAGCCGGCTGGCGAGCCACACGTCCGCCGTTCCGCGGCAGTACGGAACACGCGCGACACGGACGGTGGACGGGTTCTTGAAGTCGAAGGCAAGACCGCCGACGGGCAGCGCTATGTCTCTGAGGTCTTCGTCACCGCCCCGGACGGCACACCCAAGGCCTCGATCGGCGTGTTCTGGTCAGGCAACGGCCTGGGCAATTCCCCCCTCGGGGAGTCCAGCAAGGTCGTCCCTAAATCCGAATGTGCGGGTAAAAAGGACTCTGCCGGATGAAATCGGGCAGCTGTGCCCGCCCGTCTGCCCGATGACCTCGCCTCCCACCTCAAGGCAAGCAGCCACACCTAACTGAGTGCTTGGTCCGTGGGTCGGTGTTTGGTCCCGGGTCAGGTGTCGCACCAGTTGGGGGTGGCTTCGCCGGTGATGCGGCGGGCCATGAGGTCGATCATCGCGAGGTGGAGCATGGCTTCGGAGCGGTGCGGGTGGCGTTCGTAGTCGCGGCCGAACCCGACTCGACCTGCCTGTCCCGGACCACGACTTCGCCGCGCAGATCACCGCACGGCTCAACACCCAGCACTGCACCATGTGGGACGACGTCAAGGAAGAGGCCCGCCCGGCCGTTCGGCGTGCCCGGCCGCGGCCGGCCGACGCGCACGGCACCGCCGACGGCGGGCGAACTATCGGCAAGATCGTCATCGCGACCTGACCCGTAACGGGCCTGGGGCAGCAGATCGAAGACCTACAAGGGACCCGTCGGTGTGTCATGGCTAACCGCCGACGCACAGACGGGTCCCTTGCCACATGTCGTCGAGATTCTGGGAACCCGCGCAGTTCCGCGTTCTCCTGCCTGATGCTCACCGGCCGCGACCTACG